>NZ_RSAM01000009.1:0-176396 GCF_009377945.1 Salinivibrio sp. VYel1 | reverse complement strand
CCTCGTCAGCCGTTTCATCTGCCTCGCGAGTCGCCTCTGGCTCAGCTGGCTCGTCCGCTAGAGCATCGTCTTCGTTTAACTCTGCTTGCGGTTCGTCATCAGCGTCCTCGTCGGCCGTTTCATCTACCTCGCGAGTCGCCTCTGGCTTAGCCGATTCGTCCGCCGGTGCGTCGTCTTCGTTTAACTCGGCTTGCAGCTCGTCGTCAGCCGTTTCATCTGCCTCGCCGGTAGCCTCTGGCGCAGCTGGCTCGTCCGCCGGTGCATCGTCCTCATTTAACTCTGCTTGCGGCTCGTCGTCAGCGCCCTCGTCAGCCGTTTCATCTGCCTCGCGAGTCGCCTCTGGCTCAGCTGGCTCGTCCGCTAGAGCATCGTCTTCGTTTAACTCTGCTTGCGGTTCGTCATCAGCGTCCTCGTCGGCCGTTTCATCTACCTCGCGAGTCGCCTCTGGCTTAGCCGATTCGTCCGCCGGTGCGTCGTCTTCGTTTAACTCGGCTTGCAGCTCGTCGTCAGCCGTTTCATCTGCCTCGCCGGTAGCCTCTGGCGCAGCTGGCTCGTCCGCCGGTGCATCGTCCTCATTTAACTCTGCTTGCGGCTCGTCGTCAGCGCCCTCGTCAGCCGTTTCATCTGCCTCGATAGTCGCTTCTGGCTCAGCTGGCTCGTCCGCTGGAGCGTCGTCTTCACTTAACTCGTCTTGTGGTTCGTCGTCAGCGTCATCGTCAGCCGTTTCATCTTCCTCGCGAGTCGCTTCTGGCACGGCCGATTCGTCCGCCGGTGCATCGTCGCCCTCATTTAACTCGGCTTGCGGCTCGTCGTCAGCGTCCTCGTCGGCCGTTTCATCTTCCTCGCCGCTAACTTCTGGCGTGCCCGATTCGTCCGCCGGTGCGTCGTCTTCGTTTAACTCGGCTTGCGGTTCGTCGTCAGCGTCCTCGTCAGCCGTTTCATCTGCCTCGCTAGTCGCTTCTGGTGCAGCTGGCTCGTCCGCCGGTGCGTCATCTTCATTTAACTCAGCTTGCGGCTCGTCGTCTTGCTCGACGCGCGTCTCTGAGCCTTGATCACTTGTAGGTGTTTCTTCTGATTGCTCATCCGACGTGTAAAGAAGTTGCTCGAGCTCCGCTTCGTTCGGATCACTGTCATCTTCTTCTCCCCACAGTGCCGGATCGTCCTCATCAGCGAGTGGGTCTGGTTCATCGTCATCCCCCAACACTTCTTCTAGTAAAGCGTCAGAATCTTCTAGATGAGGATCATCATCTTTGTCTAAGACTTCATCCAGTAATGCATCACTACTTTCATCGAATTCGTCCTCAGTATCATCCCCTTCATTTAGCCAGCTGTCCTCGTCTTCTTCATCACCGACAAGTTCATCAAGCAACTCTGTCGTGTTATCGAGAGAAACGGCATCGTCATCGTTATCATCATCTGATAAGTCAATATCTTGGCTTAAATCCAGCTCAGGCTCATCGTCCAGCACCGAGTCAAACAAGGCGTCATTAGGCGCTTGCTCGTCATTGTTTTCGCTCTCTCGTGAAGCCTGTTCTTTGGTCTCGGTATTTTCGTCCTCAGGTTCATCAGCAGCGGAGACCTCATCGGCAGTCGTGTCTTCACCCGTTTCGCCTGCCAACAAGGCATCGATATCGTCGACATCACTGTCATTGCCTTCTTCGAGCGCTTTGGCCCACTCTGCGGCAAGTGCTTCATCAGCACTCATTTCCTCTTCAGGTTGCTCTGCCTCGCCCGTTTCTAATTCGCTGTCATCGTCGGATGATGTGTCATCGGCGGCGCTTTCCGTATCAGCCGGCGGCGCATCTGCCAACTCATCCAATGCGCGCTCCATGTCTTCAAGACCGATAGCATCATCGCTGGTGGGCGCGACACTCGATTCATTGCCAGCCATGTCATCGAGTTCGTCATCAAGATCCAGATCGTCCAGGTCGGTATCATCGCCAAACGCGACATCCTCGTATCCCTTACCGTCATCGGTGATCTCTAGCTCATCGTCATCTTGCGGATCGTCAACATCGCTTTCATCGTCATCCGGATCGGGCACCATGACCACAGGCATATCGTCCATATCATCATGATCCAGCGCCGCAGGCTCTTCCGCGTCTTCCTCTTGCTTTCTACGACGTGCGAGGAAGAAGAATATCGCGCCTGCAATCAAGGCCCCAGGAATGATGGCCAACATGGCAAGCAATAATGGGCTATCAAGTAAAGACTCAACCGCGGATGGGGGTTGGGTATCCTTTGCCACCTGTTGCTGACGCTGGGTTTCTAAAAATGCTCGGATCTCTTTATTAAGCTCGGCATCACCACTTACCTGTTCTTTTAACGCGCTCAACTCGTGCTGCACTTCAGACAGACGGACCTTGAGCACATGATTGCTCTCAACCAGGCGAGTCATCTCTTGATCAGAGGCTTGCAGCTGAGACTGTAGGTTTTGTACCACTTGTGGCTCTGGGGCGCTCGCTGTCGAGCTCTCACCACTAGGTTGGGCGTCTGACGCGTCTTCGCTATTTGGTGCTGGTTGGGTCTGCGCAGCTTGGTTATTATCGGCTTGTGCTGACTGTGGTTGTGGGCTCGGTTGCTCAACCTGTTCGCTCAGGGGCGTGGTATTTTGGGCTTGCTTACGCGCTTCATCAATTTCAAGCCGATTGATCACGTCCTGGGTGCTTTCTCGCTCAATTTGCGTCAGCGTCGGCATCACTAAGGTGCTACCCGGCTGCAAGCTATGAATATTGTTGTTGGTGAATGCGTCGGTATTAAGACGAAAAATCGCACCGAGCGTCTGATACACACTTACTTGCGTATTAGGACGCATTTGAGTCGCAATCGACCACAAGGTTTCGTTGGCCCCAGTTGGGCCATATTGTTGTGCCGATGCAACCGCTGGCGTCGGTTGGGGCGAGGCGGTTTCGGCCGCCATTTCATCTTGCGGACCAAGAATGCGTATTGCCGCTTCGACCGGCAACGTTGAAACACTGACAAGCGCAACCGCCAATACCCCTGCGACGGCAATGAGATGCCGCTTAACGCGATGCGGGGTTTTGGTCAATCGAGTTTGAGAAGAAGACTGTTCACTTTGCTGTGCGTTGGACACACCCGCACTCCCTTATGGCAAAAATGGCCTCACTAAATATCTAACTATATCGGAAGCCATGCTAAAAACTGTAGTTTGGTGATATAAAAGTGTGTTGCGCGATCAAACTGTGGGCGCTCTGCCTCAGTTTTGACTCGATGATAGCATCGTCACACGTCGCGTATCGTCCATCGTTGCAAATTTAATGCCTAAAAAAATACCCCATCAACGGATGGGGTATCAATCAACCTAGTGTGGTGATGGGCGGGCTATCACGCTCTTTTACGGATCATAGGCTTGTTGATTAAAGGTAATCGCGAACCAGTACTTCAGCAATTTGCACTGAGTTCGTCGCTGCGCCTTTACGCACATTGTCTGCCACCACCCAGAGGTTAAGTCCATTGGGGTGGCTGATATCATTGCGAATACGCCCGACGAGCACTTTATCTGAGCCAGTGCCTTCTTTCACCTGTGTAGGATAGTCTTCCCCTTCAAAGACCTCGATATGTTCATGCTGACTCAAGATCGCCACCGCTTCCGTCGCGTCAATCGGTTGACGGCACTCAAGGTGCACAGCTTCAGCATGACCGTAAAACACGGGCACTCTCACACAAGTAGGGTTAACCCCTATCATCTCATCGGCAAGAATTTTCTGAGTTTCCCACACCATTTTCATTTCTTCTTTGGTGTAGCCATTTTCCATAAACTGATCAATCTGGGGCAAACAATTAAAAGCAATTTGCTTGCTGTATAACGCAGGCTCCGCATCTTGGCTGTTAAGCAATTTAACCGTCTGTCCGGCAAGCTCATCGACGCCTGCTTTCCCTGACCCAGAAACCGATTGGTAGGTAGACACATTTAAGCGTTCGATACCGACGGCATCGTAAATAGGTTTTAATGCCACCAGCATCTGAATCGTCGAGCAATTTGGGTTAGCAATAATATTACGGTTACGAAAGTCACCAATCGCGGCGGCGTTCACCTCAGGCACCACCAAGGGTACGTCGAAGTCATAGCGGAACTGCGACGTGTTATCGATAACGACGACGCCCGCATCTGCTGCAATCGGCGCCCAGTGCGCAGAAGCCTGTGCGCCCGCCGAGAACAAGCCAAGCTGAACCTGTGTCCAATCAAACTTGTCGACATTTTGCACACGCAAGCTCTCACCTTTGAAGCTAATGGTTTCACCTGCACTTCGCTCACTGGCGAGGAGGTGTAGCGTGCCAATGGGAAAATCGCGCTCTTCTAAAATCTCGATCATGGTGCGCCCTACCGCACCGGTTGCGCCCAAAATGGCAACGTCAAATGCTTGTGTCATGCATGCTCCTCAATACTAAAGCCCAGCTTAGCCAGCGACTGTAACCCGAAATCAGCCTGTCCGGCTACCGTGATCGCACTGTACTCGCGTCGATCCCAGTAATTTTTTCGCAATTGGTCAAAGGCTGTACGCTGAGCCTGTTTGTCATCACCTGCGGTATGCATGGCACGACGAAAATCACTGTCATCTCGGCGAATATCGTAGACCAATTGGGTCAGTGCCATCAGATCGCTTTGTTGCCACGGCTGTGCCAAGGCAACCTGTGGAATCGGCGCCGTGGGCAGCAGCTCACTGGCATGCACACGATGAGGCAAGTCAAGGTGTTCACACAGTGCGTTAAAGACCATGGTGGTACCACGGGCTTTTCCTTCCAGACCATAGCCTGCAATATGAGGTGTGGCAAACGTGAGCTGGTCCATAAGGGCAAGGTCGACCTCAGGCTCATGTTCATAAACATCCAACACCGCATCAATGTCGCCTCGTGCTAACCGCGCTTTAAGTGCATGGTTGTCAACAATCGGGCCACGCGCAGCATTTATCAAAATGCTGCCTGACGCAAGCGCCTCTAACCGAGCTTGATTCATGAGGTGGTAAGTGGGGTGCTCACCAGTCGTGGTCAAAGGTGTATGGAAAGTGACCACGTCCGATTTTGCGATCAGAGTATCAATGTCCACCATGTCAGCAAGGTTCTCTCGAGCCTGACGAGGTGGGTCGCAAAGCAAAGTTGTAATCCCAAGAGCCGCAAGCCGCGCAGCCAAGTAGTCTCCCACATGACCCACGCCAACAATACCGACTGTGCGGTCGGTCAATTTAAAGCCTTGCTGTTGTGCCAATACCAATAAAGCACTGATCACATATTCCGCGACACCAACCTTATTACAACCTGGCGCTGCCGTGCCATGGATGCCTTGTGCGTGCAAGGCGTTAAAATCAAGATGATCTTCACCAGCAGTGGCTGAACCGACAAAACGAAGACGGGTGGCACCGTCAATCAGCGCATGGTTCACTTGCGTGACGCTTCTCACCATTAATGCATCAGCATCGATTAAATCCGCGGCACGGATTGCGCGCCCGGGTAATGCAACCACCTCACCCAATTGACTAAACAAGGTTTGGGCATAAGGCATGTTTTCGTCTACGACAATTTTCACGTTCAACGTCCTATGTGAGTCGGTGCATCGCTTATCGGATGCTAAATGCGAGAAGGTTATTGTATCTGTCTCACGGTAAGAAAACACCCTTCAGCTGAGCGGGTTACCCCGCTTACCGGGTGGCCTCAGACATAAAAAAACCCGGCCGAAGCCGGGTAAATCCAGGACCTGAAAAGACCATTAACGGCTCTCAACGATAATGATCCGTGTCTGATGGCAGAGTCTCTCTGCAAACCTGGAAACAGGCGCGGGATCAGCTGCGATACTTTTCAATCACCAAGGTGGCGTTGGTACCGCCGAACCCAAAGCTGTTCGACATCACGCGCGTCAGTGCTTGCTCTCGCGGTTGGGTCACAATATCTAACCCTTCAGCCGCGGGATCCAAGTTCTCCACATTGATACTTGGCGCGACAAAGCCTTGTTCAAGCATCAAGGTTGAATAGATGGCTTCGTGCACACCAGCAGCACCGAGCGCGTGACCTGTCATTGACTTAGTCGCAGAAATGGCTGGGCTCTTACCGCCAAACACTTCTTGAATTGCGCCTAGCTCTTTCACATCACCCACAGGCGTTGATGTACCATGCGTATTGATGTAATCAACCTCGCCATCCACATCTTGCATCGCCATATTCATACAGCGCACAGCGCCTTCACCCGACGGTGCCACCATGTCATACCCGTCAGACGTTGCACCGTACCCGACAATTTCACCGTAGATGGTCGCACCACGCGCCAACGCATGCTCCAGCTCTTCCACGACCAGCATGCCGCCGCCACCTGAAATGACGAAACCGTCCCGGTCCGCGTCATAGGTGCGTGATGCCTTTTGCGGATCATCATTGTATTTGGTTGAAAGGGCTCCCATCGCGTCAAACATCATGGTAAGCGACCAATCCAGCTCTTCACCGCCACCGGCAAACACCACATCTTGTTTACCCAGTTGAATCAGCTCTAGGGCATGGCCGATACAATGTGCCGAAGTCGCACATGCAGAGCTCATGGTGTAGTTCACCCCTTTGATTTGGAACGGAGTCGCCAAACACGCTGAAACAGTTGATGACATGGTGCGCGGCACCATGTAAGGGCCAACACGTTTAACCCCTTTCTCGCGCAATGTATCAACGGCGGTAACTTGGTTAACGGATGACGCGCCCCCCGACCCGGCAACTAAACCAGTTCGTGGGTTAGAAACCTGCTCAGGGGCTAAGCCCGAGTCTTCGATTGCCTGTTCCATCGCTAGGTAGGCAAAACCCGCCGCGTCACCCATAAAGCGCATTCTTTTGCGATCAATATGGTCGGCGGGGTTGAGTTTGAGATCACCCCAAACATTGCTGCGCAGCTTCATATCTGCAAACTGCTGAGAAAAGTTAATGCCAGATTTTCCCGCTTTGAGCGACTCCAGCACTTCTTTGACGTTGTTACCAATACTGGAAACAATCCCCATGCCTGTAATGACAGCTCGTTTCATGATTCTTTCCTAGACGTTAATTTCGCAGTGGATGATAGCGTTTTTAAAGCTGATAAGTGGTCAGCTTTCCTTAGAGCCAGTACAATTTGCTTTTTCCTTTCCTGTGTAAGAGGCATTTGTGAGCACTCCCTCGATCGACCACGCAAAAATCAGCTGGAATGATACGGGCACCCCCGTCGCGGAACAGTTTGATGACGTCTACTTTTCCAATCACGACGGTTTGGCCGAGACCCGCTATGTGTTCATCGAACAAAACCAACTTCCCGCACGTTGGCAAACCGCCACATCATCCCGGTTTGTGATTGCGGAAACCGGCTTTGGCACTGGGCTCAACTTTCTGGCTACTTGGGCAGCATTCGAGCAGTTCCGTCAAACCCATCCAAATGCACCTGTGACCCAGCTTCACTTTATCAGTTTTGAGAAGTACCCCCTGACAGTAGAGGATCTCGCCCGTGCACATCAAGCTTGGCCAGAGCTGGCAAGCTATGCTGAGCAATTACGTGCCTATTACCCCGTCCCGCTCGCGGGTTGTCAACGTGTCGTCTTGGCTCAAGGTCAGATTACACTCGATTTGTGGTTTGGTGATATTAAAGATTGGTTACCACAAGTGCCAACGGGCCCTGGAGGGATCGTGGATGCTTGGTATTTAGACGGCTTTGCCCCAAGCAAAAACCCAGAGATGTGGAATCAAGCCTTGTTTAATGGCATGGCACGACTTGCGCGCGAGCAATGTACCTGTGCCACCTTCACAGCGGCGGGATTTGTGCGCCGTGGCCTTATCGAGGCCGGTTTTGAGATGAAAAAAGTAAAAGGCTTCGGCTTCAAACGCGACATGTTGTCAGGCACATTGCCTGCTCGCCAAGCCGCTGCAAGCTACTCACCTTGGTATGCACGCTCACCTGCCTCAACAGCGGACGACATCGCCATTATTGGCGGCGGCATTGCCAGTGCCGCCTTAATCACCGCATTGCTTCAACGGGGTAAGCAAGTCACGCTGTATTGCCAAGACCCGCGCCCTGCGGCTGGCGCATCTGGGAACCATCAAGGCGCCATTTATCCGCTTTTAAATGGCAATAACGATAATTTAAGCCAGTTTTTTGCCCCCGCCTTTTTGTTTTCTCGCCAATTTATCGATCAGCAACGCACGCGAGGTATCCCATTTGAACACGACTGGTGTGGCGTCACGCAACTCGGCTACGACGAAAAAAGTGCCGCTAAGCTCGCTAAGATGGTCGATGGTGCCTTTCCTGAAGCATTGGTCACACCGTTAAATGTCGATGGCGTGAGCGAGAAAGTCGGTTTAGAAACCGGACATGCCGGCGTGTTTTATCCGCTTGGCGGCTGGATGAGCCCGCAACAGTTTACCGCGGGCGTGATTGATGCAGCGATAGCCAGCGGGCAGCTTGATGCTTATTTTGGTTGTCATGTGAATGCGCTGACGCAATCGGACAATGGTTGGACACTCGATACCAGCATGGGTGAGGTTTGTCATCAAAATGTGGTGATCGCCAATGGCCACCAAGCAGATAGCTTCAGCCAAACACAGCCTATTCCGGTTTACCCCGTGCGCGGTCAAGTCAGCCATGTGCCCACCAATACCGAACTCAGTAAGCTCAACACTGTATTGTGTTTCGAAGGCTATTTAACACCGGCTAATCAGGGGGAGGAACATTGTCTAGGCGCCAGCTATCGTCGCAATAATGCTGACTTAGCGTTCCAAGCTGCCGATCAGCTAGAAAATCAACAACGCTTAACCGATTGTATCGACACTGAGTGGGCGCGCGCGGTGCCACTGGCGGAAAAAGGACGCGTTGGGGTGCGCTGCGCCAGTCGCGACCATTTACCCTTTGTGGGCAACGTGTGTGATTATGACGCCTTGGTTTCCACCTACCAAACCTTGCAAAAAGACAAAGAAAAGGCGGACGCCGTTCCCGTTTACCCAGGATTATTTTGCTTACTGGGGCTCGGCTCTCGCGGCCTCACCTCAGCGCCATTGGCGGCAGAAGTGCTAGCAGCACAGCTGTGTGACGAGCCTTTACCTTTACCTCAGTCGGTCCTAGACACTCTGCATCCAGGGCGAATGTGGGTTCGTAAGCTGCTAAAAGGTAAAGCACTGTAGCCCCCTCGGATAAGGTCAAAAAAAAAGCCATCGTCGAGGCGATGGCTTTCTTTTTCCAAGACGTATCGTTTGTGATACCGCTTAATGTTCGATTTAAAACAGCACGTTACGCGTCTTTTTCCACTTGCTGCTGCAATAGATCCCACAGCGCTCCGACGAGACGTTGGTCGCCGGGTGACAGCTCACTGGCATTGTCATTGAGACTGGCATCGACGCGCGCTTTCAATGCTGACACCTCATCAACGCCTTCCAACTCACAGTCCGCTGCCGCTAAAGAAACGTGGCCACGTAAATAGCCACTGGCAAACAATTCATCGTCTGAGGCGGTTTCTACCATCTCATCGATTAACGCTAGAATGCGTGCTTCGTAGTCTTGAACTTTCATCTTTTTAACCTTGGCTTGGCTTGGCAACGTAAAGGTATCTGGCGTCAACGGTGCAACACCATAAAAGTCTCGCAAGGTATCAGAAAACTGCTTGGCGCGCACGGGCAAAGCGGCGCTTGTCGATGCATCCGAGACATATTGTACGACTTGTTGCCGAACTTTATCAGTAAACGCGTGGCGATCGGGCTCAACACCACTTAAATTGTCGCAGCTCACTTGAAAGCGAAACCCACAGCTTGCAGAGAGGATCCATTCAATCGCTTGCGGCTTCACTTCGACCGCCTCGAAGGCCGCTTGCGTGTCAGCGTCACGGCCATCCGGATGATACCAATAGCCATAGTCTTCCCATTGACGGCGCTGCACACCGGCAATGGTCCAGTGTGCAATTTCGTGTAAGGCAGAGGCAAAAAATCCGCGGGCAAAGATCACGCGGTGATGCGGGTGCGCCGCATCCGCAGGTAAGTAAATAGGTTCATCCCCGCCACGCACCAGCTCAGTATTGAAAGAGGCAAGAAAGGATTGGTTAAAAAGTTGGATCAAGTCGTGATAATCGTGGGTCATACTGCTCTTTAATAAGATCAAATATCAATAAGAAAACAAAAACACGCTCTTAGCGATAAAAAGCCGCACATACCTCGGCTAAACCTTTCAATATACACATTCTTTTTAATGTGTTTTTTACTACAAATTTGATTGTGAAAGGCAAATAAGGCCACTACAATGCGCGTCAATTTCTAATCTCAATGTAAGGTGTCGGGTTGTATGTTGTTATTGACGCTTTATGTCATAGGCATTACCGCGGAAGCCATGACAGGCGCGCTCAGTGCCGGGCGAAAACACATGGACTGGTTTGGGGTGATGTTTGTCGCTAGTGCCACCGCTATCGGAGGCGGGACAGTCCGCGATATTCTTTTTGGCCACTACCCTCTAACCTGGGTCGCTAACCCACACTTTCTCGTGATCACCTGCCTCGCCGGCTTGATCACGCCATGGATTGCCAGTTGGGTTGCTCGCAATTATAAACTCTTTGTTACCCTAGATGCACTGGGCCTTGCCGCTTTTAGTATTATCGGTTGCCGTGTGGCGATGGATATGGGGTTACACCCGTTAATTTGCATGGTTTCATCCTTGATTACCGGTATTTTTGGTGGGCTATTGCGCGACTTGATCTGTCGTCAATCGCCTATGGTATTGCACAAAGAGCTGTATGCCTTGGTCGCCTTTGTCACCGGTGCGCTCTACTTTAGTTTGATTCGACTTGATGTCGGTGAACTGATTGCGACCGTCGCCAGTTTAGTGATTGGTTTTGGATTCCGAATGGCGGCTGTTCGCTTTAGCTGGTCGTTACCGGTTTTCCGCTTTGAAGCCCCTTCCTCTCTACACTGATAAAAAAACCGCACAACGTAGTGCGGTTTTTGTCTGTCGCGTGAGAAGAACGCGCTGTTAAGTGCTGGGGTTTTCGCCCATTTGTCCACGATGACGCAGCAAGTGGTCCATCAACACAATCGCCACCATCGCTTCAGCAATCGGCACCGCACGGATACCCACACACGGGTCATGACGACCACGCGTCACCACATCCGCGGATTCACCGTGAACATCAATACTCTTGCCCGGCACGGTAATGCTCGAGGTGGGTTTGAGCGCTAAATGTGCCACCAATGGCTGGCCTGAAGAGATCCCACCGAGAATGCCACCAGCATGGTTTGAGGCAAACCCTTCAGGGTGAATTTCATCGCGATGTTCACTGCCACGCTGCTGCACCACATCAAAACCATCACCAATTTCGACCCCTTTTACCGCATTGATCCCCATTAGCGCATGGGCAATATCTGCATCTAAGCGATCAAATACCGGCTCACCTAGGCCTACCGGCAGATTCTCCGCCACCACGGTCAGTTTGGCACCAATTGAGTCGCCGTCTTTTTTGAGCTGACGGATAAGTGCATCTAACTCCTCGAGCTTATTTGCGTCCGGGCAGAAGAAGGGGTTTTGCTCGACTTGAGCCCAATCGACCGTGTCTATGGTCACCTCTCCCATCTGCGCCAAGTAAGCACGCACTTGAATGCCATGTACTTGCGCGAGGTATTTTTTAGCCACCGCGCCTGCAGCCACGCGCATCGCCGTTTCACGCGCTGACGAGCGACCACCGCCGCGGTAGTCGCGGATGCCGTATTTATGATGGTAGGTAAAGTCCGCATGACCGGGACGAAACACATCTTTGATTTTGGAGTAGTCTTTCGAGCGCTGATCGGTGTTTTCGATCATCAACCCGATCGATGTCCCCGTGGTTTGGCCCTCAAAGACCCCAGAAAGGATTTTCACCGCATCCGGCTCACGGCGCTGTGTGGTGTATTTCGACGTGCCGGGACGACGGCGATCGAGATCATGCTGCATATCCGCTTCGCTCAGTGCTAACCCCGGCGGGCAGCCGTCAATAATCGCCCCCAACGCAACGCCGTGGCTTTCTCCAAAGGTCGTGACGCGAAATATCTGTCCTATCGTGTTGCCTGCCATGCCTTCCTCTATTTGCCTGATCGGCATTGTTGTATTTTTGCGTACTTTGTTAGCAATTAACCATAAAGCAACCAAAGACGCAAAAAAAATCCAGGCGCATGAGGCAACGCTTGTCAGTGATAGAGAATAAAAAAGCCAGCTCGAGGCTGGCTTTATATCGAAAAGATGCCTTGCCGCTAATCGCGATAAAGCGCAAATTCATCGGCACACGCAACGAGGTCATGGCGGCTGATCATAAACACGCCATGACCGCCGTTTTCAAACTCAATCCAGTGCAAAGGCAAATGACCATACTGCTCTTGCATATGCACGATCGAGTTGCCGACTTCACAGACCAATACGCCCTCTTCTGTGAGATAATCGGGGGCATTAGCAAGCATACGCCGTACTAACTTTAAGCCATCCGTGCCGGCGGCAAGCCCCAGCTCAGGTTCATGGCGAAACTCATCCGGTAAGTCGTCCATATCCTCCGCGTCAACATACGGTGGGTTGCTCACAATTAAGTCGTATTTATCGTGCGGGACATCTTTTAGTAAATCCGATCGCATCGGGATCACTTGCTCTTCCAAGCCATGATCCTGAATATTGATTTCAGCCACATCCAGCGCGTCGGTGGAAATATCCACCGCATCGATCTCTGCCTCTGGGAACGCATAAGCACACGCGATAGCGATACAACCACTGCCCGTGCATAAATCCATAATCCGGCGAGGCGGGTGAGGCAAGATGCCAGCGAATTCTTGCTGGATAAGCTCACCAATCGGTGAACGTGGAACGAGCACGCGCTCGTCGACAAAAAACTCTAAGCCACAGAAATACGCTTTGTTGGTCAGATAGGCAACCGGTGTTTTATCATTGATACGTGCAATGACACGCTCAACAATACGATGCTTTTCACTGGTGGTCAGACGCGAAAAGCGCGTTTCTGAGGGCACATCGATCGGCAAGTAGAGTGTCGGTAAGACCAGCTGTACCGCCTCATCCCACGCGTTATCGGTGCCGTGGCCATAAAACAAGCCTGCCGCATTGAAACGACTGACGGTCCAGCGCAGCATGTCTTGCAGCGTATGTAACTCGCTGACCACCTCTTCAGTAAAAATCGTATCCACATTGGCCTCCATCGGCTTCATGCAATTGGGGGTCGCCCTTTGACGCGAGGTCAGTACAATAAGCAGCATTTTGAGCTGGCTGAATGTACAATTCAGGTCATCACCTCGGGGACAGTTTTTATGAGCAAAAAACCATCGATGACGGAAGAGGACTTGGCGCTATTCCGTGATGCCGTCAAGGGCGCAAAAAAGTTGAAGCAGGATACCATAAACCCGCCACAACGCCAGACGACCAAAACGCGCAAACAACGTCAGTTTGAGCGACAGAGTAGCGATCATGCGTTTTACTTTTCCGATGAGTTCGAGCCGCTGCTCAGTGAATCGGGCCCGATGCAGTACGCCCGCCAGGATGTCTCTAAATACGAGGTCAAGCGGCTTCGCCGTGGTGTGTATGTGCCCGATATCTATCTCGATTTACACGGGATGACCCAAACAGAAGCCAAACGAGAGCTGGGGGCGATGCTCGCGGCCTGTGTGAAAGACGGTATTCGTTGCGCCAGCGTAATGCACGGGATTGGTAAACGCGTACTCAAAGACAAAATTCCACTGTGGCTAGCACAACACCCCAATGTGATGGCGTTTCACCAAGCCCCACGTGAGTTTGGTGGGGATGCCGCCTTGCTGGTGTTGATTGAAGTGCCTGAGCGCTAAAGCAACCTGTCGCTAAAGAAACAGGTCAGCATCAAGCCGCTTTATCTATTTCGGATTCAAAAGCTGTCGTGGTGACATATGCGCACTCAGCGACGCCTGGTGGGTCGTGACGTCCACTTCTATCATGGCCATGGCTGAGGTCGCAAACATTGGCGGTTGCCCCTCTTGCACCCACTCGTTAGTGAGGTATCCGACTAAGGGCAGATGAGAGACAACCAAGACCACGTCGAGCGTCTCAACCTCTATCATTGCATTGACATAATCATAGACACGATCACTTTGCCCATAAGGGGTGATCTCTTCTTCCGTGATCACCTCTTTTGCATCGGGTAATAAAGGCGCACATACCTGCCATGTCTGTTGCGCACGTAAGTAAGGGCTCACCAACACTTTATCAATCACTTTTCCATCTAATTGCTGGTTCAGCCACGTCGCCATCTGTTTACTTTGTTGTTCACCATTGGCAGTTAGCGCGCGGTCGCTATCACTGGCCGCAAATGCTTGCGCTTCGCCATGACGCATTATGATTACTTTCATCGCCTTAATACCCACATTCATATGCCAAGATTGGCTGCATGCTATCAAGATGAACCGCAAAAGACCAAATAAGTGGTTTGCGACTCTGGTCACTGGTAGTCATACTTACTACTAACTTATTTACTCTGATAGTGAGATGCTTGTGCACGTTAGCCCTAACGACCATAAACACTACCGTTATATCACGCTTCCTAACGCATTACGTGTCTTATTGGTGAATGACCCATATGCGCATCGTAGTGCCGCAGCATTGTCAGTGAATGTCGGTCACTTCCACGATCCAGACGAGCGACAAGGGCTGGCCCACTTTCTTGAGCATATGCTTTTTTTGGGGACTGAGCAGTACCCCGTCATCGGTGACTTTCAGCGCTTTATTAGCCAGCATGGTGGCCACAATAACGCGTGGACAGGCACAGAACACACTACCTTCTTTTTCGATATTCGCCCCCGCCAGTTCGCCGCGAGCTTAGATCGCTTCAGCGCATTTTTCATTTCACCGCGTTTTGATGCTGATGCCGTGGATAAAGAGCGCCAATCGGTCGACGCCGAGTATCGCATGAAGCTCAATGACGACGTGCGACGTATCTATCAAGTTCATAAAGAAACCATCAACCCCAACCATCCATTTGCCAAGTTCTCCGTTGGCAGTGTCGAGACGCTCGCGGACCGCGATGACTCCAATGTACGTGATGATCTCATCGCCTTTTACCAAGCTAACTACAGCGCCAATCTTATGACACTGGCATTGACCGGGCCACAGTCATTGGATGAGCTTGAGCGCTTCGCGAAACAATATTTTTCCGCCATTGCCAACCATCACTACCCCGAACTTGCCATCAATGCGCCCTTAGTCACCAAAAATGAGCAGCATCAATGGGTGAGCATTGAACCTTTAAAAGACGTTCGTAAGCTCACCTTGGCGTTTTCTGTCCCTGAAAGTCCCGAGCAATACCGCACTAAGCCTTTGTCTTACATTGCCCATTTATTGGGGTATGAGGGGCCAGGGAGTTTAATGTCACTATTAAAAAATAAGGGCTATATCAACACCTTGTCTGCGGGTGGTGGGATCAGCGGGCGAGATTTTCGTGAATTTACCCTCGGTTTTTCGTTGACGCCATTAGGGCTTAGCCATCTCGACGACATTATTGCCTATGTTTTTCAAGCCATTGCCCTCATTCGGCGCGATGGATTACAACCTTGGCGTTATCAAGAAAAACGACAAGTCCAAGAGCTGGCATTTCATTACCAAGACCCGCACCGACCCATTGATACCGTCAGTCATTTGGTGATGAACATGCAGCATTATGCGCCAGCCGATCTTCTGTATGGCGACTACATGATGACAGGGTTTGATCGCCACCAGATTCAAGCCATGCTACAACATATGAGCGTCGATAATCTTCGCGTGATGCTGGTTGCCAAAGGGCTAAGTTACGATCAGTGCGCCGATTGGTATCACACGCCCTACGCGGTGAAACGCTTTTCTACGCAACAAATTGCCAAATGGAAAACCGATTACATTTCACCGGCACTGACACTGCCTGACCCCAACCCTTATATTGCCGATGCCCTGCATCCACTGGCTATCGAGCAAGATGCCAGCGAGGTACCAAGCTTAATTGAAGCGCTACCTGGTTTCCGCCTTTGGCATGGCCAAGAACCCCACTTTCGCGTGCCTAAAGGCCACATCTATATCGCCATCGATAGCCCACATGCCGTGGCGACGGTGAAAAACATTGTCATGACCCGCTTAAGTGTTGAAATGTTGCTCGAAGCCCTAAATGAGCAAGCCTATCAGGCTGAAATTGCGGGAATAAATTACAATTTATACGCGCACCAAGGTGGGGTAACGCTGACACTCAGTGGCTTCAATGACAAGCAGCCGCTATTGCTCGAACTTATCTTGAAAACCTTCTCTCAGCGCAGTTTCAACCCTGAGCGCTTCGAGACCATAAAAGCGCAGCTGCAACGTAGCTGGGAAAACGCAGAAAAGAACAAGCCGCTGAGCCAATTATATAACAGCATGACCGGGCTGCTTCAGCCTAATAATCCACCGTATCACGCCCTTTTAGCGGCATTGGAAACGGTGACCCTGAGTGACTTACCTGACTTTGTCGATGCCATGCTCGCCACCTTGCATGTCGATATGTTTATGTATGGTAATTGGCACCGCCATCATGCCAAGGCCTTAGCAGAAACTGTCAAAGACAGTTTGCGCGTGAAAGGACAAGCGTATCAAGAGTCTGTGCGTCCGTTGACCTTACTTGAGGGCGTCGGTACCGTCAGTTTTGAGCGCCCTCTTGCGCATGCTGAGTCAGCGCTTCTAGTGTATTACCAAAGTTCATCGACCGACCCTCAAGCTGTGGCGACCTACACCTTGGCCAACCACCTGATGTCGGCGACTTTTTTCAACGAACTGCGCACCAAACAACAATTAGGTTATATGGTTGGTGCTAATAACTTACCGCTAAACCGCCACCCTGGACTGATTTTTTATGTGCAGTCCCCCATGGCAGGCCCCAACCAGTTAATGGCAGCGATTGACGACTTTCTCAATGCTTTTTTCATGGTGCTGTTAGAAATGACGGAGGCAAGCTGGCAAAGCAGCAAGCAAAGCTTATTGGCACAAGTGAGAGAGCCGGATAATAACCTACGAGCTCGCGCTCAACGTTACTGGATCAGTATTGGCAACAAAGACTATCAATACCAACGTCGCGAGCAGGTTGCAGAGGCGATGGCGACACTCAGTCGCGCGGATATGGTGCGGTTTGTGGTCAATACACTCAAGCCGAGAACCGCAGATAGGTTAGTCATGCACAGTTGCGGGACAGAACATCAACAAGATGCACACCTAGACGGTGCCTATCCGATTGCGGATATCGCTGCCTTCCGCGCTTTATGTCAGCGTAGTGAGGACTAATCTCCCAATCAATAGAAAGGGCAGCCACTGGCTGCCCTTTCTATCATTGGCTGGCTAACGGTTAGCTTTCGGGGTAAAACACCTGCCCTTCTTTGGCCATCACGGTTAAGCGCTCACAAGGAGCAAATCGTTCACCGTAACGATTTTGATGCTCGTTGAGCAAGTTGACCACACGGTCAATGCCGATATGGTCCATATAGCGGAAAGGTCCGCCCAAGAACGGCGGGAAGCCGATACCAAAGATCGCACCGATGTCACCGTCACGTGCAGAACGAATCACGCCCTCATCGAGGCATCGTGCCGCTTCATTGAGCATCATCAATACGCAGCGCTGCGCCACCTCATGACCAGACAACTGGGCGTTAAGGGTAATATTGAGCAAGCTGTAGACTTTCTTATCGGCCTGCTTAGCCTTGCTGCCTTTTTTGCTGGCATCGTAGCGATAGAAGCCCTTACCTGTTTTACGCCCTTTGCGGTCGTCATTCAGCAGCACATCGAAAACATCCGGCGCTTCAAAACGCTCCCCAAGCTCTTGCGTCAGGATAGGCGCTATCTTAGCGCCAATATCAATGCCCACCTCATCAAGTAAGGTGATAGGCCCAACAGGGAAGCCAAAGTCCAATAGCGCGGTGTCGATATGCTCAATGCTTTCTCCAGCCAACAACACGCGCGCGGCCTCATTCATATAAGGGGCAAGGATCCGGTTGACGTAAAAGCCTGCGCTATCACCGACCACAATCGGCGTTTTACCTTGCTGGCGCGCCAGCTTAACTACAGTCGAAATCGTCTTATCACTGGTGTTTTTATGGGGGATCACCTCCACCAGTGGCATTTTTTCTACCGGGCTAAAGTAGTGCAAGCCCACAATGTTTTCCGGGCGCTGGCTGCCTTCAGCGATTTGGTGGATAGGCAATGACGAGGTATTGGTAGCAAAAATCGCGTCCTTCTCGGTGATGGACTCCATCTCTTCCACCATGCGGTGTTTAAGCGATAAATCTTCAAATACCGCTTCGATCACCACATCCGAGTTAGAGAGGGTCGTCGCCTGTGTATCGCCCGATAGCTGCATCATCGTCGCTTGCAGCTCGGCCTTACTGAGCTGTTTACGCTTGCGTTTTTTGTCCAGCAGTTGATAGCTATACCGCAGAGCATTCAAAATACCATCTTCGCTCACATCTTTCACGCGTACGGGATAACCCGCTTTTGCGACCGAAACATGCGCAATTCCCGCGCCCATCAAGCCACCGCCAAGCACGCCAATACGACTGATATCGCTGGGCTCAGCATCGGCACCGTTTTCTTTTTTCATCGCGGTGGTCGCGAAGAAAATGCTACGAAGTGCTTTAGACTCCGACGTCATCACCAGCTCACCAAACTGGCGCGCTTCTTCCTCAAAGCCGGCTTTCAAACCTTTATCGAGGCCCTTTTTCACCACGGATAAAATGGCATCGGCGGCAGGGTAATTACCACGGGTTTTCGCTCGCGCTTTTTTGCCTGCTTGATCAAAGACGATGTTACGCCCAACCGCATTCCCACTCAGCATCCAGCTTTGCCAGCTGCGGTTGCGTTTTGGTTTCGATTTCTGCGCCAGCTGTTCGGCCACGTCGAGCAAAACGGTATCTGGCACACAGTCATCCACCACACCAAGCTTTTTCGCTTTTTTGGCGCGTAACTGTTTGCCCGTTAGCATCATATCGAGTGCGTCAGGCACACCGATAAGGCGAGGGAGTCGCTGTGTACCGCCCGACCCTGGCAACAAGCCTAGTTGTACTTCTGGCAAGCCAAGGCGCGTTTTATCCCAATCTGTGGCCACACGGCTGTGACAGGCAAGCGCGAGCTCCAGCCCACCACCTAGGCAAGGGCCGTGAATGGCTGCCACCACGTGAAATGGAAGCTTTTCAATGCGTGAAAACAGAGCCTGACCTTGCGCGGCAATATCGCGGGCTTGCTCGGCGCTGTCACAGGCTTCTAGCATGCGCACGTCTGCACCGGCCACAAAGTTATCTGGCTTACCAGAGTGAATCACTAGCCCTTTCACGCTTTTATCGTTTTCGAGTTGGTCTAATACCGCGGAAACGCCCTCAACAAAGCTTGCCTGCAGCGTATTCATGCTCTCGCCCGGCACATCAATGGTCAGCCAGGCTATTTGGTTATCAGCAACCGTTAAATGAAAGGCTTGATGGGTTTCTGTGGTCATTATTCTGCCTCCAAGATCATTGCTGCGCCTAGGCCACCTGCTGCACAGGCTGTGTTCAATGCTAATCCGCCGCCACGACGTTTTAATTCACGTAAGGTTTGGGTGATCATCCGCGCGCCTGTCGCGGCAAATGGATGGCCGTAGGCGATTGACCCCCCTAACACGTTGAATTTATCCATATCGATGTCACCAATCGCGCGGTCACGATTTAAATGCTCACGAGCAAAGGCGTCGGAGGCAAACATTTTAACATTGGATAAGGTTTGCGCAGCGAACGCCTCGTGCATATCAATCAAGGTTAAGTCCGCAAGAGAAATCCCCGCACGATCAAGCGCAAGTGGTGTGGCGTAAGAAGGGCCCATCAGCATGTCTTTTTCCACCCCGATGGCGGAGAACGCATACGAGCGAATGTAACCGAGCACCTCAAGACCCAATGCTTTCGCGCGACTCTCTGGCATCATCAATACCGCAGCCGCACCATCAGTCAGCGGCGTGCTATTGGCCGCCGTGACCGAGCCATGCTTACGGTCGAATGCAGGACGCAACTTAGCGTAGTCCTCCAGCGTGGAGTCGGGGCGCAGGTTATTATCTTGTGCAATCCATGTTTTGTAAGGTTCGGGATAGGCCGTCATCACT
This sequence comes from Salinivibrio sp. VYel1, assembly GCF_009377945.1. Lineage (NCBI taxonomy): Bacteria > Pseudomonadati > Pseudomonadota > Gammaproteobacteria > Vibrionales > Vibrionaceae > Salinivibrio > Salinivibrio sp. VYel1. Next base: position 156,315 of record NZ_RSAM01000009.1, on the reverse strand, counting down.
TCATCGCTGAGCAAGCCTTCATCCCAAGCTTTGCTCGCCAGTTGATGGGAGCGCAGCGCTAGCGCATCTTGCTCTTTGCGTGGGATCTGATGCGACTTTGCCATTTGCTCGGCCGTTTGCCCCATGCTCAGCCCCGTCGAATATTCAGCCACGGCGGGCGGAACCGGTGCCAGATCTTTCACTGAAAGCTTACTGAGCAGCTTTAATCGCTTGCTCATGGTTTTCGCCTTGCTCAAGTCTAGTAATGTCCGCGCCAGTTTTTTACTAACGCCGATGGGCAGTACGGATGATGAATCCGCCCCGCCGGCAATACCCACTTGAATAGTGCCTGCAACCATACTCTCTGCCACATTGGCGACCGCCTGAAAGCTGGTGGCACAGGCACGCGTAACACTGTAGGCATCGGTGTGAATATCCATGCCAGTACCTAGCACGATTTCGCGAGCAATGTTTGGCGCTTCAGGCATTTGCACCACCTGACCAAACACCACTTGATCAATGTCTTTCGGGGAAATACTGCTTCGGTTGAGCATCTCTTGTACCACCATTTTGCCGAGATCAACCGCTGGCACGTCAGTATAAGCGGTTGATTGGCGGGCAAAGGGTGTGCGTAGCCCAGACACAATAGCAATGCGATCACCATTGCTGGTTTTGAGGTGTTGCTGAGACGTCATCACTGCTCCTTAGGATGTTCTACAGGTCTGACCACGAGTGTAACCAAATTGTTACCAGCTTAAAACATCCGTTTTAATTGATTGGTAAGATTGCCAACAGGCGCACAGATCCGCTACCCGTGTCACCACAATGGTTCATGGTAAACAAACGAAAAAGCAAAAAGAAAAATAAAAAAAGGGGCCTTGCGCGAACGCAGGCCCCAAAAATATTGGAAAGCAAAACGATAATCTGGGAAGTGTGCAGTGCTTTTCCCGCACCCAGATCCGAACAGAAAGTCATATCATTCAAAAAGGAAACGCCGTTCACTCAACCTCACGAGTGTCGACACATGGCCGATAACGACAGGAGTCACTTTACCGACTTGTCGGGTTCTAATATTGAAACAGATCAAACTTGTACCGATTTTTCACCTAAGATGAAATAAAATGACAAATCACTCGGTCTTTATAGGCTGACTAATCCATGGATAAAGGCTCATCCGGTATGACCCGACAAGCACGATACGAGGCATTGGTGCGCGCATGGCATCGTGACCTCTACCGCTATGCCTACTGGTTAGCAAAAGACTCGCATATCGCGGAAGACTTGGTGCAAGAAACCTGCTTACGCGCTTGGCGCTCGTTAGACAGCTTGCAAGATGACAAGGCAGCCAAAGCCTGGCTAATCACCATTTTGCGCCGAGAGAATGCGAGGCGCTTCGAACGGAAGCAGTTTGACCATGTGGACATTGACGATGGCGAATTGGAAGACAAAACGCGACCCAGCGAAGAAGCGTCCATGGAACAACGCTGGCTACACCGGCAGATTGCCGCTTTATCACCGGAATATCGCGAGCCCTTGGTCTTACAGGTTATTGCCGGTTTTAGCGGCGACGAAATCGCCCAAATCTTGGATTTGAACAAAAACACAGTGATGACTCGCCTCTTTCGCGCTCGCGCTCAACTCAAAGAAGCGCTGGACACCACCGCCACCTCAGGAGGCCAACAGTATGGACGATCTTGAATTTCGCCGCCGCCTACTTGCAGACCCTTATGATACTGATCCTGAGTTGCAAGCCGCCAAGGCCGAGTCTGAACGTCACCAAAACTATGCGGACGATATCGCCGAGTTGGACAGTAAAATCGACCAAGCGCTTCGCGTGGATGTGCCAGAAGACTTAGCCGATAAAATTTTGTTTTCGCAAACCACCGACGTTGAGCAACGAGCCAAACGTCCGCGCTGGCATCTCGCTATTGCCGCCTCTATTGCCTTTGTGTTTGGTATTGCACTTGGTCAGTTTAATTGGGGGCACGCGACGCTCGACCTTAATCAAACGGCATTGGCGCACTATTATCACGAACATGCCTTTATAGAAGGTATTAACGAGGGGGCGACCATTGAGCAAGTCAACGCGAAGTTACAACCCTTTGGCAAAGCGTTTAATGCGCTCCCCGGCGAGGTGACTTACATCAACCATTGTAGTTTTGGTGAGCAACATGCCCTACACATGGTGATGGAGAGTGATGGACAAGCCTATACGGTGTTTGTGGTCCCGTCTGCCAGTCAGGCGCCCGCACAAAAAAGTGACGGAAAAATGCAAGCCGTCAGCCGCCCCGTGCATTCAGCGAGCGTGATTGTGGTCGGCGAGGCGAAAAGCGCCGCCGCCCCCATTGCCGAGCAACTGCAACAGCAACTCACCCCCAGAGCGATCTAACCGCGTATTGTGCGCCCTCTCGGCAGGCAGAGAGGGCGCATGCTGTGATTTTTCCTTCCGCGCCAACGACTTTTCGCCTCCTAATGTGTAACAGGTGTGCGCTGAGTTCATCCTTCGTCGCTTAAATCCCCGCCAACACAGCAGATAAAAACACTAAAAACTCGTTTTTTGTTGTTTCATTATTTTGTTTTTACCCTTTATCGTAGCGATAAATTGATTTACGCACGCGAGCTTTTACTCTAGGCCTCCCTTTATACAGCGAACAAGTAAGCAGATGAAAAATAATAAGATCGTTTATCTTGCCGTCGCCACCGCGCTCGGCTCTCTTTCCACGACCGCACACAGTGCCGGTTTTCAGCTCGCAGAAACCTCAGCAACCGGCCTTGGCCGCGCTTTCGCAGGGGAAGCAGCAATGGCGGATAACGCCAGTGCGCAATTTCGTAACCCTGCGCTATTAAGCTACCTTGCCGACACGCAAGTATCAGCAGGGGGTATCTATGTGAACCCTAACGTTGATATTGATGGGACAAACACAAACATCTCGAATGATAAAAAGACTGCAACGTCAACCGATGATGTTGCCCATGATGCCGTGATCCCTAATTTCTATTTTGCCCATCAAATCGACGATCGCTTTACCGCGGGCTTAGCTCTGGCGACCAACTTTGGCATGGAAACCGATTTGGGCAATGACTTTACTGGGACCCAGTTTGGTAACGAAGCGGCGGTGACTACCTTTGAGATCAACCCTAATATCGCTTGGAAAGCCACCGAGCAATTACGCCTCGGTGCCGGTATCCGTTATGTGTTGGGAGAAGGGAGTATTGGCGCGCAAGCGAATACGATGGCCGCTAACAAGTCCATTCCGGCAGGATCGACTTTAAAATATATGGAAGGGGATGACCGTGCTTGGGGTTGGCAATTGGGGGCCGTGTACGACATCAATGACAAGCACCGCGTTGGTATTAGCTATCGCTCCGAAGTAAACCTAACGCTGGATGGACATGCTGAAGGGGTCACTTACAACAAGATAGAAATTGATAAAGGTCAACTCGCACCAAAAGACCTTTTGAGTGGCAACCACTATCCCGGCAGTATGGATCTCACCCTGCCCGCTACCGCCGAGCTCTCTTCGTTGCATCAACTGACTGAGCAGTGGGCGGTACACACCAGTATTAACTGGACCGAGTGGAACAGTTTTGACAAGTTAGAAGCAGATATTCCATCGCTGTCTAATGACCCACAAATGGTAAAAGTAGAAAATTGGGAAGATAACTACCGCTTTGCCATCGGCACCACCTATCAGTGGGATCAGCAGCTGACGCTCCGCTCAGGCGTTGCCTATGACACGTCGGCGGTAAGCGATAAAAATCGCACCCTGACCATCCCAGAAACTGACCGGACCTGGTTAAGCGTGGGCGCCGGCTATGACGTGACCCCTAAGCTCACGCTAGATGCGGCCTTTACCTATGTGTTTGCCAAAGATGCCCCGGTGAAAGAGCCGCGTGATGGCATCAACTCTGAATCAGAGAAAAATGCAGAGGCTCTATTTGGTAAATTTGAAGGCGAAACCACAGGTAATGTGTGGTTAGTTGGCGTGCAAGCCAGCTATCGTTTCTAAGCATCACGCCTTATCCAACAAAAACACCACGGCTTTGGCCGTGGTGTTTTTTATCGCGTTTTACCTAACTCGCTTACGCTGATCTACGGCGCGGCATCGATATCATCGATAAAATCATCGAGAAACTCATCATCCAAGGCAGGTTGTTGCTCAAGCGCTTCATCCCCTTTGGCGCGATAGCGACGGTTTTGCAGGTAAGCCTCTCGTGCAAACGCATAAGGGTCCGGCGAGTTATCCAATTGCGACTCCTGAGACACTAACGCTGCGCGCGACTCCATCCCATCAAACATCCATTTTAAAACCGACTGCGGCAGGGTGAGTAACGCAAGCGGCGGATAAAGGCCATCAACGACTTCGCCCGCGCCTTCTCGCACTGAGGTAGGCCCATAGCCAGGCAGCATAATATACGCGCCCGTTCCCACATCATAGTGACCGATGGCATCACCAAATTCGCGCTGATCATATTTTTGAATATCAGCCGCTGACGCGATATCAATCAAGCCCCCTAACCCAAACAAGGTGTTGATCCAAAAGCGGTTAAAATGGGTCGCGGCTTTCTCGCCTTCCAGCATGATCAAACTATTCAACATGCTGGCGGGCTCTTCGAGGTTGCCCAAAAAGTTAGAAATCCCGGTACGCACGGGGCTTGGCACGTAATCAACATAAGCGATTGAAACAGGACGCGCCACATAGGGATCCAGATAATCGTAGTTGACCGTCCACATCGCACGGTTAAAGCCTTCTAACGGGTCTTCTGGGTGCGGCTCTGCCCCTGGCGGACGTGATACACAACCGGATAACAGGCCGAGTACCGCCACCATCAAACACAGACGTTTCCACATCAAATGGGATTCCTCTACACAATGAAAGGCTGGGAATGCCCAGCCTTGCTAACAATGATGACTATTCTGTCTTGGTTATTGCTGTTTGTCGATAACCAGTTCAGCCTGGCTGCCCACGCTTACCTCAGAACTCTGCCCAATCCAATCACCTTGCTTGGTGGCCACATTGCCGTCTTGGTCAATCCGCGCCCGAATCACCACCTTATCATACGAGGATAACGCCTGATTAGGATTTAAGCTGTCAGTGTCTGCCAAATCTACAGACAAGGGAAACTTCGATAAAGGCAGGCGCTTGGCCGCGATTGGCATCGGTGAGTTTGCCGATGCATGCGCGGAAATAATCACCACGCCGTCCTGGGGTAACTGCACTTGCTGACCCAGTGCCACTGTTACCGCGACTTTCGCACCATCGGCGCTGTTAAGCGCTAGCTTCGCGCGTGCGATCGACTGATCTAACGTCTGGTTACGCGGATCGTCACTGCCTATCAAGGTTTTCATCGCCTTCCACGTGGCAATGGCATCTTGATATCGCCCTTGCTCGAACGCTTGATACGCGAGCAACGACATCGCCTGCAGATTAAAGGGATCCGCTTTCACCACGGATTTTAATAAATTCTGTGCCCGCACACTGTCTGCCTCATCACCGGCAAACAACAAGGCTTGCGCCAACCCGACTTGAACATCAGGTTGTGAAGGCGCCAAAGCATAGGCTTTTTCCATAGCGCCTTTGGCCGTTTCACCGTCTCGATTAGCAAGGCCAATACGACCCAGCAACAGCCACCCTGTACTATCGGTCGGCTCATGCTGCAAGCGTGTGCGCAGCGCCAAGGTTAAGTCTTGCATCTCTTGTTGCGTCAGCGGCTGTTCATTGTCCAGTAGACGCTTGGACAATGACGGTAACTGTTGGGCAGTTTGTTGCCACTGCGCTACTTGGTTGGCACTGCCCTCAATGCCATACAAGCCGAAGCTGACCACCGCCAGTACGACTAAACCTGGCACCCACTGCATCGGCGTCAGGCGCAAATGACGCGCTTGTTTGGCTTTCTCCTTTTCTGGGATATCGTCCAGCAATGATTGCTGCAGATCCTGCCTCAGATCGCGTGCATTATCGATTAAGCCTTCTGCACTTTCCGCTTCAATTTCTTCCACACGATCAAAGTAAAAGGCTTTATTGAGTGCATCACGGCTCCCCTGATGATCGTGCTCACTTTTTTGCCAAAGGGGCCACAAAAACATCACTGCGCCAAGGACAAAAAACACCAAGGTCGCGCCCCAAAACTCAATCATTTTGGCTCCTTATTTTGCTGGGTTGACGCATGCTCAGATGACGCCGGTTGCTCCGCGGGGGTATCCATGTTCGTTGCTGAGGTGCCTGCAGGTGAATCATCGTCCTCTTCTGTCGATGACAACAGCGCATCGAGCCGTTGCTGCTCCTCATCGCTCAACGCGTGATTGATGGTCTGCTTGGCACGTCGGCTGCGCACTATCATCACCCCCACGCCAGACATCAGCACCAGCGCAGGCGCCAGCCATAGAACTACAGTTGATGCGGTGACGGGCGGGTTGTAAGTCACAAAGTTGCCGTAACGCGCGATCATAAAGCTGCGAATCTCTTCATCCGTCCGACCTTGCTGTAACATTTGGTGCACTTTTTGGCGTAAATCCTGCGCAAGCTCGGCGTTAGAATCGGCAATGCTGTTATTTTGACACTTGGGGCAGCGTAACTCACTGGTGAGGGCACGAAACCGAGCCTCTTGCTCGGCCGAGTCGAATTGGTACACGTCAATCGCATTCGCTAACGCCAAGGTCGCGCTCAGCCACAGCACGCTGAGTAGGATCAGTCGCTTCATCCGTCAACCTCCTTCAATGCGTCGAACTTCGGCTTGAGGGTCTCCTGCCAATTACGAGCGTTCACATCACCCACGTGCCGGTACTGAATCACGCCGTTAGCATCAATCAAAAACGTTTCCGGCGCACCGTACACACCCAAATCAAGCCCTAACATCCCATCGCCATCATACAGACTAATCTGGTAAGGATTACCGAGGTTGTTCAACCATTTGATTGCTTTTTCACGATCATCTTTGTAATTGAGACCGATAATTTTTACCCCTTGCGCCGCCAGTTTGTTCAAAAACTGGTGTTCGGCATAACAGGTCGGACACCAGGTTGCCCACACGTTAAGCAGCAATGGTTCGCCTGTGAAAATGGCCTGGTCATACTCCTTGCTCGGCGTTTGTAGATCCTCGAGATGAAAAGCGGGCACGGGTTTACCGACCAAGACTGACTCCAGCTTAGTCGGATCATCCCCTTTGGCGTTGTTGTCGAGCTGAGCGACAAAAAAGCCCGCCAGTGCCGCAAACGCCAATAATGGCAAAAACCAAAGTACCTTCTTCATACGCTGGCCTCCTGCTTGGGTACCCGCTTGCGACGAAACCGGTAGCGCTTATCGCTGATCGCTAACGCACCACCCAGCGCCATGACAATGGCACCAAACCAAATCCAACGCACAAAGGGTTTGTAGTAAAGTCGCATTGCCCATGAGCCATCAGGCAACTCTTCACCCATAGCGATGTATAGGTCACGCGTAAAGCCACGATCGATGGTCGCTTCAGTCATCATCGAGCGCTGCACTGAATAGAACCGCTTTTCGGCATCCAAATGGTTGATAAAGGTGTCACCACGGTATACATCAAACGAGGCCACGTAACCCTGGTAGTTAGGCCCTTGCTTGTCTGATAAGTCGGTAAACTTAAAGGTATAACCTTGCAAAGTGACGCTGCTGCCCGGCGCCATTTTGACATCACGCTCAATGTCATAATTCTCAACCATTGCCACCCCAATAATGGTGATCGCAAGGCCAATATGACCCAGCACCATGGCCCAATGGCTGCGCCCCAGTTTTTTAATCCCTACTGTAAAGGCATGACGATGGGTAGCACGCAAGTGAAGCTCATAGCCATGCAGGAAGGTGATCCACAGCGCCATGGTTACGCCCATTGCCGCCATCGCTTTGAAACTGTCCGCTAAGGTTGCGATGGCACCGACACCTAGAACAACAGCCGCAATACCACTCACGAGCATCGGTTTGGCTAAGGTTGACAGCTTGTCACGCTTCCAGCGAATCAAAGGTCCAATGCCGAGGAAAAAGGCAAACGGTAGCATCAGCCACGCAAACAGGAAGTTAAAGAAGGGCTCGCCAATCGACACCGAGCCAAGGCCCAACTGCTTGTGCACAAGCGGCAATAAGGTGCCAATGAGGACGATGACAAGCGCTGTCATTAACAAAGTATTGTTAACCAGCAAGGCATTTTCTCGTGAAATGAACGACACCTTAGTGCGCCCTTTGATCTCAGAGGCGCGCATCGCATAAAGCAGCAATGAACCGCCAATCACCACCACAAGAAAGCCAAGAATAAACAAGCCACGCGCCGGATCGGAGGCGAACGAATGCACCGATACCAACACCCCAGAGCGCACCAAGAATGTCCCTAACAAGCTGAGTGAGAACGCAGAAATGGCGAGTAACACGGTCCACGCTTTAAAGGTGCCCCGTTTCTCTGTCACCGCCAATGAGTGCATCAAAGCGGTACCCGCCAGCCAAGGCATGAATGAGGCATTTTCGACTGGATCCCAAAACCACCAGCCGCCCCAGCCAAGCTCGTAATAAGCCCACCAAGAGCCGAGCGCAATGCCTAAGGTTAAAAATAACCATGCGGCGGTGGTCCAAGGACGCGACCAGCGCGCCCACGCGGTGTCCAAACGTCCCGCAAGCAGTGAACCAATAGCAAACGCAAAGGCGACCGAAAAACCTACATACCCCATGTACAAAATAGGAGGATGCACAATGAGCCCCGGATCTTGCAACAATGGGTTGAGGTCACGCCCGTCGACGGGGAAATAAGGCAAGGTGCGGTCAAACGGGTTCGAGGTAAGAATAATAAACAACAAGAAACCGACCGAAATCATTCCCATCACGGCCAATACCCGTGCGACCGAAGACAACGGCATGCCGCGGCTAAATACCGCCACCGCCACGGTCCAAAGCGCCTGAATCAGCACCCAAAGTAACAGTGATCCCTCGTGCGCCCCCCAAACTGCGGTTAAGCGATAGTACCAAGGCAAGGCACTGTTGGAGTTGCTCGCGACATAGGCCACCGTAAAGTCGTTGGTATAAAATGCCCAACTCAACGCGATAAAAGAAAACAGCAACATGGCAAACATCCCCAAAGAGAGAGGACGCGCCATTTTCATCATCCCTTCATGGCCTTGATTGGCGCCATACAGCGGATAGAAACTCAATAACAGCGCCAGTCCCAACGACAGGATTAACGCATAATGCCCGAGCTCAACAATCATAACTGACTACCTTGTTTTTGCTCCTCTGTGTATTCAAGCGGCTGATGATTCTTTTCCATCGCCTCGGCTATCTCAGGCGGCATATACTCTTCATCATGCTTAGCCAACACCTCACTCGCTTTCACAGTGCGTGAGTTAACCAGCACGCCTTGGGCGACAATACCTTGCCCCTCCCGAAAAAGGTCCGGCAAAATTCCTTCATACGTCACGGTGACGGCGGGACCCACATCGGCAACATCAAACTGAATTTGCAACGATTCCTGATCGCGCTTCACTGAACCTTCCACCACCATGCCGCCAATTCTTAAGCGCTGGCCCACCTCGGGCTTGCTTCCATCCGGCTTGCCTTGCACGATTTCAGTCGGTGTGTAGAACAGATCCATGTTTTGGTTCAAGGCATACAAAACCAAACCGATAGTGGTCGAAACACCAATTAGCAACGCTAACGTGATCCACAACCGTTTTTTACGTCGGGGCGTCATAATGTGTTCTCCAGTGCTTGTGCATCTTTTATTCGCTGCTCACGGGCGATTTGCTGTTTGACCGCTTGCAGGCGTTTTTTATGTGTCCGTCGATAACCAAGGATGAGTGCCAGCATCGCAGCCGCCGTGATACCAAATGCGCTCCAGACATAAGCGGCATAGCCTCCCATCGCTAAAAACGCACTAAAACTCTCAAAATGCATTATTTCCCCTCCGCCAGTGCACGAACCCAAGGCCGGTGAGACTCTCTTAATAAAATTTGATTACGCAGTCCCATCAAGGTCAAGGCGACAAAAAAGCAGGCAAAGCCTAATAAACAAACAAGTAACGGCCAAAGCATCCCAGGGTCGATCGAGGGGCGGGCAAACTTAGTGATCGTGGCGCCTTGATGCAGCGTGTTCCACCATTCAACCGAAAAGTGGATAATAGGCAGGTTAATCACCCCCACCATCGCCAAGATCCCCGCCGCTTGCGAGGCCGTGCGCGCATCGTCAAACGCGTTATACAAAGCCATGACACCAATGTAGAGGAACAATAGAATTAACTCAGAAGTGAGGCGTGCATCCCACACCCACCACGCGCCCCACATGGGCTTGCCCCAAATGGCCCCAGTGACTAAGGCGATAAAGGTGAACACGGCCCCCACTGGTGCAATAGCACCCACCGCCCAATCCGCCATTTTTAACTGCCAAACACGACCAATAAACGCCGCGATGGCCATCGACATATAGGCCCCCATCGACCAAATAGCGGCAGGGACATGAATATAGATAATGCGAAAACTATCGCCTTGTTGGTAGTCTGCTGGCGCGAAGGCTAAGCCCCAAACCATGCCCACAACCAAGCTCAAGCCTGCCAACACAGCAAACCAAGGGAGAAGTTTTCCACACAGCCGGTAGCTCACTTCCGGCTTTGCGTAAGGGTGAAGCCACTTCCACATGACAATTGCTCTACTTCCTGATTAATAATTAGTTCACGCTCACACGCAACGCGGCGGCGATAGCAAAGGGGGCCAGGGTGACGGACCCGGCCAACATGGCACCAAGGATCGCCAGCTGTCCATTGATGTCTGCACCAAATCCCGCCATATCAATTGCTGAGGTGGCAAAAATCAGTACAGGAATATAAAGCGGGAGGATCAGCAAGCTCAAAAGAACACCTCCCTTGCGAAGACCCACTGTTAAGGCAACCCCGATCGCACCAACAAAACTCAATGTGGGCGTGCCCAACAATAGGGTCATCACCACCGCTTGATACTGGACCCCATCTAGCGATAGCAATAATGCCAACACTGGGCTGACTAATAACAAGGGCAAGCCGGTCAATAACCAGTGGGCAATGACTTTAGCAATCACTAACAGCGGCAAGGGGACGGGCATCAGCATCATTTGCTCAAGCGACCCATCAAGGTAGTCATCACGGAACAAACGCTCAAGTGACAGCAGTGCAGACAGTAATGCCGCGACCCAGATAATGCCGGGGGCGATGGTCTGCAGTAACTGAGGGCCAGGCCCAACACCGAGCGGGAATAAGGTGATCACAATAATAAAAAACCACAAAGGGTTTAGACTATCAGCCGGCTGACGAAAAGCGACTTTTAACTCTCGGCGAATAATCAACCACATCGCTTTGATCATTGCGCCCCCAAACGAATACGACGCAATAGCGGGTGACCCACAAACATGTCCTGGTGAGTGGTAAATAGCACCATTCCGCCTTGTTGCACATGCCGCTCAAACACAGCTTCAAGCACTTTCACCCCTTGTTTATCAATCGCCGTCAGCGGCTCATCGAGAATCCACAATCTCCGGTCACTTAACCAAAGCCGTGCGAGGGCAACGCGCCGGTTTTGTCCCGCAGACAGCTGTCCCGCGGGGATATCCTCACGCCCCGCCAAACCGACCTTGGCAAGTGCTTGCCAAATTGCATCATGATCACACCGTCCATGCATCCGCATGTAATAGGCCAGATTTTCAAACGCGGTGAGTTCGCGCTTGACCCCTGTGGTGTGACCTAAAAAAAGAAGATCGCGATAAAAGGCATCGCGTTGTTGGGTGATCGCCTGCTGCTGCCAACAGACCTCGCCACTGTCCGCCAACCCAAGGCCAGCGATGATACGCAATAATGTGGTTTTGCCTGCTCCATTTGGGCCTTCTACTTGTACGAGATCACCAGGAGCCAGAGAGAATGTCAGCGCATCAAACAACACTCGGTCATCACGAACACAGCAAAGCTGTTTCACTTCCAACATGACAAATGTTGCATCCTGCTTGTGTTACAAAAGTGGACGCATAGTACCACAATGGTCAAAATGACTGTTAGTTACCACAGGGTTGCAAAGTGTGACTCGCGTAAATAATTGTGAGAAACCATGAAGATTGCACCAACCAATCTACAGCATTTGATGGTAAAACCCGCAGCCATCGCCTCACCGTCCTTGCCATCAATCGATGGCCGCGCGCTGTCGCAGGCACAATTTACCCTAATACATACCGCGGCCAGCACAGGGTTGGCCGATGTGTTAGCCCAGTTACATTTGTTACCTGCACTGACTGCCACCATGAGACAACAGCCAGCATCAACCCAAGCGTTAATGCAATCACTACTTACCGCTTGGACGCTTCCCACTCCCGGCCATCAACAGGGAACCAGTTCAGACACCATTGTCCAGTGGCTCACACAACGCCCTGCCGATAAGTTGCTTGCCACACTACTCAAGCAATGGCTCTCGCCCCAGTCAGAGGGCGATAATCTTACGGGTTCATTAAGACTGATGGCCGAGCAAAGAGTGGCTGAGTCATCACGCCCTGGCGAGTGGCAATGGGTATTACCTTTTTCCGATCTCCAGCGGCCGCCCGTTCGTGTCACGGCAAAAAAACAAGGTGAACAAACGTCTCCCTCCACTGAGGAAACGGTTCAGTGGCACGTTCGCCTATATCTTCCGGTTAGGCACCAATTTGTCCGTGCCGACTTAACCTTGTCCAAGCACGAAAGAGCACTCACACTGACCACACCGACAACGACACTCAAACACCGCATTCATCAAACGCTTGACTGGCTCAGTGAGCGGTTTGCGCATCAAGCGATTGCCTTAGATATAGCGATCAGTGAAGAGATCGATGAAACCGGACCAGAATCAGAGAGTGATGTGCCAGCCGCTGGCATTTCCATGAGGGTTTAATGATGAAAGATAAAAAACGCGCAGTGGCTCTCGGGTATGACGGCTACCAGGCCCCAAAAGTCAAAGCGAAAGCCACTGATCAACTGGCGCTGGAGCTGATTGAGGCCTTGAGTGAGCAAGGTGCACTCATTCATCAAGATGCTCATTTACTCGCCTGGCTAGACCGATTAGATAAAGATGATGAGATCCCACCTGAGCTCTATCGAGTGATTGCCGAATTGATTGCGTACGCTTGGGTACTGGAGGGAAAGACCCCGCCAGGTTGGCAGGGACATACACCGATAGACACCTTGGTATAGGGTATCGGAGAGTTTTAGTGGTTAGCGCTGCTGATTGGCAGCTTGTCGTTTACGCAGATTAAGCAGCAATTCGGCCTCTGCTTTGGGGAGATCACACTCTTGCATTAACTCATCAACATCCGCGCCCAAATCAACCATTTTACTGGCTCGACTATAGAGACGGCTTTCCGAATCCTGCATTTCCAGCTCAACATGCTTTTCTAACAACTCATCCACATTGGCAGATAAATCGGCGAGCTTCTGCCCCATCCCCATGCTACCTGCCCGCAATTCATTAAATTGCTTCGCTAAGCTGTCATGGCGTTGACGCGCACTCTTGAGCACGGTTTCCATAGCTTGCAGCTTATTCTCTAGTCGCTGCCTGGCACGCTTTTCTGCGCGAAGGCGCCATAAAGCAACGATGGCAAACACCACCGTCACAGCAACAGGCGACCACGTCAGCACAAGCTCCATCATTACAGCATTGCCATCTCATTCCATTCTTCGTCGGTCAACAGCTTGTTGAGATCAACCAAGATAAGAAGCTCGCCATTGCGGTTACTCACGCCTTGAATAAACTTAGCGCTTTCTTCCGTGCCAACACTTGGCGTGGTATCGATTTCTGATGTTTTCAGGTACACCACTTCCGCGACGCTATCAACCATAATACCAATCACCTGGGTCTCGGCTTCGATAACGATCACGCGCGTGTTATCGGTGACCTCGGCTGACGCCAAGCCAAAACGCGACCGTGTATCTATCACGGTAACGACGTTGCCGCGCAAGTTAATGATACCTAATACATAGTCAGGGGCGCCCGGTACGGGTGCAATCTCAGTGTAACGCAGCACTTCACGTACCTGCATTACATTAATGCCGTAGGTCTCTTCTTCAAGCTGAAAAGTAACCCACTGCAACACCTCGTCATTGACGCCTTCTTTTTGAATTTCAGCTACCTGAGACATTGATTTTCCTCTTTACGCGCTGTGTAACTAGTTATTACGCCATCGCCTTGGCGTCAATTCCCTGATTTAACATAGCAATAAATGCTTGAACATGGATCAGAGCACACATTTTTTCTTTAACCATGCCCGCTAGCCAAGGTCGCTTTCCCGCTTGTTTTCGCCAGCGAATCGCTTTGCCACTGAGCGTCTGAGTACCGAGTAACTGATCACACGCCAGTCCCCACTTACTATCGCCCAGAATCACAATATAATTATAGTCGTCCCTGTGCTGATTATCTGCCAGTTTTTCTGGCATCACCCAGCGAGCGGTATCAACAACATCAAGCTGTTGTTGCTTTTCTGTCTGCAATCCTAGATACCAATCCGGCCGACCGATAAGGCGATTGCACTCGCCCAATTGATGAATACCGCCCAATTCGGCTAAAGGGACCGCGTAGGTCACACCCATGCTTTCAAAGAATAATACCTGAAACTCTGCTTCCGTTTCAGCATTTTCCCATTGAGTGGGGGGCAGATCGTCACCGGCTTGCGTGTCGGCTTCAGCCTCGTCGTGAATCTGCTCTGCTTGTACCGTCTCCTCAACGGCCTCTGTATCAAGTTCCGGATCAGCTTGTTCTGCTTCTACCGCGACATCGACGTACGCTTCGGTCTCGGTCTCGGTCTCGGTCTCGGTCTCGGTCTCGGTCTCGGTCTCGGTCTCGGTCTCGGTCTCGGTCTCGGTCTCGGTCTCGGTCTCGGTAAGAGTTTCTACCTCAGGGACCGCCTCGTCTACCTGAACCTGCTCCTCAACATCAAGCCCCCAATCGGCCATGGTATAGGTTTCAAGGGTTTGCTCTTGTGCCTCTTCCACAGCAGGATCGACAACCTGCTCGGCCGTCTCTTGGGCAACGTCTTCTTCAGTTTGGGTCGCCGTTTTCGTTTCCAGCTCCGCCTCTTCATCGACTTTGAGCTGGGCAAGTAATCGCTCGACTTCCGCCAAGTCGCGTTCCGGCTCAGCATACGCGACCGGCTCAGGTATTCCCGCATTCATTATAGGCTGTGGCTGAAGCCGTGGGGAAGCATCACCGAGGTACGATGCAGACGACACCTCCGGCGTGGCACTAGCGGGCTCTACAGGCTGTTTGCCTGGTTGGGCTACCTCACCTAAGTCATCCAGCAGGGCCTCAAAGTAATCGTCGAGCGCTTGACCACTGGATAGGGCATTATGCTTGTTCATCCTGCTCCAGTCGCTCCAAATAGGTTAATAGAGTTTTGTAGGCAAATACACCACGGCAATTTTTCGCATAGAAAGACGCTGGCATATGCTTTAAGCTTGCATCTCGAAACTTAGTATCGATAGGCACGGCTGAGGCCCAGACCTGATCGCTATAGCGAATTTTAAGCTCCTGTAGGGTTTCCAGCGATGCCCGCGTACGCTTGTCGTACATGGTTGGAATGATAGTGAGATTAAAGTTAGAGCTACGAGACTTTTGCATGATCTGCAACGTGCGCATCATACGTTCCAACCCTTTCATCGCCAAAAACTCGGTCTGAACCGGGATCAATACACGATGACTGGCCGCCAACGCGTTGACCATCATCACGCCCAAAATCGGTGGGCAATCAATCAACACATAGTCATATTCGTCAGCCAATGCATCCAGTGCTTTTTTTAGCACCAACCCCATGCCACCCCGGTTCCCCATCACACGGTCTAACGTCGCCAGCGACATGTGTGCAGGAATTAAGTCCATATTCTCAAACTGTGTTTTGACAATGAGCGGCTTCACAGTCTCTTTATTGACAGTTTGTAGTTGAAACAAATCAAACAAGCTCGCTGGCAGCTGCTCTGAATCAAAATTCAAATAGGTCGAGAGAGAAGCGTGTGGATCCGTATCCACTAGCAGGACACGTTTCTTACGTTCACTGATCAATCCTGCCAATGTCACCGTGGTGGTTGTCTTACCAACACCGCCCTTTTGGTTGGCGATACTCCAGACTATCAAGCCCCACTCCTTATTTTAAATTCAGCTCAACCATGATGCGTTCGGCGATCCTCTCCAGCGGTAAGTCTTCCGACGAGATACCCGCTTTCGCCACTGCTTGCGGCATGCCATAAACGACACAGCTTTCTTCGTCCTGTGCCCAGATAGTTGCCCCCGCGCTTTTTAGCATACGTGCGCCCTCTCGACCATCTGCGCCCATACCGGTGAGCACCATCGACAGAACCTTATCGCCATATATTTTAGCGGCGGAGCCAAAGGTCACATCCACACAAGGCTTGTAATTCATCCGCTCGCCGCCGTCGAGAATTTTTAGACGTGCCGCGCCTGGTCTGCCATCAATCATCATTTGCATCCCTCCCGGCGCCAGGTAGGCGTGCCCAGGTTTGAGCGTGTCCCCATCTTTCGCTTCAACGACAGTGATTTTGCTCAGTCCATTCAGGCGCTGCGCAAACGCCGATGTGAATGTGGCAGGCATATGTTGAATCAAAACAATCGGCAGCGGAAAGTTTGCAGGTAGCTTGGTCAGTACTTTTTGCAACGCAACGGGACCACCGGTCGACGTACCAATCGCCATCAATTGGTAACGTTTCCCTGTGGCGGTAAATCGCGCTGGCGCCTTGGACGGCGCACTCGTCCCCACCGCAGGGCGGGACGCTGGGCGCGCAGGCGTGCGCACACCGCCCGATGGCGAAGCCGTTTGCCCAGTACTGCCTGGGGAGGATGGGCGCGTCGCACGTCGAAGTACCGGCCGTTTACGCGCAATTTCGAGTACGCGCTGTTGCAGTAAACTGGTCGCTTCTTCGCGATTGCGAGCGATGTCCTCAAACTTTTTAGGAAGAAAGTCGAGCGCCCCAGCTTCAAGTGCATCTAACGTGGCTTTCGCCCCATCATGCGTCAACGATGAAAACATCAAAATTGGTGTGGGCGTTTGCGCCATGATCTGGCGCACCGCCGAGATACCATCAAGTACTGGCATCTCCACATCCATAGTGACAACGTCAGGCTTGAGTTGAGCGGTTTTTTCCACCGCTTCCTTGCCATTCACTGCACTATCAATGACCTCCATTCTCGGATCGGCATTGATGATTTCACTAACACGGCGACGGAAGAAACTGGAGTCATCTACCACCAATACTTTTACTGCCATGGGCGTCCTTTTCTCAAATTAACCTGCGTAATGTTTCAACAGGTTGGGCACATCCAAGATCAGAGCAATATGACCATCACTGGTGATGGTTGCCCCTGCCATTCCCGGCGTCCCTTGAAGTAGTTCGTCAAGTGGCTTAATGACCACCTCCTCTTGACCAAACAAGGTGTCTACCACAAACGCGATGCGTTGATGCGCGATTTGCACGATCACCACATGTCCCTTGGTTTTATCGATATCAGTTGATCCTTTACACAACCAATCTTGCAAGAAGAAAATCGGGATGGCTTTGTCTCGAACAATCAAGGTAAGCTGCCCATCCACCGTGTTGGTTTTGGACATGTCCAAGCTGATAATTTCACTGACATTCGACAGCGGGAAGGCAAACGGATTTTCACCAACGCCTACCATCAAGGTTGGCAATATCGCCAGCGTTAATGGCACCTTGATTTCCAGGACTGTCCCTCGACCTAACTCAGAGTCGATATTAATCGAGCCATTAAGCTTGGTGATGCCGGTTTTCACCACATCCATCCCCACACCACGACCAGAAATATCGGAAATCTCGGTTTTGGTTGAAAAGCCAGGAGCAAAAATCAGGTTGTACGCTTCACTATTACTTAAGCGAGCCGCCGCTTCTGCATCAAGGACACCACGGTCAACCGCGATGCTCTTCAGCTTTTCAGCATCCATACCGCCACCGTCATCAGCAATGGTCAGGAGAATATGATCCCCTTCTTGTGACGCTTTGAGGGTGATGGTACCGACACGAGGTTTACCCGCTTTTTCACGCTCATCAGGCATTTCAATACCGTGATCCACCGAGTTACGTACCAAGTGGACCATAGGGTCAGCCAGCGCTTCGACCAGGTTTTTATCCAGATCGGTTTCTTCGCCCTGCATTTCCAGGACGATTTCTTTTTTCAAGCTACGTGCTAAGTCACGGACAACGCGGGGGAAGCGGCCAAATACTTTTTTAATTGGCTGCATACGCGTTTTCATCACCGCGCCTTGCAAGTCGGCAGTAACCACATCTAGGTTGGTAACCGCCTTGGCCATGCTTTCATCGTTGCTGCTTTGGCCCAGACTCACTAAGCGGTTACGCACCAACACCAGCTCACCGACCATATTCATAATGCCGTCAAGCGTGGAGGTATTAACTCGTACCGTTTGCTCTTGTTGAGGGGCGGCCGGTGGCTTCTTCTCAGGTGCCTTTTCTGCCGCAGCAGGCGCTTTAGCACCCGCGCCGGCACTTTTCGGTGTACTTTCTTTCGCGGGCTCAGGCTTGCTCGCTTTTTGTGCGGGCGCAGGCTCCGACTTTGGCTGAGGTTTGGCTTGTGCATCCACCTTATCGGCATCCGCTTTCGCTTTCTCCGCTTCGGCGGCGGGGCCTTTGCCTTTACCGTGCAAATCATCCAAGAGCTTTTCAAACTCGTCGTCATCGATCAGCTCATCACCACCAGATTGGGACGACGCCGAAGCGGGCTTATCCGATGGCGCTGATGGACTTTCATTGCTGGTGTCGCTTGCCCCTCCAGCAGGGCCTTTACCTGCACCGTGCAAATCATCAAGCAGTTTTTCGAACTCGTCGTCGGTAATATCGCCGCTATCCGCCTCAGTGCTTTCCACCACCTCAGGCTTTTCTGATGCTGAATCAGACGCCGTGGGTGCTTTTCCCTCACCATGGAGCTGATCGAGCAACTTGTCGAATTCATCTTGGGTGATCTCATCCACTGAGTCGCCACTGATCGCACTGTCGTCTTGGTTTGATGCGTCACTTTCAGACGCCTCAGGTTCAGGTTCGGGTTCTGGCTCGGGGTCTGGTTCAGGTGCAGGCTCTTCCACCACAGCCTCATCTTCACTCGCGGGTTTCGCATAGCGGTGTAGTGCTTCAAGCAAGGCACCATCGGCTGGCACTGGCTCTTCGCGGTTTTGTACCGCGGCGAATTGATCATTGACAGTGTCCAGCGCCTGCAAAATGGTGTCCATCACATCTGATGTCACCTCACGTCCGTGATTACGTAAGTTGTCAAAGACGTTTTCAGCACCGTGGCACGTATCGACCAGCGCATTTAAGCCAAGAAAGCCCGCGCCACCTTTTACCGTGTGGAAGCCACGGAAAATACTGTTTAGTAAGTCTGCATCATCAGGGGCACGCTCCAAATCGACCAGCTGCTCAGACATCTGCTCGAGGATCTCTCCCGCTTCAATCAAAAAGTCCTGAAGGATTTCTTCATCCATCTCAAAGCTCATAGCGCACCTCTAAAAACCCAAACTCGATAATAAATCGTCAACATCATCTTGGCTGTGAACCACGTCATCGCGCTCTTCAGGGTGAATCACAGGACCCTCAGGGGCTGACTTATCGGTGGTATCATCTGCTTTTTTCGCCGGTGCTGCGTCAATCGCAGCGCCATCCATGCCAAAGGCGGTAAGTATTTCTACCAGCTGTTGCTCAACTTCTTGCACCAATTCAATCACGCGCCGAATAACTTGGCCGGTTAAGTCTTGGAAGTCTTGTGCCATGAGGATTTCAGTCAGGTGCGCGTGCAATTCTGTCGCGCCCCCTTCTACTTGGGTCAAGAGTTCGTCAATGTTGTGACACAACGACTTGAACTCATCCAAGGCAATCTCACCGCGCATCAGGCTGTTCCAGTTGGGGCGAACAGCTTGCAAGTTGTCTTGCAGCTCGCTTGCTATCGGCATGGTTCGTTCAACCGAATCCATGGTTTTGTTGGCGGCCAATTCGGTTTTCTGCATGACATACGTGAGCCTGTCGCGAGCGTCAGGGATATCCACGTTGGCCAAATCACTCACTCTAGGATCCAAACGAAAGTCAGTAATCGAGTCATGTAATTGGCGGGTGAGCTTCCCCACTTCATTGAACAGTGGGTCACGCGCTTCTTTCGCTATTTCGGTAAGAAGCGTATTAGCGTTATCTTGCTCTCCGTTTTCAAGATACGCGACCAATTGTTTCGCTTGGTCCAGATTGATCATGGCGGTTCCTTCTTACTGTGCGCTTGCGAATTACATACGCTCGAAAATCTTATCGAGCTTTTCTTTCAACGTAGCGGCAGTAAAAGGTTTAACAATGTAACCGTTCACCCCTGCTTGCGCGGCTTCTACAATTTGCTCGCGCTTCGCCTCAGCGGTGATCATCAATACAGGCAGGTGCTTAAGATCGCCGTCCTTACGGATTTCTTTAAGCAAGTCAATCCCCTGCATACCAGGCATATTCCAATCGGTCACGACAAAATCAATACCGCCTTTTTTGAGGATTGGCAGCGCGGTTAAGCCGTCATCCGCTTCAACGGTATTGTTGAAACCTAAGTCACGAAGAAGATTCTTTACGATACGGCGCATTGTTGAAAAATCATCAACAACGAGAATTTTCATGTTTTTATCCAAGGTTGCCTCCGGTGAGGTCTCGTTTTATTGTCGAAACAGTTACTTACTCACTATGCCAAGCGGATAGCTTAGCTCTCAAACGTTGCGTAGCCTGACTTTGAATCTGACAGACCCGGGATTCACTGACCCCTATCACTGCTCCTATCTCTTTGAGGTTTAATTCCTCATCATAATAAAGAGATAGCACCAGCGCCTCTCTTTCAGGAAGACTTTTTATCGCCGCCGCTAATGCGGCTTTGAAACTGTCTTCCGCAACACCCTGAAAGGGAGTGTTGTCATTACGGCGACTCTCTGTTGTGAATGCATCTTCAGAGACGCCCAGATCATCCATCCCGATCAAACGTCCACAGTTTACATCGTTAAGCGCCTGATGGTACTGCTCTAAGCTCATATCAAGCTTTTCTGCAACCTCCACGTCGGTTGGATCCCGACCTAACGCTTTTTCTAGCGATGCGATAGCATCACTGATTGAACGACTCGCCTTGTGGACAGACCGTGGCACCCAGTCACCGCGGCGCATATCATCCAGCATAGCACCGCGAATTCGAATACCGGCATAAGTTTCAAAACTCGCCCCTTTGGAGGGGTCATAATTTTGCTGTGCCTCAAGGAGGCCGACCATACCAGCTTGGATCAAATCTTCTACTTGAACACTCGGTGGCAAGCGCCCCATCAAGTGATGCGCGATGCGCTTGACCAAACTCGAATAACGCTCAAGTACCGCTTGGCGATCTGCCCCTGTGCGGCTATACGTGAGCGCTCTATTCACGAACTAACTCTCCTGCGTCATCATTTTTGATAAGCAACCGCTCAACAAAAAACTCAAGATGGCCTCCCGGATTTCGCGGCACCGGCCAAGTCAGCGCTTTGTTCGCCAGCGCATTCATTGCCAATGATGCGGGCGAGCGAGGAAATGCGTCAATGACAACTTTTTGTTTTCTCACTGCTTGCCTCACCCTTTCGTCAACGGGAACACATGCTACTAATTCTAGATTAGCATTGAGAAACCTTTCAGTGACTCGCGTTAATTTTGTGAACAAGTCTCGTCCTTCACGGTAGCTTCTGACCATATTTGCAACAACTTTAAAGCGTGTCACACCATGTTCACGGCTGAGTACTTTAATCAATGCATACGCATCAGTAATTGATGTAGGTTCATCACAGACCACAATGACGACATCTTGTGCGGCGCGCGAGAAACTCAGTACCATGTCTGAAATCCCCGCGGCAGTATCCACTAAGAGTACATCAACCTCTTCTTCGAGTGTACCAAAAGCGCGAATTAAACCAGCATGTTGCGCCGGTGTGAGCTCCGTCATACCTTGAAGACCAGACGATGCAGGTACGATTTTCATACCGTGCGGACCTTCGAGAATAATATCTTTCAGATCACAGACGCCTTGAAGCACATGAGACAGATTCTTGCCCGCTCTTAGGCCAAGTAGCACATCCACATTGGCGAGGCCAAGGTCGGCATCCAACACCATGACTTTTTTCCCTTGGCGAGCCATAGACGCGGCCATTCCCAGCGTGACATTGGTTTTTCCTACGCCACCTTTTCCCCCGGTTACGGTAATAACCTTGGTGCGTGACGGATTGGTTAAACGGCGCAGGCCGCTTGCTTGATCTTGCATGCTTGTCTCAATCATAAAAGTCCGCCCCATTCGACTCTGGGACATCACTGTTCCAGAAGTGATTGTGCTGATCCGCACCTGACTCCAACATTTCACTGGCTTTGCCAACCAGGAACTGTCCCGTGGCTTGGCGGATATCTTCCGGCACACGTTGCCCGTCGGCTAAGTAGGCCACAGGCAGGGCATTTTCGATGGTGACACACAACAATTCACCGAGGCTGAGCGATTCATCGAGTTTGGTCAGAACACATCCCGATAACGGGATGCGGCGAAAATGTTCAATGGTTTCTTGCAATACACGGCGTTGTGATGTCGCCGGTAACACCAGTAGGCTACGAATATGCGAGCCACTATTTTGCATCAGGGTATCGAGCTGTTCCGACAAGCGAAGATCACGCTGCCCCATCCCGGCGGTATCTAGCAATATCAAGCGTCTATGACGCAGCTGATAAAGGATGTCGGCAAGCTCATCGGCATCTTTAGCCACTTTAACGGGGCAACCAAGAATACGGCCGTACGTGGCTAACTGTTCATGGGCACCGATACGGAATGTATCTGTGGTCACCAAGGCAATATCTTCCGGGCCAAATTCCATCGCGGCTCGCGCCGCCAGCTTAGCAATCGTAGTGGTTTTCCCGACCCCTGTCGGACCAAGAAGTGCAATCACGCCGCCGGTTTCTAGCATATTCTCGTCAACCGTGATCACCTGATCCGCAACCAAGTCAAGGAGCGCTTGCCACGCCTCATTCGGTGGTGTCTCTTCTGGGATATAACAGGCCAGTTGATCCGCTAGCTCAGAAGATAGTCCCATACGCTCTAAGCGTTTGATAAGCATGGCGCGTAACGGCTCTCGCCGCTCTACCTCTTGCCACATAAGCCCCGACAATTGGTGTTCTAATAAGCTTCGAATTGATGCCATTTCCTGACGCATTGCATCAATTTCTTGATGAGAAGCCTGGGATTGGCGTGCCTCAAACCGGGATGGATCTAGCTTAGGCTTGGACGTTGACGAAGATGCATGCGGACCGCTCGACTTATTGGCAGCCGTTTGCCAGCCAGAACGACTGCTACTTTTAAGTTGCCGACGAGGCTCATAACCGCGTCCTAGCGCGGCGGGCCGCTCGTCAGCCCCTGATGGCGATGGGCTCCGTGCTGGCTGCTTTTGTTGGCGTTGTAGCAACGCGCTCAACGAATCAGCTTCTGTTTCTGGTTCCGCGGGCTGAGATTGGTCACGGTACTCATCCAACATGGCAGAAAAACGAGGTGGGCGCTTAGTATGACCGTTTTGACGACCACCTGCCTGTTGCCGTTGACGCAGTTGCACTTGATCATCCGCAAGTTGGCGGTGAGCCTGAGAATAAGCCTGAGCAGATTGTTGCTGCGCTTTTAGTGCGGGCTTATCAGGCATTGGCTCTGTATCCGCATCAACCGCCGCGACAATTTCTACGCCGCCTGTCACTTTTTTGTTAGACATGATCACCGCATCAGCGCCAAGTTCTTCTTTCACTTGGCTTAACGCTGCTCTCATATCCTTTGCAAAAAAACGTTTTATTTTCAAAGCACTGCCCTACTCATAAACGATGTTAATTGTTGCCAACCGCATTGACGATACGAATTTGTTTTTCATCAGGCACTTCTTGATAAGACAAGACGCGTAGTGTCGGTATTGTGTTTTTAACAAATTTCGCCAATGTCGCTCGTAGCACGCCAGACGTTAGCAATACGGCCGGCTCTCCTTGCAACTCTTGCTGTTGCGTCGCTTCAGCCAACGAAGACTGCAACCGCTCAGCCAGACCCGGCTCAATCCCTGTCGACTCGCCACCGGATGCCTGCATAGTTTTATGCAACATCTGTTCCAGTTCAGGAACAAGCGTAATAACTGGCAGTTCAGGGGCGCTGCCATTGATTTCTTGAACGATCAGACGACGCAATGCAATCCTGACTGCTGCGGTTAAAATGTCAGGATCTTGACTCTTACCGGTATACTCAGCCATGGTTTGCACGATAGTGCGAATATCACGAATAGGGATCGCTTCACTCAGTAAGTTTTGCAGTACTTTGACTAGCACACTGAGCGGAATTTGATCCGGGATCAGTCCTTCAACCAAGCGCGGTACTTGCTTACCTAACATATCGACCAGATTTTGCGCTTCCTCATGACCCAATAAACGCTCGGCGTTGTTGGTCAACATCTGGCTAAGGTGGGTGGCCAACACAGTGGCAGAGTCAACCACGGTGTAACCGAGCGCTTGGGCATGCTCTCGTTGGCTTGGCTCAATCCAAACCGCCTCAAGGCCGAAAGCCGGATCCTGGGTGGGCTCGCCGTCGATAGGGCCAAAAACTTGACCTGGGTTGATCGCGAGTTCATGTTGAGGGTGGACGTCGGCTTCTCCGACAGCGACCCCCATTAAGGTGATGCGATAGTTATGGGGTGGCAGTTCAAGGTTGTCGCGAATATGTACCGGTGGGATCAAAAAACCAAAATCTTGCGACAGCTTTTTACGTACGCCTTTGACTCGGTCGAGCAGCTCTCCGCCCTGATCACGATCGACCATGGCAATCAGACGATATCCAACCTCTAGTCCGATAACATCTACCGGCTGCACATCGTCCCATGATAACTCTTTCGGTTTAGCGGGCGCGGCTTCGGGAAGATCGGTTTGCTCCGGCGCTTGCTGTGATTTTTGATATTGCTTGTATTTCCAGTACGCCAGGCCACCACAAATCACTGCCAGCAGCAAGAAAGGCACATGAGGCATCCCCGGTACTAGCCCCATCACCGTCAAAATACCGGTGGCAATCATCAACGCACGCGGGTTATCAAACAGCTGGAATACCACCTGTTGTCCCATGTCTTCTTCGGTGTTTTGTCGCGTCACCATGATGGCGGCGCCTATCGACAGCAGCAACGACGGTATTTGTGCAACCAGACCATCACCAATGGTCAGTAAGGTATATACCTCCAACGCCTCGGAAAAACCCAAGCCATGTTGACCCATCCCGATAGACAAGCCACCCACAATGTTGATGAAAAGGATCAAAATACCGGCGATGGCATCGCCTTTAACGAATTTAGACGCACCGTCCATTGAGCCATAAAAATCCGCTTCTTGCGTGACTTCTTGGCGTCGTGACCGTGCTTGTTCTTGGTCGATAAGCCCTGCGTTTAAGTCGGCATCGATCGCCATTTGTTTACCCGGCAATGCATCCAAGGTAAAACGCGCGGTCACTTCTGAAATCCGGCCCGCACCTTTGGTGACGACCATGAAGTTAATGATCATCAGGATAAGAAAGACCACCAAGCCCACGGCATAGTTACCACCAATGACCACCGAGCCAAAAGCACCAATCACTTGGCCTGCTGCATCCGAGCCCTCGTGTCCATAAAGCAAAACCACACGCGTGGAAGCAACGTTAAGCGCCAGCCGCATTAACGTTGCAATCAAGAGCACCGCTGGGAAAGCCGCAAACTCAAGTGGGCGCCGTGTATAAATGGTGACCAGCAAGACCACGAGCGACAATGCAATGTTAAATGAGAACATCAAGTCGAGCAGCATCGGTGGAACAGGCAGAACCACCATCGCTAAGGTCGCTAATACCAGTGCTGGCGCGCCGATAGCCGGCATCGCTCCTAACTTGTGGTAAGGCACTTTGTCAGAAAATGGCAATCGCCAGTTGGCTTTTAACATGTTAAGCGTTCAAATCCATGATTGGTGAACGCGGGCCTGTGCCGCGTATAATCAAAACGGGAATGCAGAGGAAGCAAGTTTTACGCCAAAAAAAGACAATAAAGTGTCAGCATTTTGGCACTGCGCTGACATTGCCGCGTTCAGCAACGCTTAGTCATGCTGCAAGTCGGAAGGGATAGGTAAATAAGCGTCATCAGGACGAGTGGGTCGTCGACCCCGTCCTTTTTTGTATTGCTTAAGCTGGAAGACATACGCCAAGACCTGCGCGACGGCGGTAAACAAACCGTCAGGGATCTGTTGCTCAAGCTCGGTGCTAAAATACAATGCCCGCGCCAGTGGGGGAGCGGGGACAATGGCAATGTCATATTCAGCCGCAATTTCTCGTATTTTCAATGCAGTAAAGTCCGAGCCTTTAGCTATCACGACGGGCGCACTATCCATATCACTGTTGTAGCGTAGCGCCACGGAGTAGTGTTCGGGGTTAGTCACGACCACATCGGCTTGAGGCACGTCCGCCATCATCCGGCGTTGCGCCATCTCACGCTGCAACATGCGAATACGCCCTTTCACTTCTGGGCTACCCTCAGTTTCTTTGTGCTCGTCTTTTACCTCTTGCTTGGTCATTTTAAGCTGCTCATTGTGTTGCCAAATTTGAAACGGCACATCAATGACCACCACAACCAACAGTGAGCAACACACGAGCAATACGAAGTTCATTAATATGTCGAGCGCGTGGTAGAGATTGCTGGGAAAGGTATCAATGGTCAGCTCAAAGAAGTCTTCCAGGTTCACATAAACCAGATAAGCCGCCACGCCGGCGACCAACAGCACTTTGAGGATAGACTTCAATAGCTCGACCAAGCCTTGGGTGCCAAACATACGCTTAAACCCAGAAAGCGGACTCATTTTCGACAGCTTAGGCCGTGCAGCTTCCCAAGAGAAACTCACCCCACCAAGCCCGGCCGCTCCCACGAGGCCGGAGATAAATAGCACAATCAAGATCAGCCCAAGTGGCAAAATCAAATGCAGTAGCTCACCGACCACCACCAGCATCAGCTCTGAGCTATCAAAGATCTCTGCACGTGACAAGGAGAATAGGCGCGTCATCAATGCCATTAAGGCTTCGCCCAGCGCTTGCCCGAACCACATCAAACTGATCGCCCCGACCACTAACACTGCCACGGAAGCCAGTTCTCTTGAGCGCGGTACTTGGCCCTTTTCCCGCGCCTGCTCCTGCCTTCGGGGCGTGGCGTCTTCTGTTCTTTCCTGACCGTCGCTCTCTGCCATGCCTCTACTCGCAATTAATTCGAATTAGCGAACAAACTTGGTTTAACCCTGTTTCCCAATGATTGTTGTAATGCGTCAACATACCGAACAGCAAATACCAGCTGATCAGCAACCCCATTAACAATGCAAAAGCGAAGCCAAGAGAGAAAATGTTTAGCTGCGGCGCGGCGCGCGTCATCACACCAAATGACAAGTTGACCACCAGCAAGGCGATAACGCCTGCTAGGGAAATACTGAGGGCAACTTTAAACATGATCCCGAACCACTGCGCCAAACTGCGGTAGTCGGCAGCACCAATCATCTCGCCAATCGGTAAGGTATCAAAGCTCATCACCACTAGGTTAAGCATTTTTAAATGCCCATCCGTGGCGAGAAACAACATCACCGCCAAAAATAAGTAAAACTGCCCTAGCAAAGGGGTATTCTGACCATTAGCCGGGTCGACCATGGATGCGAAACCCAAGCTCGACTGCATCCCCAAAATTTGCCCTAACACCACAAACGTTTGGGTGATAAATTGAGTGACCATCCCCATCGCCACACCTATGATCACTTGCTGCGCAAGCACGGTAAACCCCGCAAAAGAGACCAGCTCGATATTCTCGGGGGCGGCCGGTAACGCGGGCATCACGGCAAAGGTAATCGCTAAAGAGAGGTAGAGGCGGATCCTCACTGGCACAAACCGCGCGCCAAAGAAGGTCATCGCCATCATCATTGACGAAATACGGGTAAAGGGCCAAAAGTAGTTAGCCATCCAAGATAAAATCACCGAGGCTGGATATTCCATGGCTTGCCTCGTCAGTAGAGAATGTTGGGGATGTGATCAATCAAGCGATAGAAATACTCCATCAGCATTCGTGTCATCCAGTGGCCAAAAAACATCAGCGCAATAAAGGTCGCGATCAAACGCGGTAAAAAGCTCAGCGTTTGCTCGTTAATCGAGGTTGCCGCTTGAAAGATGGCGACAATCAGGCCAACCAACAAACCAGGCACCACAATCGCTGAGACGAGGAGTAACACCAAATAGAGCGCATCTTGGAAAAGCTCGACAAACGCTTCTGGGGCCATCGCTGCCTCCTTTAGCCGAAACTGGCTGCTAAGGTGGAGAGGATCAAGTTCCACCCGTCAACCAGAACAAATAGCATCAACTTGAAGGGTAACGACACTATCATGGGCGATAGCATCATCATACCCATTGCCATCAATACCGACGCCACGACCAAATCAATCACCAAAAACGGCAAGAACAGCATAAAGCCAATTTGGAACGCGGTTTTGAGCTCAGACGTTACAAACGCGGGGATCAGCACCGTCATCGGGACTTGTTCAGGCTCATCGACTTGTGATCCGGACATATTGACGAAGGTTTCCAAATCTTTAACCCGCGTTTGCCGGAGCATAAACTCACGCAGCGGCACCTGTACCCGATCAAAGGCTTCCCTTGCTGTGACTTGTTCATTGATATAAGGCTGAATCGCCTCTGTGTTCATTCGGTCAATCACAGGTGACATAATAAATAAGGTCAAAAACATCGCGATGCCAATGATCACTTGGTTCGATGGCGTTTGCTGTAACCCCATGGCTTGACGCAAAATGGCCATCACCACCACGATCCGAGTGAACGACGTCATTAAAATGACAACCGCTGGCAAAAAGCCCAGCGCGGTCATTATTGCCAGAATTTGCAACGTGACGGAGTAGTCTTCACTGCCATCCGGGTTGACACGCATCGTGACCGCTGGGATCCCGCCTCCCGTATTGCGACCCACTTCTAAACGTGCCGCCTCACCACTTTCGCTAATCGATTCGGTGGTGATGCTTTCTTGTGCTGGCGTCGCTTCTTGTTCGGCTGCAGCAAACGGTGTAAATAAGGTAGCTGCCACCCAGACCCAAGCGGCCAATAACATTCGTATCGTCATTTTCGATTCAACAGTTGGCTAAGCTGATTGGCAAAGCGAGAAGGCTTGTCAGACGCTGGCGTCGCCGTTGGAATGGGGTTATCCAGTGTTTTTAACACGTTCACGCTGGTAGCCGTTACGCCGACAACCAGCTGCTCGCCGTGGATATCGACCACCAGAATGCGCTCCTTTTGACCCACTGCCAATTGGCTGACGATCGTGATTCCGTCACTTTGCTGTGCCAGCCCCGGCACTTTTAATCGTCGCAGCAACCAGGCCAGAGCAAAGATAAGCCCAAGCACCAACCCCAGCGACAACAGCATTGTCACTATACTGACCTCGGGCGCCGCCGCCCACACGGGCATTGGCACCAAGAGTACACCCCAAACGCGTCGGTTCACCGTCATCCCTATCGTAGTTTCTTAATCCGTTCAGTTTGGCTAATCACATCCGTGAGGCGGATACCAAACTTGTCGTTAACGACCACCACTTCACCGTGTGCGATAAGCGTGCCATTGACCAGCACATCGAGCGACTCCCCGGCCAACCTATCTAACTCAACCACCGAGCCTTGGTTGAGCTGAAGCAGGTTACGGATGTTAATTTGCGTATGCCCCACTTCCATAGAAATGGTCACTGGAATATCGAGGATCGCGTCCAGTTTGCGCTGTTCATCCGCCCCCATTTTTTGCTCGCTGTCATCAGTGAGCTCTTCAAGTGGTGCCGCTTGTACATCATCAGAGCCCTCGGCATCAGATTGCTCAGCCAGGGCTGCAGCCCAATCATCGTCTACATCATTTTGATCCATGACGTCTCACCCTTGTTTACAGATTCTGATCACTGAGCATTACCTTGTTTATCATCGATGGGTAAATCTTCCTCGAGATCATCGAGTAGCTCAGGTTTATCCTGCAACAGCGAAATGTCCGATTTCGCCATTTCAGGACGCTTAAGTTTTTCCACAATTTTCAGTGCCAGCTTATCGTTAGATTGTCCCATCTTCGCGCGATAGGTGGGCAAGTCTTCCACGAACACCGTACACGCATCCGGCATATCAACCGGAATCACATCGCCTTTTTGCAGCTCCATCAGATCGCGCAAGGATAAAGTGACATCTAAAAGCTTGGCACTCAATTCAACATTCACATCCAAGATTTCATCCCGTAGCGCTTTACTCCAGCGCACATCGGTATCCATCTTGTCACTTTGTACCCCGGCATCAAGTAGCTCGCGAATCGGCTCCAGCATTGAGTAGGGCATGACCATATGAATGTCACCGCCACCACCATCAAGCTCGATATGGAATGAGCTCACCACAATCACTTCTGAAGGGCTGACAATGTTGGCCATTGCCGGATTAACCTCTGAGTCTAAATACTCAAAGGCCACTTCCATCACGGGCGCCCACGCGTCTTTGTAATCCTCAAACATCAACTTCAGCAGCATCTGGATCACACGCCGCTCTGTCGGGGTAAACTCCCGCCCTTCAATTCGAGCATGAAAGCGCCCATCGCCACCAAAAAAGTTTTCCACCAATATGAACACCAGACGGGCTTCCATGGTGATCAAGCTGGTGCCTTTTAGTGGGCGAAAACGCACCATATTCAAACTGGTCGGCACGTACAAGGTGTTTTGATACTCGCCAAACTTCATCATCTGCACGCCGTTGATCGACACTTCGGCGGTTTTACGCAGCATGTTAAACAAGCTAATGCGCATATGACGGGCAAAGCGCTCATTAATAAGCTCGAGCGTCGGCATCCGCCCACGCACAATTCTGTCTTGTGACGAGAAATCAAACTGAACCGCACCACCTTCACCTACTTCGGGCTCGTTATCCTCCTCTTCAACGTCATCAACACCGTGAAGAAGCGCATCAATCTCGTCTTGGCTGAGTAAGTCAGTCACGTCATCACCTATTGCATCACAAATCCAGTAAAGAGCACACGCTCTACCACCGGCTCGCCCGTTACTTTGATTAAGGCCGCGCGCACATTTTCTGCCGACTGGCGACGAATTTCGAGTTGGCCTTGTGGTGTGCGCAGTTGCTCCACCGTCGCCGCACCAAACGTATTAAGAAGCGCGTGCTCAATCAGCGGTAAGTTTTCCTTCGCTAGGGTTTCCATCTCACTGCCACGCACTAACAACTGGGTATTGACTTGCACCAGTCGTTGTTGCTCATCCCCGGTGACATTAAAAACAAAGGGTTTAGGCAAGGTGACATAAATCGCGGGCAGGGCATTGTTTTGTTCCTCGAGGACAATGTCTTCTTGGCTGCCGTCATCACCAGATAGGAAAAAGAACGCCGCACCGCCTACCGCCGCGAGCAATACAACGGCGGCGACAATGATAATAATCAGCTTTTTCTTGCTCCCACCTTGCTCTGGGGTTGCGTTATCATCTGCCATGGCTGGTCTTGCTCCTTGTTATTTAAGCATAGTAATCGACGGCGCGATCACTGTGTGAGACGTTCAGCGTTTGCCCGGCTAGCATGGCATCATCGCCATCATCCGGCCCTGTCGTGCCAAGTGGTGCCCCACCTGCATTGCCAGCACCATCGCCATGCTGGCCAGAGGCCATCTGTTGTGCACCACTGTCTTGCTGTTGAACCGACCCCTGGGCTAACTGTAGCCCTTGTTGCTGCAACATATCGCGCAACCTTGGCATCGCTTGCTCGACAGCATCACGCGCTTGCTGGTTCGCCACCGTGATATGCACAGAGGCTTGGTCGTTGTTTATCCCCAACTTAATTTGCATGCGTCCAAGCTCGGGTGGGTCGAGACGAATATCCACTTGCTTGAGGTTTTTAGACAACATGACATTGATTCGCTCAGTCAGTGCCGCGCCCGCGTCGCTAGGTGTTTGCCCCAAAGGTAGCGGGGCCTGCGCAGTTTGAGCGACCTGAATATCTTGTCGTACTGTCGCTGCGTTCGCGCTTGGTGTGCCTAGACTGCTTGCCAATTGCTGGGCCAAGTTCTCGCCTCGTGAGGCCCCTTCCGCCGCGCTTGCAGCGCTGCCTGCAGCCAATGCGGCGTCAGTTTGAACCGCCTGTTCTGCCATCGCTTTCAATGCCGCTTTACTGACATGGTCTGACCGTTCATTTTGCCCGGCTAACATAGAAGCGGCATTCGGGTTGCCTGTTGCGCCACCTTTTACGTCAGGGTTTGCCATATTCTGTTGTAGGCCCGACGCCTGTCGCAGCTTATCAGCCAATTCATTCGTTTTCGTCGTCGCCCCTTCTTTGGCTAACCAATCTTTAAGCGCAGACTCTTTATTGGCTGACGCAGCATCGCCTAAGGCAGACTCACCGGGCGCCATCTTAGCGGCGGCGGCCCCATGTTGATTCTCCTGCTGCGCCTTCATGGCCGCCCATTTGATCGCCGGTCCATCCACTGGGAGAGATTGCCCCCCTTTAGGCATCTCACCACTGCTATCAAGCGCCACTTGGCGCCCAGCACCTTGTTCCAATGCGGCGCCACGATCTTGCGTGGCTTTAACCTGGGCGACTAACGCGGCGAGTTGTTCGGGCGATAACTGCGCCAATACCTCCTCCGCGGAAACCTCATCCGGTAGCGCTTTAGAGAGTTCGGCAAGCAGTGCTTGTTTGTCTACTTCACCCTCTTGACCCTGTAGGTCTACTCGCGCGTTACTGTCAACGTCGCTCATCGGTAATGCATCGGCAGATAATGCCGTGGTATCCCCACCGGCAGGCAAGGTTTTGCCAGTAAGCATGTCCGCCGCTTGATTCAAACGCATTAATAAAGATTGGCTTTCTTCCATTGCCGTCATATCGGCAATTTTTTCCATCTCCGCCTCGCTGAAAACACCGTCAGCCAACATGGCTTCCGCATCAATGGCCTGACCATCGACGAGTAAGGTTTTGCCATCAGGGGTTAGCTTGATAGACTCCCCTTGTCCTTCACTTCCATCAAGGGATTGATGCAAAGCGGACAAAAAGCCGGCACTTTTCTCTCCTTTCACCTCGCTGGACGCGCCCTCACTCGGCGCAGACAGGGTTTTACTCGAAACATTGGAAAGTGTCAGCATTGACTGCGTCATAAGTTTCTCATCATTACCTATGGTTACCTATGCGTCAGCTTGGCATCAGCTGGCGCGTCGGTAATGAGAAAGCAATTATCGCGCCATTTTATTGTGAAGAGAAGGACGAGGGGCGTCGACGTGCGATAATCGCTGCCATTTCATCCATTTGTCGTTGTTCTTGGTAACGAGCACGCTCTGCTTCCTCACGTTCTCGTTTTTCTATCAGCCACTCTAGTGATTGCCGGTGCTGGCGGGTTTGTTGCCATGTCTGACGGCACTGCTCTAAATGATCTTTAAATTGATGCTCTGCATCTCTTTGTTTTGCCAAGGTTTCATCAAGCTGAACAATGAATTTATTTAAATGACCAAAGGCGCTGGCCGATAAGCCTGACTGACCACGCTCAGACATCTGACGGCAATACTCAAGCCGGTACTGTTCAATTTGCTCCAACTGGCGATAGTAATCATCAAGTGATTGCTGAGCCGCGCTCACACTGAGCTGAGCCTGCTTTTCATCCTCTTGGGCTTTGTCTAACAGCAACTGAAGTGCGTGATCGGCCATCGGTTACCCCTGTAAGGTTGAACGCAACATGTTGACACACATATCAAAAGGAACCACTTCTTTGATCCCTTGCTGCAGATAATTGTCGAGCTTGGGCTTCAAACTAAACGCCTGATCAACCGCCGCATCACTGCCAGGTTTGTAGGCGCCTATCGAGACCAGATCTTGATTTTTACGGCACACGGACAACACTTGCCGCACCGCTTTCGACATCAGTATTTGCTCATCGCTGGTAATATTGGGCATCACTCGACTCACTGAACGCTCAACGTCAATGGCAGGATAATGACCGCTATCTGCTAACTCGCGCGATAGCACAATATGACCATCGAGTATCGCTCGTGCTGCATCGGCAATAGGGTCTTGTAAATCATCCCCCTCGGTCAGCACGGTAAAAAAGGCCGTGATCGACCCCTGTCCAACGGCACCGTTCCCCGCGCGCTCAACCAGTGAGGGTAAGCGCGCAAACACCGAAGGCGGATACCCTTTGGTCGCGGGTGGCTCGCCCACCGACAACGCAATTTCGCGCTGAGCCTGCGCAAACCGCGTTAACGAGTCCATCAATAAGAGAACATCAAGACCCAGATCGCGAAAATACTCAGCAATGG
The DNA here is from genome assembly GCF_009377945.1 of Salinivibrio sp. VYel1. Taxonomy (NCBI): domain Bacteria; kingdom Pseudomonadati; phylum Pseudomonadota; class Gammaproteobacteria; order Vibrionales; family Vibrionaceae; genus Salinivibrio; species Salinivibrio sp. VYel1. The sequence continues at coordinate 121,960 of NZ_RSAM01000009.1, read as the reverse complement.
TCAACGCCGTTTGGCAGCCTTTTAACCGCACCAGCGGTGAGGCGTCGGCAGGCGCGGCAACCACTACCGCTCGGGCACGGCCTTCTTCTCCGAGGATATCATCGATAAACTCTTTCACTTCTCGGCCACGCTCACCAATCAACCCCACGACCACCACTTGTGCAGTGGTACCGCGTGTCATCATCCCCAAGGTGACAGATTTACCCACCCCAGAACCAGCAAACAAGCCGATACGCTGCCCTTTCCCCACCGTCAAAAGACCATTGATCGCTTTGATGCCAACATCAAGCGGCTCACGGATGGGTTGACGTGATAAGGGGTTAATGGGCATGCCCTCCAAACTCGCCTGTTTATCCGTGTAGATGTCGCCTTTACCGTCCAGTGGGTTACCCATGCCATCAATAACACGTCCCAACAGCTCCATACCCACCGAGAGTTGACTGCGTTCAGACAAAGGCGTCACTCTTGCACCTGGCAATACGCCTGATACTTGCTCGTTGGGCATCAGGTATAAAAGTTCGTCGGCAAATCCCACGACTTCGGCTTCAATAGTGCCATTAAGGGTTTCAACCGAACAAACAGACCCAATGGGCGCGCGACAGCCTATCGCTTCAAGTGTCAGCCCAACCATACGCACCAATTTGCCCGACGCCACTGGCTTGGGGGCTAAATTATCAAGCTGACATTGTTTTAACCGCTCAGCGAGTTGGCTCATTATGATTGCCCTGGATCCTCAGTCGATGTGGGTTCATCTTGCGTCGTGGCCGTGGCGTCTTGCTCAACGGGTTCGTCACTCGACGGCTCGCGCTCAGCGGTCGCTGATTCGTTGGCATAGGCGCCAGTATCAATAGGCTCTACCGTTGCGCCGTCTGATGGCGTGGATTGCCGGGGTTGATTCTGCCCTTGAAACTCTCTTAATAACGCGTCCACGCGGTCAGCATAGCGATAGTCGACGACTGAATCTTTGGCTTTTACATGGACGTCTCCACGCGAGAGTGCGGGCTCTGATTGCAAAGTCCAGTCGCGGGCAGCCAGCATATCGTTGTCATACGCGTCGGTGACAATGGCATAGTCATCTGGATGCAAAGCAGCAGTAACCGGGTGGTCGGCCACTGGCAAAGCGGCAATGGCGGCCCGTAAGGTTTGTAGAATCACCTGAGGGTTAGTGTCTAGCTCCACGCCTGTCAATGATTTCGTCAAGGTCTGGACCATCACTAACAGTTGTTGCTCGACATCGATATCCAGCTTTTCTAATGGATGACTTAGCTGATTGAGAATACTGTCAAGCTGCTGGCAACGCGCTTCAATCAGCGCTTGGCCATCGGCGAGGCCTTGCTCAAACCCCGCCTTTTTTCCTTCTTCATGGCCTTTCTCATGCCCTTGTTCTAAACCGGCTTCGAGCCCCTCAGCATGCCCCAGCTGCTTGCCTTCTTCATACCCTTCGTCATAGCCCTGCTGGCGAATAGCATCGAGGGCATCGGCGGTTAAAGGTTCGGGGGCTGGCTCGTTTTCCTCCAGCTCCACCTCAACGTCCGGCTCCCAACTGGGGTCATAATTGAGTGCGGTCTCTTTGGGCAGGTTTTCGCCTTCGTTGTAAGGGGGCAGTGCCCACCTATCAATGCTTTCGGCATCGGCCTCATCGACGCGGATATAGCCACGGCGTTTTTCTAAACTCATCGTTGCCCCTTACAAAAACGACTTAGACGAATTCATCGCCGCCGCCTCCGGTAAGCATGATTTCACCTGCATCAGCGAGACGGCGTGCGACAGATAGAATCTCTTTCTGCGCCCCTTCCACGTCTGAAACCCGGATTGGCCCCATGGCTTCGATATCATCTTGCAACATTTCTGCTGCACGTTTAGACATGTTGCGATAGATTTTCTCGCGCAAGTTATCTTCCGCCCCTTTGAGCGCTTTTTGCAGCACTTCTTGTGGTACATCACGTAGCAAGGTTTGTACGCCGCGATCGTCCACATCAATCAAGTTATCAAACACGAACATCAAGTCTTGGATTTGTGAGGCCATCTCTTCGTCTTGATCGCGAATCGAGTCCATCAACACCCCTTCGACGCTGTTGTCCATGTAGTTCATGATTTCCGCTGCCGCTTTCAAGCCACCAATTTTGGCCGCTTGTGCCCCTGCTTGACCTGCAAACTGTTTCTCCATGATCTCATTCAGCTCATGGAGTGCGGCTGGTTGCACTTCTTCAAGGTTGGCAATCCGCATCATTAAATCGAGACGGTCACGCTCTACAAATTGCGAGAGGATCTCTGCCGAATGCTCGGGATCCAAATAGGATAAGACGATGGTTTGGATTTGCGGGTGCTCGTTGATGATAATGCTGGCCACTTGGCGCGGATCCATCCATTTCAGTGAGTCCAAGCCTTTGGAGCCGCTGCCCAACAAGATCTGATCGACCAAATTATTCGCTTTGTCCTCACCCAAGGCTGCTACCAGGGCGTTGCGCACAAAGTCTTCACTCCCCATCCCAATCGAGGTGTATTTTTGGATTTCCTCCAAAAAAGCTCGATGGACGGCAGCCACTTTGTCCGAGTTAAGGTCAGTCATCGAGGTCATGGCCGCGCCTACCCGCTGAACCTGTTTCGGCTCAAGGTGGCGAATAATACTCGCGGCGTCTTGTTCACTTAAACTGAGCAGCAAAATGGCGGCTTTTTCAATCCCACTCAACGAGTTGACATCGAAGTTTGAGCCCGCTTGCTCATCACCGCCTGTGGTTGCGACTTCATTTGCCATCTTCGGTTACCCAATTTTTCACCGCTTGTGCGGCCAGGTCTGGCTCATTAGCCACCAGCGCCCGCACCGCTTTTAACAAGTCTTCATCTTTATGTAAGTTTGGCAGCTCAACATCCGACGCTGACATCGCAAAGTTGCTAGAGCCGTCAAGCTCAGAGCCTATCAAGCCGACATCATCCCCATCAGGGGTAACTGGCAAGCCGTCTGGGCCAAGGATTTCGCCATTGGGACCCACGGTGTTGCCATCTTCGTCGGTATTTGGATAAAGCAGCTTTTTCATCGCTGGACGAACCAAGACCACGATAATAACAATAATCACCAAGGCCGCCGCTAACCACCGTACCCAGTCATTAAAGTTGGGATGATCCCAAATCGGCACATCTTGCTCGGCCGCTTGCTCTGGCTCAACAAAGGGGACGGCGATGACTTCAAGTACATCTCCACGTTGTTCGCTAAAGCCCACCCCGCCCATTAAGAGACGGCGGATTTTGGCCAGTTCATCGTCTGACAACGGCTGCTTGACCGTATCCCCGGTTTCAGGGTCGACACTTTGTTTAAAGTTCACCGCCACAGAAACAGTTTGCCGATCAATAACGCCTGACTGCGCGCGGCGGTGGCGAATGGTGGTATCGAGTTCAAAGTTACGTGTCGATTCGCGGCTCACTGAGCCGGTACCACCTGCACCATTTTTAAGATCCCTGACGTCTTCCGGAATGGAGGCATCGGCCGGCGGCTGGTTGCTTAACGCCCCTGGAATACCCGCTACACGATCCGAGCCATTATAATCTTCGCGCGTATATTCGCTTCGTGTTGCCGGTGTGTTGGGGTTAAACTGACGCTGCGTTTCTTCTAACGAACTGAAATCCAGTGACACGTCGACTTGCGAGGTATAGTTACCCAGCCCTAGTACGGGGATCAGTATTGAGTCGATTTTTTCGCGCAATTGACGTTCTTGCTTACGTTCCAATTCGTACTCTTTGCGTCGCGCCGCTGACGCAGGATCTTCACTGCCAGAATTTAGCAAACGACCATGTTGGTCGGTAACGGTGACGCGCGTGGGTTTTAGCGAGGGGACGGCAGAGGCGACCATATCAACGATGGAGTCCACTTCCTCTTGACCCAAGGTGTTCGTCCCTCCCAAGGTTAAGAATACCGTGGCCGACGCCTCTTGATTGTGGCGCACAAAGACACTCTGTTTGGGCATCGCTAACAAGACACGTGCTTTTCGCACTTGCCGCACTTCTTCAATCGCGGCGGCGAGCTGTCGCTCACGGCTAAGTTTTAAACGTTCTTGCTCGAGTTTTTGCGAGACGCCAAAACCCATGTCATTGAGCAAAATTTCATCGCCTTCGGCCGTGCTGGTATTCAGCCCTACCCGGGTTAAACCGAGACGAATCGAGGAATAATCGCTTGAGGGGACGCGGATGGTATTACCATCCAGTTGGTATTCTACTTTGTTTTGGTCAAGGTGATCCAAAACAGGGATCAGTTCTTCTGTTTCGTACGTACCCAGTGGCCGCATTTCGGGTTCCTGCACCCAAAAAAACAGCATCATGATCAGCGCAACACAAATCGCAACCGCTAACACCAAGATCAACTGGCGCACCATGTCGAGATCGCCAAATATCGAGTTTGACGATGCTGACTGCTCTGATGCGTCCGGATCTTGCGTGCTTTGCTCTGCGTCTAATGCCGCATCGGTTGATGGCAGTGCTGCTGCGCCATCTGAAACCGCCAGATCGGTGTTTTGGTTCTCTTCAGCCACTGATTAATTCCTACATTAAACAGGCATATTCATGAGTTCTTTATACGCCTCAACTAACTTGTTGCGCGTTTGCACGGTGGCATCAAACGCCACACTCGACTTGTTTCGAGCAATCATGACATCCGATAAGCTTACATTGCGGTCACCTTCATCGAACCGTGTGGCAAGCTCACCCGACGTCTTTTGCAATCCATTTACATGGTTAATCGCACTGGCAAGCATATCGCCAAATTCTTGGCTGACTTGTTGACCAGTTGCAGGCTGAGAGACATTCTTCGCCGCTGCCGCCATGGCTTGCATCTCTTGCGTCAAGGCATTCGCTTTCATCGTCGATCCTTCCTGTGTCAATATTTTGTCAATTCAGTCAGATTTTCATCAGTCATCTTACCATGTGCAACTTTGAGACCACTTTCGCAAAGGCTGACGACTTTGGGTGATTACTGGGGAATATCAATCCCGGCGTCGCGCATTTTGGCGAGCTTATAGCGCAGTGTCCTGGGGCTGATCCCTAAGCGCTCTGCCACATCTTTACGCCGCCCCTCACAGGCTCGAATGGTCTCCAGTATGATGGAAAACTCCTGATCGCGTAATTCATTGCCTAACCCTGCACCATTAGACTGCGCTTCCATCGCATCATGACTCGGTACTGAAGATGACGTTGTCGCCGAAACGGTTGATTGGCTATCCATCACCTTACTTTGTAAACTCGAGGCATCTTGCCAGTCTTGCCCTTCAAGTAAAATATCTGTCGCTTGAATATGAGATTGGGTTGCCAGTATCAAGGCACGCTGCATCACGTTATCAAGCTCCCTGACATTGCCCGGCCAGGTGTAATTCAACAACTTTTGCTCAGCGTCAGGCTGTATGCTTGGGCAAGGGAGACCTTGTTTTTGACAATGCCGTGATAATAAATAGTTTGCCAACGGGATGATGTCACCTGGGCGTTCATATAACGCAGGCCACGTGATGGGAAACACATTCAGACGGTAATATAAGTCTTCACGAAAGTGCCCTTGGGCAACATAGTCTTTTAGATCGCGGTTGCTAGTGGCAAGCACGCGCAAGTCAAGCTGAATGCTTTTGCGACCCCCGAGACGTTCCACCTCTCGCTCTTGTAACACACGGAGCAGTTTGGCTTGTAGCCCCAAATCCATCTCACTGATTTCATCCAATAAGATAGTGCCACCTTGGGCTTGCTCAAATTTTCCCGGACACGCTTGCACAGCACCGGTAAACGCCCCTTTTTCATAGCCAAAAAGGGTTGCTTCCAGCATGTTTTCTGGAATCGCGGCACAGTTAATCGCGACAAACGGGGCACTCGCGCGGGTAGAATGGTCATGGATATAGCGCGCCATCACTTCTTTACCCGACCCTGAGGGTCCAAGGATCATCACGTTGGCATCAGTGTTGGCAACCTTATCGGCCAAGGCTAACAAGGCGACGCTTTTAGGATCCTCTGCAATGGCATCCGAGTCGTCACTTTTAACCGGGGCGTAGCGACTGACCATATTAAGTAGCACTTCAGGCGCAAAGGGTTTGGCCATATAGTCGATCGCCCCCTCTTTCATGGCAGCGACCGCATCCTCAATGTTGGCATAAGCCGTCATGAGCAAAACGGGTAAATTCGGCATATGTGTTTTGATTGAGCGCAAAAGCGCCAAGCCATCCATACCCGCCATCTGTACATCTGAAACAACAATATCAATCGGCTCGGCTTTGAGTGTCACTAGGGCTTGCTCTGCACTGTCCGCCTCACGCCAATGGTATCCCGCCAAGGCTAGGGTATCGACCAGCGCCTCGCGCAAGCCTTCATCATCTTCAACGATTAGCACTGTGGTTTGGCTCATTGTGTTTCTCCTACGCTCTTACCCTGCTCTGCCGCTACACCCTTGGCGAGCGGCAAACACAATGTAAAACAGGCCCCTTTTTCAGGCTCCGATTGTAAGGTGAGCTTGCCATCATGGGCATGACACACCATTTGCACAACGGCGAGGCCAAGACCTGTACCTTGCTGTCGTGTAGTAAAAAAAGGCTCTAAAACTTTCGCTTGCAGTTCAGGCGCAATCCCAGGACCATTGTCCGCAACAGACAGCAATAAATTATCGCCTTGTTGGCGCGAATCAACCACAACTTGGCAGCCCTTGCCTGCCACTTGAGCGGCATTGACGACCAAGTTACTCAGCGCGCTGGCCAATGCATTGGGGTTACCGAGCAACGCAAGACTCTCATCATCACTGTTGATGGCAAAGTCAACATCGTGACCTTGAATCACCGCATCCACCATCGGCTCGAACTCGTTAAACAACTGCTCAACGGTAAACACTTTAACCACTTTGTTGTCGCCACCCTTCGCAAACAACAACATATCATTCACTTGTTTTTCCAAGTCATGTAGCCGGTCTAACAGTTTGAATTGAAACCGCTGCCGGGTCGCATCGTTGAGGTTGGGCGCGCCAAGATTCGACGCATATAAAATCGCGCTAGATAGCGGCGTACGCACTTGGTGTGCCAGCGACGCCACCATTTTCCCCAACGACGATAGCCGTTGCAGATCACTGACGCGCGACTGCAATAAACGGGTTTCTGTCATGTCGGTGATCAAGATAAGTTGCCCTGAATCGGACGCAGAAATGGCAAGCTTCACCCGACGACCATCTTTGAGAGAGACTTCGTGTCCATCATCATCTCGCGGCGAGAATGCGCGTTGAATCACATCAAACCATCGCTGCTGAGTAAGCGGTTCCCCAAGAAGGCGATGTGCCTCTGGATTGGCTTCAGCGACACGGCCATTCGCATCAAGCAAAATAACGCCTGCTGGCATCACATCGAGAACTTGCTTATACCGAGTGACTTGTTGATCCACTGATCCCAGTGGCGAAGATTGGGTTTCCATTTAGGCAACACACATTTCGATCAAGGTTTTACTCACTTAAGCAGAGATTATGCCATAAAAATAACTAATATTATCAGCTAGTTGAAGACAAAAAAGCGAAGTCATTTTTTTGACTCCGCTTTTTGACGCCTCGTCGTTCTAGATTAATTCTTCCTTATTCAATCCGTACTTTCGCATCTTTTCTACCAGTGTCGTTCGCCGCATACTCAGCATGTCAGCCGCCCTAGCAACCACACCAGACTGCGCCTCTAGCGCCTGCTTAATCAAATCAATCTCAACCTCGGCGAGGGTTTCTTTCAAGTTAACCCCCTCAGGCGGCAAGCTTGTGAATCCTGGGCTATCTGCAAAGCCTGGCATATCCTCTTCGAAAGCAGGTTCGTCCGGCTCATGAAACATCGCCGTTAGCGCATCACGCTCCGCCATTTCAGTATCTTCGACCGAATAGGCCTCAGGCTGGAATTCAGGGATATCACTGTAGCGATATTTAGCTGGCAAATGGTTCACATCGACCATTTGCCCAGGATACAAGATAACCAAACGTTCAATGAGATTAGCCAGCTCGCGTACATTGCCTGGCCACTCATGCTCCATCAGCGAATTAATCGCGCGAGGTGAAATATGGATCCGACCATTACCTTCCACATCAAGACGAGACATGAGCTCATGGATCAATAGCGGAATATCATCAATTCGCTCGCGCAGCGCTGGCATTTCGATAGGAAAGACATTGAGTCGATAATACAAATCTTCTCGAAACTCACCGTCTTTGATCATGGTTTCTAGCGTACGGTGGGTCGCGGCAACGACGCGAACATTGGCGCGAATGCTTTTGTTGCCTCCCACTCGCTCAAACGTGCGTTCTTGCAACACACGTAACAATTTGACTTGCATTGGCATCGGCATGTCGCCGATTTCATCCAAAAACAGCGTTCCGCCTTCCGCCAGTTCGAAGCGCCCTTTACGCGCTGAAATCGCGCCCGTAAAGGCACCTTTCTCGTGACCGAAGAGTTCGCTTTCTAACAGCTCTCCTGGAATCGCCCCACAATTGACGGGCACAAAGGGGCCAGACGCGCGCGATGAGGCATGGTGAATATGACGCGCCACCACTTCTTTTCCGGTACCGGATTCACCGAGGATCAAAACACTGGCTTCGGTAAAAGCGACCTGTTCAATAAGATGACGGACCTGTTCGATGGCATCGCTTTTGCCCACCATATTATGAAAGGCGGTATTATCGCCAGACAACTGTGGAATACTGAAAGCCTGTTTACCAGCAAACTCGCGGCAGTGATGGAGTGCATCGAATAATTGCGGGTAGTTCAAAGGTAGCCCAAGTTCACCCACATAGTTAGGTAACCCTGAAAGCTCACGATCGTGGCGTCGAATCGCAATCACAGGCACGTGATGATAGGTCGCAAGCTGCTCAAGTACTTTTTCAAGTAGCGGTGTCGAGCGGACGTGGCCAAGAAAACATGCGCCCCAGTTTTGCTCCCAAAGTGCATCACTGACATCTGTGGTCGAGTGAAGCGCGTAACGCTCGCCGATAAAGTCGAGTATCACGCCGAGATCGTGACGAAACTGGTCATCGTCATCGATAACGAGGATCTTTGCTAAATCTTGCATGTGTGAGATACGTCTGCCCTGATAACTTTTTATAATTGTGTCGCTTTTAAGCAACAACAATCTCAATTTTAATCAAGACATTGTAATAGAGAACGCGCATAAGGCAACCGGAGACACAGTAAACCTGTGACTCCAGTGCCATGTCAGTGGTTTGATAGGCAGTTTAACTGGTCGCTTGAGTCATATTATGGTATTCGGAAGGGATCTGGTCCCAAGCGGATTTTATCTCTCTTAACAGCTCAATCACATCGTCGATGGGTTCCGGTTTGTTTTCCAAATTCGCGGTACTCACCTGACGAATCATAAAGTCATAGATGGCGTCTAAGTTATCAGCAATATCGCCGCCATCATCCATTGATAGACATGCACGTAGATTAATAATGATATCTAACGCTTTACCTAACCGCTCACCTTTGACGGATAAGTCGCCTTGTGCCATGGCAGCTTTGCCTTGAATTAAGCGCTCAATCGCGCCTGCCATCAGCATTTGGATAACCTTATGAGGCGACGCAGCGCTTAATTGACTGTCAACCGAGACCTTCTTGTAGGCCTGTAGTGAGCCTCTCATAGTCTTCCTCACTTATTGAAATTTCTTATACAGCTGCACAGACTGCTTCCCCTTGCGCTGCTGTAACAAGCGCTTGGCAGCATCGGCTTTCTGCCCCTCGAGTGCATCAATGAGCGTTTCTGTTCTTGCTAACGCTTGAGACCATTGCTGTTGATTCGGCGCTTGTGGCGACGCTGCAATCTGCTCAAGCAACGCTTGTCTGTCATGCAATTGCTGAGCCAGTTTTTCTGAATCAATGTCACTCATGTTCAATTGCTGCGCAATTGCTTCATCAATCTGCTCGAGTGCGTCGAGCCATTCGGATACCTGGGTCATCATTAACCCGGCATAATGTTTTGCATAGCTTGTAACTGTGAACGCATTTGCGAGGTGGCTTCTTCCATCGCAGAAAAGCGCTGCATGGTGCGCGACTCTAAGTTTTCCATGCGGCGGTCTAACTCTCGTTGGTCATCACGAAGGCGAAGTTTTTGCTCTGACAATGTGCTTTCACGATTACTGATCGCACCACCCGCGCCGGTAAAGCCGCCGACGACTTGTTCAAGCTGACGCGCAAAGCCATCATTACCACCAAAAAAACCTTCCAATGCGTTAAAGTTTTGACGCAGTTGCCGATCAAGCACCTTGTTGTCGACTTCTAGACGACCGTCCATAGTAGTAGTGACACCAAGCTCGCTCAGGGTTTTCATTCCCTCCGGGGCTTGCTCAATCGGTGACGAGAAAAGATTGCGCAATCGACTGGTTGCCGTTCGAATGACACTTTCCCCCACCAAAGGGCCACCTTGCTGGGTCTCAGGGTCATACTTACTGACCGCTTGCGAGACACGGAAAAACGCATTGTAATTATCGACGAACGACGTAATGGTCGAACGTACAGACTCTCGGTCATGTTCAACGGCGAGTGCCAACGGCTTATCACTGGTTTGCGCGACTTCCAGTGATACGCCTTCGATGGCATTATCAAAGGTGTTCGTGGCACTGGAGACTGACGCGATACCATCAATCAGTATCTTGGCATCTTGTGCAGCTTGCATTTGTGCCATGCCGTTATTGGCTTGTCCCGCTTTGAAGCCTAACTGATGAAGCGCACTCCCCACTTGCGCATCAACACTGACTTCCACCTGATTATCCGCCCCCGTTTTATTGCCATTCAACACCATGCGTGCGCCGCTATCATCTTGGATAAGCGACGCTTGTACACCGGGATTTTTCGGATCGCTATTAATCGCACGCACGATGTCTGCCAAGCTGTCTTTGCCTTGGGGAACATCAATCACACTGGTGCGATTACCCATGGTAATAGTGAGCTTGCCACTACCTAAAGACGCATCAGCATCAACGCCCGGTGACACAAGCTTGTGTGCACCCGCGAGTTGCTGAACATCGATTTGATAACGACCGGGGATGGCATCTGGCGTCGCGCTGGCGCCAAGTGCGTCTGGATTGCTAACTGATGTGGTTCTCGCCGCAAAACCTTCATTACGACGAAAATCGTACATTTGGGTTTTGAGTTTATCGAGAGATTCTTTTAAGCGGCCAAACGCACTGATGTCGGTTTCGACATCATTCATGCGTTTGACGATACGCTCTTGTTTAGGTGCACGCTCAGCATCCACGATTTTAGTGACCATGGAGTTGATATCCATGCCACCGCCCATGCCTGCTGCCTTAACACTCATAACGACTCTCTCACCTCGTTATACCTTTTCTGTGACAAGCCCTCGCGCGTGTTGCGACAATTGCTTAGCAAGCTCTAACATTTCCTGCTCTGGGATCTGACGGATGATGTCACCACTGTTCATTTCATAAACGGTGACCACACTGCGTCCTGTGTCTTCATCCAAACGGAATGCGAGCCCCTTGTTAAAGTCGGACATAAACTCATCGAGCCGCTCTACCAACTTCTCCAGTTGTTTGCGTTGTAGCTGACGATTTTCCTCAATGCGCTGTGACTGCTCTACACGGCGTTGTTGCATTGACTCTCTCGCCTCACGACGCTCTGCCTGCTGGTGCTGGCTGACCGGATCTGGGCGTACTTTTCCAACTCTTACATCTCTAGCAACCTTTGTGCCATCAGAATGAGCTGAGTGCGGCAGGGATGAATTTGTAACGGATGAAATGTCCATCGCTATTCACCTCCCAAAACGTAGCGGCGGCGATTAGGCCGCCACTCGTGAATGGTTTAACCGAGCAAGCTCAGTGCGGCTTGTGGTGCCTGCTTGGCTTGCGCCAAAATAGAGGTACCAGATTGCTGCAAGATTTGTGATTTGGTCAAGTTGGTTGTTTCTTTGGCAAAGTCCACATCACGGATACGGCTGTTAGAGGCCGAGACGTTTTCATTAACGTTATCCAAGTTGGCAATGGTGTGGCTCAAGCGGTTTTGCTTCGCACCCAATTCCGCACGGTGAGAGTCGATAAACTGCATTGCATTATCAATCATACCCACGGCTTTTTGCGCACCACCCATAGACGAAACATCAACATCTTTAATGGTTTCATCCACTTTGGTACCCATCGCTAGCGATGTTGCCAAGGCTCCCGTGAAGGTGGCATCTGATCCAGCACCGGTTACGATTTGCAGCTCGCCATCTTCAGTCACAGACGCACTCAGTTTATCTTGAGCTTGACCATTGATGTAAGTAGCGATCTCTTCAATATCATCTCCGCCTTTGGCCGTCACATTGATAGATGTGGACGTCCCGTCAGCATTAGTGATATTGATTGCCATGGTGGCACCGGCAGTCGCCGTCCAACCTGCTGATTTAGCGTTAGCGGCCGTAAAGCTTGCCCCACCCATTTCGCTGTGGTCAGCACGGATGTTTTTAAACTCCATCATCACAGCTTCACCGGCGTCTGCACCCACTTGGAAAGAGCGCGTACCGAAGGTACCGTTAAGCAGTTTCGCCCCACCAAACGAGGTGGTTTCTGCGATACGGTTCAGTTCGTCTTTCAGCGCGACAACCTCTTCTTGGATTGCGCTACGCTCAGCATCACCGTTGGCACCGTTAGCTGATTGCAGTGACAAGTCACGCATACGTTGCAAGATGTTGCTTGACTCTTCCATCGCACCTTCAGCGGTTTGCGCCATTGAGATGCCGTCATTCGCATTTCGTACAGCCACGCCCAAACCACTGCTTTGTGCCATCAAACGGTTAGAAATCTGAAGGCCTGCCGCGTCGTCTTTAGCACTGTTAATGCGAGAACCGGATGACAAACGCTCCATCGAGTTGTTCAGCGCATCGGTTGAGTTATTCAAATAACGCTGAGCAGTCATCGCAGGGACGTTAGTGTTAACAGTAATAGCCATAACTATTCTCCTTTGGTTCTAGGTCCGGCTTCGCCCAGCTGACCAGGGAAAACCAGTATCAAAATTGTTCACAACCCATTTAGCGGCGCACGTTGAGAAAGCTTTAGCTTTTTTTGTCGGTGCTTGGCGGTGCATTTACACCACTGCCGTAAGGCGCTATGAAGGTTAACGCCCAAAGGAGAAATATCTTTAGCAAGATTTTGCGAAAAAATGGCACAAAAAAAAGCGGCAACCCATTGCCGCTTTTAGTGTGTTGATATAAAGAGAATTATTGCAGAAGGTTCAGTGCCGCTTGTGGCATTTGTTTCGCTTGCGCCAACATGGAGGTGCCCGCCTGCTGCAAGATCTGCCCTTTGGTCATTGCCGTGGTCTCTCGGGCAAAGTCGGTATCGCGGATCCGGCTATTCGATGCCGCCACGTTTTCCTGAATATTCGACAAGTTGCTAATGGTGTGGCTGAGTCGGTTTTGCTTGGCACCCAAGTCCGCACGTTGGCTGTCAATATAGCGCATAGCCGAATCAATCACCCCCACAGCCATTTGCGCGCCACCCACATCTGACACATCAATGTCAGCAGTAGAGACCAGATCGCCATTACCGCTCGCTAAACCAAGTGATGCCGCTAGACCACCACTAAATGTGACCGCCCCCTGCACATCGGGCTCTTGCACAAAGACTTGCAATTGCCCCTGTTCATCAACCGATGCGGTGAGCATTTCATCCGATTGACCATTGATATAGCTGGCCAGCTCTTCGACATCATCGCCCGCTTTTGCATTAATGCTCAAGCTGATGTTTTCACCATCTTTAGTCGTAAATTGCAGCTGTAATGTCGAGGCTGCGCCATCCACTTCCCACCCAGCTGATTTGGGTTGACCGCCAACAAATTCTACGCCACCCATGCGGAAATCATCAGCGCGAATACTCGATAGTCCCATGATGATCGCCTCACCGGCATCCGCACCAATTTGGAACGAGGCTTCACCAAACGAGCCATTAAGCAATCGACGGCCACCAAACGCCGTGGTTTCAGCAATCCGGTTAAGCTCATCTTTCAGTGCTTCTACCTCTTCTTGGATAGCGACACGCTCAGATTTACCATTGGCACCGTTTGCAGACTGGAGGGAAAGATCCCGCATACGCTGCAAAATGTTGGTCGATTCCTGCATTGCCCCTTCGGCAGTCTGCGCAATAGAAATACCATCATTGGCGTTTCGCATTGCCACATCAAGGCCTCGTGTTTGGGCAACCAAACGGTTAGAGATCTGCAAACCCGCCGCGTCGTCTTTAGCACTGTTAATTCGGCTACCTGACGACAGACGTTCCATTGAATTATTCAACTCATCGGTCGCTTTATTCAGGTAACGCTGCGCAGTCATCGCAGACACGTTGGTGTTAACTGTTACACCCATTTTGCTCTCCTTTGACTTTCGCTTGCTTTGCGAAACAGCCTACCCGCGACGTGTTGCACTGTGTTTGGCGGTGCTGCGGGAACAGCTTGTTAATCAGTTTCAAAATCAGCCCGTTCAAAAACTGGCCGCTTGTTCGAATAAATACAATATGTGTGCCAACTTTTTTAAATCCTTAAAAATCATGATTTTAAACGCTTTTCGTTGTACTAACAGCCAAAATTGATTCAAAAAGCGCTGCCGCTTTTCTGTGCTTGGCGGCAAGGTGCGGCAATGCCTCGCCTAGCTTTTGCCGTCTATGTGAGCGTTAGCCTGCAAGTTAGCGGCCAACTTCGCTCAACAGCCGGACGCGAGGCATATTTTTTGCTAAATTATTGGCTTATCGATGCTCGCCAGCCTCTTGCGGTAATACGCGAGGCTCTCACGGATAACAGGACGATGTAACCGATGACGCAAGACAATGACGGCCACACTAATATGACGCTGGATGACGCCTTCCAGCTCGGGATTCGTCTTTACCAAGAAGGGAAGAAAACCGACGCGCGGCAAGTGTTCGAGCAAATACTGAGCCACGCACCCGATACCGTGCAAGTGCGGCAAGTGCTGGCCGTATTGGATGCGGAAGCGGGGCAACACGCGCAAGCAATGGCTCACCTTGACCACGCGCTTGAGCATGCCCCTGACGATCTGTCTTTGTTATTCGATAAGGCACAGTTATTGACGCAACAAGGGCATAATCACGCGGCCATGGAACTTGTTGAGACATTGTTTGCCGCCGCTCCGACGAACCAAGACATCCTTAATTTGCGTGAGCAGTTAACAGCCAAGCTCGGCCTACAGGGAGAAAGTCGTCGAACGCATGCTTTGCGTGACGAGCTCCACCAGCTAAAAAACCAAGGGCTGGCCGATGAAATTAACAAAACCTTGTCAGTGGCGGCTGATTTGGTCGCTGATGGGCATAGTGACCAAGCTGAGCAGCTTTACCAAACCATACTCACGCTGGAGCCGGATTACCCACCGGCGCTGATGGCATTGGCGCAACAAGCATTGGATCAGAAAGCGTTCGGCAAAGCACAACAATTGCTACTACGTGGCAGTGAAAAAGCACAGGCTCATCCAGTTTGGCAACTGCTACTCATCCGCGCAGAAGCCGGACTGGGGGAGTATGCCAGCGCGCGCCAGCGCTGTTTAACGACCTATAAGCAAACGCAAGACACGGCATTTTTGCGTCAACTCCTAGTGGTTTATCTCAATGAAGCTAACTGGCTAGAAGCAAGTAAACTGGCCAAACAATGTTTGCGTGATGAACCTGAGCGCGGTGAACTACACTATGCCCATGCCCGTGCGACCTTCGAACTGCTCAAGCAGCACCATCAATTTACCCAAGATAAATTAACCGATTGCTACCAGATCCACCTCAAGGCACTCAATCATGTCAAGGATAAGCAAGCCAATACGTTACAAGCACAACTGGGCGAGCTTGATTGGTATATGGGCGATATTGAGCAAGCACAGCATCGTCTAGAAGCATTGCTATCGGCGCAGCCGGATGATCAGGCACTGCGATTTAACCTGGCGTTTGTCTATCGTACGCAAATGGCCTGGGAGAAATTCTACCAAGCCAATGAAGCTGGGATTGAATGCGGTCGCCGCCTCAAATATCACGGCAACTTACCCCGTTGGGATTTATCTCGGCCAAAAACCGATGCCGTGCTTATCATGCCCGAGCAAGGGGTTGGGGATGAACTGGCTTATTTTCACAATGTTGCCATGGTGGTTGAACGCACTCGGAAAGTGTATGTCGGCTGTGATCCCCGCTTAGAGCCCCTACTACGCCAAGCTTTCCCCAGCACGGAAATTGTGCCCATTTCTCGTACTGACGGGAAAGACATTTTTGTGCCAGAGCATGTCCTGGCCGATATTGATAGTTGGATTGCCGGTGGCTCGTTGGCGGGCCTGTGCTACCAACACTTTGGGCGCCATTTGTATCACCAAACCTACATTGTCCCAGATGTCGCCGCCGATGCGCCTTGGATCGCCCCGTTAGCCGAGCTACATCAACACGGGCCCGTGTTTGGCGTGTGTTGGCGAAGTGGCCTCGCCGCCGCCACCCGTAATATTCACTATTTGGTCGCGGATGAATTGGCTGGCTGGATAAAAACCATGCGCCAGCTTTGCCCCAATGCCCAATTTGTCAATTTGCAATATGGCGAGTGTGATAAAGAACTCAGTAAAATTAAGAAACAAACGGGGGTCGAGATCGTCTCCTTGCCGGGACTGGATCTTAAAAATGACTTTATGGGGACGGCGCACACAATCAAACAATTGTCTGGTGTGTTTACCGCAGGGACAGCGGTACACAGGCTGACGGTTGCAGTTGGCACCCCATGTTATGTGTTTTTTGCCGGCCATCAGCACAGTGATATGCAAACCCCTGACGCGATGCCGGGGAACCATGAGTACGCGTTCAGTTATCCGCCCATGCTCAAAGATAAGCAACCCCTGCTCGATGCCATGGCACACCGTATGGTGAGTGACCTCTGCCCCTGAAGGATGAGACTGCAAGTCTAAACGAATACAAAACGGGGCCGCTGATGCGACCCCGTTTTTCTCTTATCTTCGGCACCTTGTGGCCAACAAAGGCTTACGCTTTGGGTTAGATATAATTAAACAGCGAGAGATCTTTCGTTTTGGCAAAGGCCTGTTGGGACGCTTGCAGCGCGAGCATGTCCTCGTTCATATCGATGGCCGCCTGGGTATAGTCCAGGTCTTCCATGGTGCCCAGTGAGCGGTTGAGTACCAACTTGAAGTCTTTGTGCATACTTTCTTGCCTATCTAAGGTGGTCAGTCGTGTTCCCACTTCTGAACGAGCCTTGTTCAAATGCTTGAAGGCTGCTGCAAACTGTTCGGTCACTTGGTGGAGTTCTGCTGTGGCAGACGCATCGTCAATATCGGCATAAGACAGCGCGGCACCATTTTTAAACGAATCAAAAACGTTAAAACTGTCTTGCCTTTCAAGGTTAATGGTATCACCTGGCTTCATCTCACCCTCGAAAGTCATTTTCAGCGTGTTCCACTCAACGCCGTTTTGAGGATCATACAGCCCGGCACTGACCTCAGTACCATCTTGCATCAACGAGTAGGTGGTGTCCCCACTCGCATTAACGTCAAAAGACACCGAATAGTTAGAGGTATCCGCATCATTGGTATTTTCCGCTTTCGCCATCAGCAGTAAAGACCCGTCTTCAAGATCGTATTCAGGCTGATAATCACCAAAAGGGTTATCAATTTCCATAAACAGTTTATCGCCTGGATCAGACGTCGGCACTTCTACCGCTGGGGCTACTTGGGCCGTACGAAAGTAACTATCCCCCGCATAACGCACGTTGCCTTGGCTATCACGATAAAAAGGCTGCGTACTGGTTTGGGTACCAGAAAACAAGAAATTGCCTGACTCATCCTTGGTGTTCACCAAGTCCATAAAGTTATCAAACATCCCTTGCAAATCTTGCCGATGCGCGGTGCGGTCTTCCACCGATAACGAGCCGTTGATCATCGCCATCACTTTGCGTTTCGCGCCGTCCATGAGCTGTTCGGACTCATCAATCGCGATTTCTTCGCGAGTTTGTCGGTTTCGCGCTAACGTTATCGAGTCAATAAATTGGTCAATCTGCTCATCTTGCTGGCGAAAGTTTTGAATGTAGATAGACGACACCGGATCATCACCGGATGTAATAACACGTTTCCCCGTCGCCATCTGCTCTTGGTTATCCTGCACCTTCACATTCTGACGCATAATGTCGTTGGAGACCGACTGGTAATTGTGAAAGCTGGCAATACGACTAATCATACTGTCCTACCTTATCGCGTTGCATTGAGCAGAGAGTCAAATGTTTCGTTAGCGGCGGTCATAATCCGTGACGCCGCCATGTACGCGCGCTGAAACTTCATCATATTGGCCGCTTCTTCATCCAGGTTCACCCCAGACACTTCCGCCACACGACTTTCTGCGGCATCGTGTTCAACCATACTCACATCTTGCAGACGCTCATAAGAGGCTTTTTGCACCCCAAGATCGGTACTTAGTCCCTCATAGACATCGAGCACCGTCGAGCGACCGTTATCCATCAGTTTTTCCGTTTGCAGCTCTTGCATGCGGATAAGATTACTATTGTCACCATCAGCCGGGATAAGGCTGATAGCCAGCACATCATCCGGTGCCGCTTTATCGTTGATCTCAACGACAGTGCCATTGACATCAATCGGTCCACCCGGTGGGTAGGCTTGTGGCGCGACCAAGACTTGCCCCTTAGGATCGGTCACCGCAAATTGGCTGCCATCGGGGGAGAGCCGAACTTGAAACTCTTTTTGTCCACCGGCTTGTAAAATTCGCACATCACCGTCGCCATGACTCACCGAGCTTGCACTGACATAACTTTGCGCCGCAATATTCGCCGGATCCTCCATGGTCACACGCATTTGCCCAGCCGCTGAGCGAGCGGGCCGAATTAAAACGCGCTCATTAGCCGCCAACCCGGCATCCACTTGTACTCGCATCCCGTCGACATTAAAACTAGGCGGCGTGCCACTCGGTGTCACCGTCGATTGCTTTCCATCCGGTGAGGTGAGGGTATATTGGGTGCCATCAAATTTCAGTTGATAATCACCCCGCTTGAGCTGCTGAAGATCATCGATATAAACTTTCAAGTCAGCGGTAGAGTCGCCGCTTTTTATCGCGCGCGCACTCGCAATACGGTCACTGTTGTAGTCAGTGAAAATGTTCTTGCCAACCTCACCGTTAAGATCAAACCCTTGACCCTGTAAGTCATTGAGCGATTCAGAAAAGCCAATGGCCATCCGTCCTAATTCGTCTCGCGCTTGTCCTAAGGTATCATCACGATATTCAAACAATGCCCCGAGTTTGCCGCGGATGTCTTGATTAGAAATCGCTTTCACTGTCTTACCTTCCACCAACGCCAAACGACGCTCTTGATGGTCAGGCTTGCCCGGCAAGGTGGTCAACTCGCTACTATTCATCCCTGACACCAACATATGGCCACTGCCGATAATCACGTTGAATAGCCCATCTTCACGCGCGTTCACACTCACCTGCGTATATTCAGAGAGCTCTTTGATCAGCTTGTCATGCCGGTCTAGCAAGTCATTGGCTTCGGCGGGCGTTTTCAGTATGGCTTTATGCACATCCACCAACTCTTGACCAATGTCATTCATTCGTTTGACGGTGGCATCAATTTGCGAGGACGTATCAATTGATTGCTGCTGCAACACACCATAAACATCGTTCATACCAGAAGCGACCATACGCGCTTTCTCGAGCACGACTTTACGAGCGCCCATGTCGCTGGGGCTATCTGCCAGCCCTTTGACCGCCCCATAAAATTCGTTCATATTCTCGGGTATTTTTTTGGCCGAATGCGCCATCATATCGTCAAGCCGCCCAAGCTGTTCATTGCGGGCAGCAGCATGAGAAAGGTTTGACGTCGAGACATTTAACTCGTTGACCGCAAACTTGTCATAGTTGCGGCGTATTGCCGCGGCATGGACACCGGTGCCGTAGTTATTGCCGCCCCAAAACTGGACATCATTGGTTTTTTGCTCAACCGACTGACGACTATATCCCTCCGTATTCACGTTAGAGATATTGTGACCTGTTGTATTCAGCTGTCGCTGCGCAGTCAGTACGCCTTGCGACCCAAGGGAAAGCAGGTCCAAGCCCATTGTGCCTCCAAATAACCCGGCAATTAAAACGAGATACTAGGGGTTAAGCAAAAATTGAGCCAAGGAGTGAATTTGAGTTATTGTCTCATTAAAACAATGTATTAAGGAGTTCAAGAGTACAATTAAAGCAAGATGAAGTAAAAACGGCAAGCTCTTGCCTGCCGCCGCCTTAGTCCATCATGCCACGCACTTGGTCGAGCACACGAATGACTTTATCGGCATATTCCGGATCGGTGGCATATCCGGCTTGATGAAGTGCCCGAATAAACTGTTCAGGTTGCGCAGATTGCGATAAAGCTTGCTCATAGCGCGGGTTGTCACGCAAAAATGAGACGAAATCGTCAAAACTCTCTTGATAGGAGGGGTACGACCGAAAGCTTGCCGTTTCTTTGACCGGGATCCCGTCATACACTTCTAGGGTTTGTGTGGCGACTTTATCGCCTCCCCAACGTTGATCCGCTTTTATATTAAACAAGTTATGACTGTTATCGCGGGCATTGGCGATAACCTTTTTTCCCCAACCGGTTTCTAGTGCTGCTTGAGCAAGAATAATCGCCGGATCCGTGCCTAACGCGCGGGCCGCGCGACGAGCATGCGGTGCCAGCGTGTTCACAAAGGAATCAGGCGAATCGAAGCCTTCTGAACGTTGGGGCGTAGGGGGACTGGCGACTGGCGGCGCGATAGACTGACTATCGAGCGCCGCAATCGCTTTTTCTGCTGCCTCTCGACTACGGTTTTGATCCAACGGCAAAGATTGCGCCGACGCGCGAGCCGCTTCATTCATATCTGGCTGGCTGTCGCCTTGCGCTTTGCCTAATTGTTCAACAATCATATCCGCGAGGCCCAGTGAGCCCTCTCGGCTTAGTTCACTGGCCATTTGTTCATCGGCCATCTGCTCATAAAACTTCGAGGTACGATCGTCGATTAAATCAGACTCAAACGCCTCATTGGCATCACGCATTGACTTGAACAGCATCTGGGTAAATAAGGACTCGAACTGCTCGGCGGCTGAACGCAACGCCGCTTGCTCATCCCCTTCTTCCCCTTTCACGGCTTGGCGACGTAGTGAGTCGAGCTGGCTTATATCGTGTACAAATTGACTATCAACAGGAGATTTCATGCGTTGCCCTATATCACTATCAATTGGCCATCAATGGCCCCAGCTTGTTTCAGCGCTTGCAGAATCGCCATGAGATCGGAGGGAGCAGCACCAACGCCATTCACGGCGCGGACTAAGTCGTCTAATGTCACGCCAGGTTTAAAGTGGAACATCCGCCCTTGCTCTTCCTCAACATTGATCTCGGTATCAGGCGTGACCACAGCTTCACCGCCACCTAATGGATTAGGCTGATCAACATTGAAGTCCTCTTGGATCGAGACCGTCATGCCACCATGGGTGATCGCCGCTGGGCGAAGGCGCACATTTTGCCCGACCACAATCGTGCCAGTGCGAGAATTAACGATTATTTTCGCTGCCGCATCACCCGGCTGAAACTCAATATTTTCAACCGTTGATAAGAAAGCCACACGCTGGCTAACATCACGCGGTGCTCTGACTCTCACTGAGGTTGCATCCATAGCTGATGCGGTTGACGGACCAAGAAAGCGATTAACCGCATCCGCCATACGCTGTGCGGTAGTAAAGTCGGATTGGAATAAGTTGAAAGTCAGGTAATCACCACGACCAAAAGGATTAGGAACTTCCCGCTCAACGGACGCGCCATTAGTGATCCGTCCAACGGTTGGGGTGTTGCCCACCAACTGAGAGCCATCAGCACCGGTGGCGCTAAAACCGCCCACAATCAAGTTTCCTTGTGCGGTCGCATAGACATTACCATCCAAGCCTTTGAGAAAAGTTTGTAACAAGGTGCCACCACGTAAGCTCTCTGCCGAACCAATCGACGACACGGTAACGTCAAGTTTTTGACCTTGTTTTGCAAACGCGGGCAAGTCAGCGGTGACGGCAACGGCGGCAATGTTAGCTGATTGAGGATTGATATCTGGCGGCAATTGGATGCCAAAGTTTTCCAGCATCGACTTAAAGCTTTGATCGGTAAAGGGCGTGCTTTCACCTGTACCGGGTAACCCCACCACCAAGCCATAGCCGGTTAGGGTGTTACTGCGTACCCCTGCGACCTCCGCCACATCTTTGATGCGTGCGGCGAGGCTTGGCATCGCCACCATCAGCAAGACTATCGATAACAACCACTTTTTCACGTCAACTCTCCGACACATTGTAGGGCTACAAGGTGACATTAAAGAATCGTGCCAACCAGCCTTGCTCTTGGGTATCTTGTCGCTCACCTGTCCCTGAATACTGAATTCTAGCGTTGGAAATACGGGTCGAAGCAATGGTGTTGTCAGGGCCAATATCGGCCGGGCGAATTGTACCGCTGAGGCGGATATATTCCTCCCCTGAATTCAAGGTAAGCCACTTTTCACCGCGTACCATCAAATTCCCATTCGCGAGTACATCCACCACCTGTACAGAGATAGAGCCTTGCAGGCTGTTGCTCTGATCCGCCGAGGTGGAGCCGGTTACCGAGTTGTCGTTACTGACCTCGTACGACAGTGTTCGCTCACCAATGGTGATCTCCTCACCGCCTAGTGATAAGGGATCCATACTGAGATCATTGGATTTAGCCAAGTCAGAACTGGCACTTTTTTGCGCTTGGGTGTTTTCTTCCAGCATCACGGTCACAATGTCACCCAGACTACGTGGTTTTGAACCATCGTACAGGTCACGCTGGTCATTCACGTTGAATAAGGATCCTGTCGCCGTGGCGTAATGCTCGGGCGCTTGTTGCGGCCGGATTGGCGACCACGCTGGATCATCCGCTTTGGGGTCTTCACGTTGACGCAATAAGCCAATCAAGCCTTCGCTGTCCGGTGTGGTGTCCCCTTCGACCGCGTCGGTGGTCGAGGTCGCTTGGTCAAGATCACTGCCTGTGTCTTGTTGCCCCGGCAATGAACAGCCACCTAGCCCCAACAAGGTGGCAAGGAAAAGGCCTGGGATTAATATACGTTGCACCGTCATCATTGCCTCCTTAACCCTTATTACAGCTGCTGATTGACGTAGCTGAGCATCTGGTCGACCGACGAGATCACTTTGGAGTTCATTTCGTAGACGCGCTGAGCCTCAATCATATTCACCAGCTCTTCGGTGACATTCACGTTAGAGGTTTCCAGCATCGATTGCTTCACTTCACCGAACCCATCGAGTCCAGGCACCCCCTCTTGAGGATCACCACTCGCACCAGTGGGCAGGTAAATATTCTGGCCGATAGGCTCCAACCCACCTGGGTTAATAAAATCAACCGTGGTTATTTGCCCGAGTACTTGGTTCTCTTGTTGACCACGTAATCGCACAGACACTTCACCATCCGTTCCGACCGTAATTTGTACCGCGTCTTCAGGAACAGTAATTTCTGGCTCTAGCGTATAGCCCGCACCTGATGTCACTATCGTGCCTTCGTCATTCAGGGTAAATTGGCCGTTACGCTGATAGCCGATGTTGCCATCAGGCAGTAATACTTGGAAAAAGCCATCCCCTTCAATCATCATATCAAGGGCATTGTCTGTGGTTTGCACATTACCATTGGTGTGCACGCGCTGAGTGGCCACCACTTTTGAACCAGCACCGAGCATCAATCCACTTGGCAACTCAGTGTTCTGTGAGGATTGCCCACCTGGTTGGTTGATGTTCTGGTAGAAGAGATCTTCAAACACCGCGCGTGATTTTTTAAACCCGACCGTGGATGCGTTGGCTAGGTTATTCGAAATCGTCGAGATATTGGTCTGCTGCGCATCAAGTCCGGTTTTACTGACCCATAATGCTGGATGCATAATTACTTCCTCTTAATAAACCTTAGCCAAGCCGTAATAACGATGAAGACGACTCGTCCATTTTTTCCGCGGTTTTCATTAACTTCACTTGCATTTCAAAATGACGTTGCAAGTCGATTAACCCAGTCATCTCACCCACAGCGTTGACATTACTGCCTTCTAACGCGCCCGTTTGCAACGTCACACCCGCATCGGCCGGAAACACAGTGCCGGGCTCTTTGGGTTTGAACACGCCGTCTTTGTCTTTAAAGAGATCTTGATTATCTGGGCGAACCAGTTTGATTCTATCCACCACTTCCATCGCATCAGCTGGCGCACCTTGGGGGAGTACAGAGACACCGCCGTCTTTGCCCACTTCAATTTTGGCTGCAGGGAGGGGAATAAATATCGGGCCCCCACTCTCTCCGACAATGAGGTTACCATTACTGTTTTGGAGTAAGCCGGTTTGATCCACTTTGAGATGGCCCGCACGGGTATAGCCTTCTTGCCCTTGGCTGTCTAGCACTGACATCCAGCCTTCACCTTGCACCGCCACATCGAGGTTTCGGCCAGTGGTGATCGTCGAGCCTTGTTCAAAGCTGTATCCAGGTCGCTCAGTCATGTTAAACACACGGCTGGGTAGTCCTTCACCATAGGCCTGCATGGAGCGAGATTGCTCTAAATCTGCTCGAAAGCCTGTGGTGCTGACATTGGCCAGGTTATTGGCGCGCAGTTGCATGGCCTGCATATCTTGCTTTGCGCCACTCATGGCTAGGTATAACGAGCGATCCATAATTGGTTGCCTCCACAATCGTTCTACAGAGAAGAAAGCAAAGAGCGTGCCAGTAATTTAAATCGTTAAATATCAGCACTTTAACAGGGATGTGGTGTGGTTAAAAAGAAAGAAAAAAGGGAGAGAATGGAAAAGCCTTGCCGCCCTATGGCTAAGCGGCAAGGCGTATCATCGCTAGCGGATCTGTAGGATATTTTGTTGCATCTGGTTGCTCACTTCCAAGGCACGAGAGTTTGCTTGGAAATTTCGCTGCGCGGTGATCAAATCAACCAACTCTTGGGTCATATCGATATTGGACTGTTCGATCGTGCCACTTTTTACCTGCCCGAAGGCTCCTTGCATCGCTTCACCAAAAACGGGGTCACCCGAATCTTGCGTCACGTCCCATTGCGTATTGCCCACTTGTGCCAAGCCTTGCTGGTTGGCAACACGCACCATCGCCACTCGTCCTAGCGCGACATTTTCGCCGTTACTGTAGGTCGCCATGATAGTGCCTTTAGGATCAATGTCGACTTTGGTGAGATACCCCGTGGTTGCGCCATCATCGGTGAATTTTCGCATCTCAAACGGTGCCGCATACTGGGTCGGATTATCGAAGTTGAGCGTGAGCTGCTGATCACCATTCGCGCCGTTCATTTCCAATCCCGCCCCCGCAGGCCCTAGGGCATCGGTCACGATCGGGTTGCCACCATTGATATTGTTCACTGAACCATCAGAGTTAAAGTCGATGGTGTGGCCAACCTGTCCAGACGCGCTCGTCACGTTACCACCTTGAATATTCACCGGCTTCTCGCCTTCAGGATCTGTCATGGTGTAGTACACTGACCAGCTGTTCGGGTTCGCCGGATCGTTGCCTTTTACATAGTACGTCGACAACTTATATGGCTGACCGAGGGAGTCATAGACTGTGGCAGAGGTTTGCTTATTGTAGGTTTCTGGATCTTCAAAATTAAACTGCGCGGGATCTTTCTCTTCCCCGCCGGCAGGCAAGTTCAAGCCGATATCAACATTTTGTGACGCACGAGGCTGGCCAAACTGATCTGGGACATTGAGCGACTGCGGCTCATACGACGAAACCTGCTGAGTATCAGGGTCGACATTATAACCGAGCAGATACTGGCCTTCAGAGTTGATAATGTCGTTATTTTTATCAAGGTGGAAGGCACCGTTGCGCGTTAAGTGGTAATCGTTGTTTTGCAGCTTGTCATTTGACACGCCGAAAAAACCATTACCGCTAATCCGCAAATCAAGCGGGTTGTTGGTGTAGATACTCGAGCCTTCGTGGAACTGCTGTGCCACGGTCGACGTTTGTACACCGGTCCCGTTCGTGGTCTTCGAATTAGAGAAGATGGAGGTTGAGTAGACATCACCAAACTCAGCACGTGACTCCTTAAAGCCATACGTATTGGCATTCGAGATGTTGTTACTGGTGGTGTTCATGTCTTTCTGGGCCGCACCAAGGCCACTTAACGCAATATTAAAACCCATTGCTTTTCACTCCTAATAAATCGGTTAGCCTTTCGTCACATTTCCGACGTCGGCATTACCGACCTCTAGCACTTCAGCAAGCTTAAACGGTGAGGAGAAGCCGGCAAGATTTAGCATCACGTTGCCATCGCCATTCCCCAGCAAGACACTGTTTACATTGGCATAGGTCGACACATCAAACTCTTGAGTTTGGCCATCAACCAAGCCGCTAACTTTGAGCTTATAGGTCCCTTCCGGCATAGGATTGCCGTTATCGTCGAGCCCATCCCATTCCACACGGTGATCGCCCGGCGGTTTGGCACCCATACTGAACGTTCGTAATAGCTGTCCTTGTTCGTTTTCAACTCGGACACTGACGTTATCGAGCGCACGCGGCAACTTCACCATACCAGCCACACCGCCAGTCTCTCCTTTAACACCTGTCGATCCAGGCACAAGGACATCACGTCCGACCAAGGATGACGCTTGCAATGCTTGGTTGGAAGTAATCGACTCGTTGAACGTATCAAACTGATTGTTCATTTTGCCGATGCCTTCTACCGTCGCAAAAGACGCCATCTGCGAGATCATCTTGTCATTATCGACAGGTTTGAACGGATCCTGTTGTGACAGCTGTTTGGTGAGCAGAGAAAGAAAGTCTTCTTGCTTGAGTGCCTGTTTGCCTGTTGTACTATCTTGGCTCTCTTGCAGTTTTTTCTCTTGCTGCGCCTTTAGCTGGTCAATGTAGGACAGTCCGTTACTCGAACCTGTACCGTCGATTCCGGCCATCTTCGCCTCCTACATTACTGCCCCATCTGAAGCGTACGCATCAGCATTTGTTTACTGGCATCGGCAACCTGCACGTTGGTCTGGTAGGCCCGCGATGCCGAAATCATGTTCGCCATTTCTTCCATGACATTCACGTTCGGTTTGAAGATATACCCTTCTTCATTCGACATCGGATGATCAGGGTTATATTCCGCCCGTAATGGCTTTTGGCTTTCCACAATACCGTCAATGTTGACCGGCACACTTTCCCCTTGCTGTTTAAAGCGGTTAAGCTCCGCAGAGAAAATCGGATGCCGAGCTCGATACGTTTCTTCCGCAGAACTGCTCACCGAGTTGGCATTGGCCAGGTTGCTTGATGTGGTGTTCAATCGTACTGACTCGGCACTCATCGCCGATCCCGACACGTTAAAAATATTAAACAAACTCATCGATTATTTCCCATTCAATGCCTTCTTCATGTTCTTGAACTTAGAGCCAAGAAAGTCCAGTGAGGCTTGGTATTCTAGTGCGTTCTGCATGAACAAATTCTTTTCTAATTGCGCATCAACCGTGTTGCCATCGCCAGTGTCTGGTTGCGTGGGGATACGGTATTTCTTTTCCCCCATCACCTGGCTAGAGGCAGCAATGTGCCGCTCATTGGTGCGGCTTAGGCCAATACTTGCCTCGGATGTTGCCGCTTTTAAGGCGCGTTGAAAGTCGATGTCTTGCGCCTTGTAACCTGGCGTGTTGGCATTCGCAATGTTGCTAGACAGGGTTTCTGCCCGCTTGCCTCTAACGCCAACTGTGTGCTGGTGCACACCAAGTGCATTGTCAAATGTGATCGCCATGGACAACCTCCGAGTTCTTACTGCATGTAATAAAGCAAACAGGGTGCCAAGTTTTCAACAAGGCCTTGTTTTTGTCTTCAGCTCAGGTGGGACGTGGGGTGAGAGACAGGAATGTCTATCGATAAAAAGTGAGAGAGCGGCAGAGAGATGTAAAAAGCGGCAAACCATGTGCCGCTTTGCCGCCTGCTATTTAAGCTTATAGATAATGCCGGGGTTACAGCGGATCATTTCAAACTTATCGGTTAACCCCGTGAGTGACTCCGACGCGCCCAAGATCAAGTAACCGCCAGGATTCAATGCCCCCGCCATCTGATTCAACACTTTGGCTTTCATATCAGGTGAAAAGTAGATCAGTACATTACGACAAAAAATGATGTCGAACTTGCCTAACAGACTATAGCTTTCCATCAAGTTTTGCGGGCGGAACGTCACCATGCGCTTGATATTTTCTTTCACCCGCATTTTGCCATCTCCCACGTCCTCGAAAAAGGTACGTCGACGTTCCGGCGACAGTCCGCGTCCCAGTGCCAAGTTGTCGTATATCCCCTGGCGACACGCCTCCAGCATGGATGTCGATATATCAGTCGCGGTGATACTCACGCTTCCAAGCATGCCAGGTTTGCGTTGCTGGGTTTCCGCCACTGTCATGGCAATGGAGTAGGGCTCCTGCCCTGAGGAGCTTGCTGAAGACCAGATTTTTATCGGCTTACGAGATTTGGCTAGCTCGGGTAACAAACGATGTGCCAGCACTTCATACGGATAAGTATCGCGAAACCATAAGGTTTCATTGGTGGTCATCGCATCTATCGCAGCGACTGCCAGCTCGCGATTACGTCCAGTGGTGACTGACTTTATCAACTCTGACAGCGACCCCACACCAAATTTATTCACCAGCGGGCTCAAGCGGCTACGTACCAGATACTGCTTGCTGTCTCCCAGTACGATCCCACACTTGGCTTCGAGATGTTTGCAAAAGTCTCGATATTCTTGGTCACTGATTGCTACATTTGTCATTAATTAACTCAATCGCTTTGGTTGGGTTACGACTTAACCGCCTCGAGTACGGTAGAGCCCAATTCGTCAGGGTCGAACTTCGCGATAAACGAGTTAGCCCCGACACGCTCAACCATGGCCTCATTAAATACCCCACTCAATGATGAGTGCAATACTACATGAAGATCTTTAAGACTCGAATCTTTTCTAATCTCAGTTGTGAGGGTATACCCATCCATTTCAGGCATTTCGATATCGGAGATCACCAAGGCAAGTTGACTATAGATGCTTCCCTCAGCGGCCATTTCTTTCAGTTTTTCGAGTGCTTCTTTGCCATCTTGTACCAAGATAACGTCATAACCGACGCTTTCAACCGCGCGCTTCACCTGTCGGCGTGCAACGCTGGAATCATCGGCCACTAGCACTTGACTCGGAGCACTTTCTTCCCGCTCTTCACGTTTCGAGAGTACTTCCTCACTCACATCTTCATTCACAGGCGCGATTTCATTGAGAATTTTTTCAACGTCGAGCACTTCCACCAACTCGTTATCAATTTCGGTGACCGCAGTGAGGTAGTGCGATCGTCCTGTCCCTTGCGGGGGAGGAAGAATTTTTTCCCAGTTCATATTGACGATACGCTCGACCGAGCCGACTAAAAAGCCCTGCATGGAACGGTTAAACTCGGCAATAATCACAAAGCGGTTCTCTGGATCGGGAATAGCTGGCCCGCCAGTTGCTAGGCTCATGTCGATGACAGAGACGGTTTGACCGCGGATGTGGGCCACTCCTTTCACCAAAGGATGCAAATTTGCCATTGCGGTGAGCCGTGGGCACTGCAACACTTCTTTGACTTTAAAAACATTAATGCCAAAGCGCTGTTTTCTCATCAGGCGGAAAGTCAACAGCTCTAACCGGTTTTGCCCTACCAGCTGTGTACGCTGGTTGACCGAATCAAGAACACCACCTGTCATAAGATAAACTCCATATTGCCCCGTTTTTTTTGTAGAGTAGCATGGTAATCATAGTGGGTAATCACATGACTCTCGAGAAAAGAAGGGATTTTTTTTCTTAACGTCCGCTACTGCTGGATTGAATTATGTCCAAGATATCACGTTTATTTATCGTCATTTGGCTTGCAAGCTTTAGCCTAAGTATAGCTGCTGCGACAGTAAGTCAAATTGAAGCGGTGCAAGAAGCCGCAGAGGCACATGTCGCCGGTATTATTTCTCTACCTAAAAATGGCGAACTCAACATCGCGGCGGGGAACCTTGATTCGCGCATGCGCCTAACCGATTGCCCCGTGCCACTCGACACCAAAGTGCCAGGCCGTCAACAGATTAATACCTCGGTCACCGTGATGGTGTCTTGTGATCGAGACAACTGGCAAGTGTATATTCCGGTTAAAATCGAGTTGATGACCCCCTCGGTTGTCGCAAAGCGACCACTCAACCGTGGCATGACTATTGCATCGAATGATCTAGCTGTTCAAATGGTAAATAGTCGGTTTCAACGCGGGCATACCTATACGCAACCCGCGCGTTTAATTGGCTCTAAAGTCAAACGAACCGTGGGAATAGGTGAACCGATCAGCAGTAACGATGTCTGCGCCGTGTGTCGAAATGATGACGTTTTGATCACTGCGCAAGGAAACGGACTGAACATTGTTGCAAAAGGCACGGCATTAAGTGATGGCGCTCTAGGTGAGCAAATAAAAGTGAAGAACAATAAATCTAACCGGATTGTCGATGCTACAATCTCAGCGGTCGGCGAAGTAACGGTTAATTTCTAACTTTTTACGTCACAATGCTAAAGTAACAGCAAGGTGTGCCGATATGCTGAGCAACGGACTCAAAAAGCGACTGACAGTAAGGCGATGTTATGGCGAGTATTGACCAACTACGTGGTAATCAGCAACCCCTGACCACAACTCGTAATACGAGTAACCAGACCAAAACACAAGAAACGCAAAGCGGCTCAGTCCGTGAACAGCAAGGGGTAAAACCCCAAGACGACGCTGTTTCACTCAGCCAACAAAGCCAAGTGATCGATAAAATGAATCAGAAAATGGCATCTGAGCCTTACTTTGATAGCGCCAAGGTTGATCAAATCAAGCAAGCGATATCAAACGGCTCTTACAAAGTAGATCCTGATAAGCTCGCCGCAAACATGATGCGTTTCGAGAACGATCTCAACGACAGCTAAGCTGATTGGAGTGGTTATGACCCCTACTGCGCCTTTAAAAACCTTGGTTGAACAGCAACTCGAGCGAGTCCAAGCGCTACAAAGCGTGCTCGAGCAAGAAGCCGGTGTCATTGCCAGCCGCTCCTCTGAAGATATCGAAGCAATAGCCAAGCAAAAACAGTCGCTTATCAACGAAATTCAACGTAATGATGCGCAAATTAGCCGTCACCCAGAGCGCGATTTACTTAACCATGATGAAACGTTAAGTGAACACGTGAATGCCATTCAAGCCACCCTCTCAGCCTGCAAACAGCAAAATGAAACCAATGGCATCGCGCTTCAGCGCGCGAGTCTGAGTATTCATCGCCTGCGCAACCTGTTCCAAGAAAGCGGTGGTAAGTCAGAATTGACCTATAATCAAGACGGCAATGCGTCGGGGAGAAAAACCCTAGGCACTAACGTTAAAGCATAACGTCTTTCCTACGAACAACGACCACGCTCCAAGCCACCACACCGGCCACCTATTTGTCTCGCTTTTCTTGCCTATCTTATCGGCGCACAATCGTCTGCCTGTTTTTTGTCGACTCTGGCTTGCTCCCTAAGATGGCCTAACGCACTATCGCGCCACGATGGTACCTGACTCAAGCACAAAAAAAGCGAGCATAGTGCTCGCTCTCCGTCTAAAGGCATACGTCGTTTTTACACCCTGCCTGCTTAAGTGCCAAGATGTTGGCGTCATCCTTCTCATTTGATCAAAGCAAGACGCCCTAGTGGCTAGAAAATAATATTATTGTTATTCGGTACAGGCTGCGATTCGCCATAGCGTTTCATTTTCTGCATGGTATCGAGATCGAGTTCGAGTTCAGTGACGTAACTGTCACCCACTTTATAACTGGCCACCACTTCTGCGCCGCGAATAATACCATCCACCGCGCCCTGGGTCGTGTCGCGGCCTAAACTTTGATCATCAACGCGTGCACGGCTGCTAACCCGCAAGCCATATACTTGTTCACTCAATTCTTTGTACGCATCCACTTTAGAGGCACGCATGGCCCGGGTTTCTTTTTCTTCTTGGGTTGCGCCTTGTTGTGCACTAATTGACGCCATTCCCACCGCCGAGATGATATTTTCTTCTTTCATCTTAGTTAATGGCTGACAGGCTGACAGCATCAGCAAGATTGCGATGACAAATCCGTGTTTCGTAAACATTTATCTACCTTACTCTTTCCTGTACTAAGGTTTTAGCACCACTGTCTCTCGCTTCACGCGGTTTTGATCGTCTCGAATAATCACGCCATCGCGTTTGCGAACCTTGTATAAACTATCAATATCACGCCCAATACGATCGGCCGGCAAGAAGCCCTGCGCCGAAGCAACCACCACGCGAGATTCCATACCGATTACCCGGGCATTAACCAATACCCCGCCGCCTTGACGCAACATAGTCCCCGTCAATACATAATCGATTTGTTGTTCAGGGTTAAGTTCTTTCCAGTCTCGGCTAATGGTAAAATCACCATCTTCCGTCACCCGAATCGCGCCCGTCGATTTAAAGTCAATCACCGTAAAGCCGCGGCGCTGCATTTGATAAATCAGTCCCTCGGTGACGGTATTACCTAACCAGTTGGTCTCATCCATTTTTTGCAAATCAACAAACGAGGTGACCGCCAAGGGCGTTCGCGCTGTCAAATACGCATTGGTGGCTAACAGCTCATCGGCCATACTGTTTAGAAAGTAATCAAGCGTGTGACGTGGCCGCTGCTTAAGGAAAAACTCACTGCCCGAATACGGCTCTTTGCCGTTATAAATTGGCGTGTAAGCACAGCCTGTTACCAATAGCGCTACTATCGCCACTATCCACTTTTTCATCGTATCATGCTCCGCGCTCAGTCATCGATGTGAGACAAGTGTGTCATTAAGGGTATCGGTTGATTTGATGAAACCTTTACCTTTGATTGCTGGCTCTATTTAGGTACACAACTTGCATCAGCGTCTTTGCGTCATCTTTTTGGTAGGGCTTAACCCTACGCTCTAATAGATTGAAAGCAATTTCCATACCCACTAAGTGAGATCTTGACTATGAAAACCCTTTTGGCGCGGTTAACGCTCATTGTCAGCCTGAGTGTCGCTCCTTGGACACACGCGGCGTGGTATGAAGTATCGGCCAGTTCCCCCATACTCGAAAGCCAGCAAGCCGCCCGTGTTCGGGCACTTGAAGCCGCGACCTTTGATGCTATGCGCTTTGCCGGTGCCGATGTAGGTAGCTTGCAGCAACTCAAGCGTTTTTACTCGCAAGCTAAACCTGGTTATCAGTTTAGCGGCAATGCGGTACGCGAGGTACAAGTCTTAGAAGAAGGCACTCAAGGCGGCAATTATGTTGTCAATCTGCGCTTAGATATCTATCCATCGGCAAACGCTTGCCACAAAACCCAGTATAAAAAAGGCATGGTGTTAACACGTTTTCCGATTGTTTCACCCCAACAAGCCGCGTTAGGGGGCATTTATCAATTTGGCGATGACTTTTCGGTACTCCTCAACCGTGAGATAAAACAACACGCACAGAGCTTTGTCGGGCGTGGTATCGCCAATGTTGATGTCTCTCCTAATGCGCCCCGCACGGTGGCCATGTTAGCTGAAGACAAAGACGCGCAGTTTGTGATCACCGGCGCAATCACTGATCTGTCTGCCACGACGGACGCCAGTGGCTTTGGTGAGGCACAAAATAACCGCCAATTGGCCGTCAATGTCCAGGCAATGGACAGTGAGAGTGGTGAAGTCATATTTCAACGCCGCTATCGCGATGTTGCCCAATGGCCGTTTGAACGCCATAGCCAAGTCGATACCCAGACCGCGCGCTTTTGGCAATCTCCTTATGGGCAAATGGCACGCCGAATGAGTCGAAATATATTGTTAGACTTGGAGTCATCACTGTCTTGTCGCGCCAGTAAGCCAGAAATCGTCGCCCTTAAAGACAATATTGCACAAATAAGTGTCGGGCGTATCAATGGGGTTAAACAAGGCGATCAACTGAACCTGTGGCACATTGCCTCGTTCACCGATGATTTAGGTATCGTACGTACTCAACGTCGAAAAAGCGGCATCACACTGACCGTTGCACGCGTTTATGAAAGCAGCGCGGAAGCCGTGGTTCAGCCCAATAATCTCAGCGGCAGCATACAAATCGGCGACATAGTGACCAAAGGGGTAAATTAAATGAAAACAGGCGCTTAAATCGCGCCTGTTTTTACGTATAATGTCGACACGCTCTCATAGCTCAACAGGATAGAGCAGTCGCCTCCTAAGCGATCGATCGGGGTTCGAGTCCCTGTGGGAGCGCCATCTTTTTCTTACGCCACCTGAGCTTCGTCGTTGTCTGTCGATAACTTCTTATACTCAGCATGCGCTTTCTCCGCCTGCTGAGAAAGGCGAACTTTACGAGCAATTGCATCTTTTAAAGCTTTTTCTGCTTTTCTCAACTTCGCAACTTGCTGCTCTGAAAGCTCATTCATCTCATTTTCAAGGATTTCCCCTTTAAAAAAGCCAAAGTACTCACGTTTCAGAGATGTCAGTGCTTCCGTCTCTTTTTGCACGTCTTCGACGGCCTGGCGTGCAGACTGACATAAGCTTTCAAACTCTCCGAAAGCTGCGCCTTCATGTGACCATGGATCAACCTGCGGGAAAGCCTCAATATGAATGACAGGATCTTCATACTCAGCCTGCTCTCGCAGATCAAGCGTTGCGGCTCGCACAAATGAGATCATCAACAACACCGATATCACCAGTAACGGCAACCCACCAACAATTGCAGCCGTCTGTAATGTCGATAAGCCCCCCATAAACATCAAAACAGCAGGCAAGAAGGACAGCGCAAACGCCCAAAACAAGCGATTCCAACGCATTGGCTCTTCTTCAACATTATTCTGTACAACAGCAGCAAGAATGTAAGATATTGAATCAAACGTCGTTGCTGTGAATATGACACATAATAAGGTAAAAACGGCGATGACCAGGGTCGACATCGGTAACTGATCTAGGGTCGCGAAGATCGCAGCGGGTGCGCCTTGTGCGTTGAGAATCGCGACGACATCAAGTTGGCCACCTAATTGTAGCGATAGGCCATAGTTGCCCAAGACGATAAAGAATAGCGCGCAGCCCATTGAACCAAAGAAAATGGCGCCCGTGACCATCTCTTTAATGGTACGTCCTCGGGAAATCCGCGCGACAAATAGGCCCATAACCGGAGCAAACACTAACCACCATGCCCAATAGAAAATGGTCCAATCTTGTGGGAACTGAGTGTTGGAGAACTCGCCATAGCCTCCAAATGGCTCAGCCCAAGTCGCCATAGAGAAAAAGTTCGACATCATGCGACCGATTGCGTCTAGCCCTGTTTCGAGCATAAACACACTGGGACCAACGATAAAAACGAACAGCAGTAACCCCATTGATCCCCAAAAATTGATATTGCTTAGGAATTTAATCCCTTTTTCCATCCCGACATAAGACGAATAGGCAAAAATCGTCGTACAAATAATGAGCACGCCAACTTGGGTCAATGTATTGTTCGGTAGCCCCGTCAAATATGTCAAACCGCCATTAATAAGTGGTGCGGCTAAACCTAATGTCGTTGCCGCCCCACCCAACATGCCAAAGATAAACATGACATCTAAACATTTACCAAGCGCCCCCTTAGCTCGCCGCTCGCCTATCGCTGGCATTAATGCATTCGAGATTTTTAGCGCAGGTTGTTTCCGAACATAAAAGAAATAAGAGATCGGCAGCGCAGGGATCATATAAATAGCCCAAGCAACGGGTCCCCAATGGAAAATACCGTAGGTGGATGCCCACTGAATCGCGGCTTCACTGCCAGGCGCGTGCTGAAAGGGCGGATTTTGATAGTAATAAGCCCACTCGATACAGCCCCAGTAGAGAATACTGGCACCAATACCACCACAGAATAGCATTGCCGCCCATGAAGCTAGGCCAAACTCTGGTTTCTCGTCTTTTTCGCCCAGTTTGATTTGCCCTAAATCACTAAAGATCACAAAAACCATAAAAAACAACGCAGCAAGCCCGAGAGCCAAATAGGCAACACCGAGCTTACTGGTCATCATGTCTTTTGCATAAGCGATCCACTCTGCACCTTTGACAGGAAAGGCAGCTAACAGTGTCACAACAAGCAGCAACAGCCCTATTGAACCAATAAATGTTGGTTTATCAATAAGTTTTGTATTCATAACTTATATCTCCAGCAAGTAATCGACGCGAGTCTATACTTTTTTCGAAGAATTAAATAACAAAACTTTCTTATGGTAACGAACAGATAATTTTTTCGATGCGAGTGTCGCTTTTTCAGAGCTAACCGTTGCTTAAGCGGCTCACTAAATAGGGAAGAAGTGAGTCATGAGCCACAAGCTCAGCATTGCCATCACGCCAGCTAAAATGTCGTCCAACATGATCCCTAAGCCACCATGGATGTGCTTATCCAACCAGCTGATCGGCCATGGCTTAACCATATCGAAGAGGCGGAATAACACAAAACCGGCTAAAACGGTTTGCCAGTCGGTGGTAGGCACCAACGCCATTGTCAGCCAAAAACCAACAAACTCATCCCAAACAATCGCTCCATGGTCATGCACTTGCATGTCTTTCGATGCCCGACCACAGATAGCAATGCCCGCTAAGCTACCGACAATAATCGCCAACCACAGTGCAAGCGTTCCCCCAACGTTCACCAGCACCAGGTAGAATGGCACCGCAAACAAGGTACCGACCGTCCCGGGTACAATCGGTGATAAGCCACTGCCAAAGCCAAGTGCCAATAGATGATATGGATTGGTCAAGGATAAACGATGCTTAGGATCTGTCACGACGTGGCTCCTTAAAATGATCCCATCCAGACAGCACCCAATCGAGAGGCTGACTGTCTGCCACAAGTTCAAGGCGGTGGTTGCCGGTTATTTGCCCGATGCATTGCACATTGACTCCGCTGTGCTTAAGCGTCGTATCTAGCATCCCCCGATACATTTCCGGTACCGTAAAACAAAGCTCGTACTCCTCGCCACTGGTGAGGGCGAGTTTTTGTGCCTGCTCAGTATCGCCGATCTCCGCTAACAAAGACTCAGAAAGCGGCAGTTGCGTCACATCAACTTTTGCACCGACACCACTAGCGGTGAGGATGTGGGTTAAGTCTGCGTGTAAACCATCAGAAATATCAATCGCCGCTGACGCGATACCTCGCAATGCCTGTCCAGCGGTCACTCGTGGCTGAGGCCGATAATGACGATTGATCAATGTGGTTGCGCGAGCCTTATCAACCACTGGCTTGCCGAGAATATAATCGAGCCCCGCTTGGCTCTCACCCAATGTGCCGGTCACAAAAATCCAGTCGCCCGGTTTCGCCCCCGCACGAGTCAGCGCCTGCCCTTTAGGAACATGACCATGTAGGGTAATGGTGATGCTTTTGGGCCCACGTGTGGTATCACCGCCAATCAGCTGGACTTGAAAGTGCTCGGCAAGGGCCGCAAAGCCTTGGCAAAACCCTGCCACCCAAG
This sequence comes from Salinivibrio sp. VYel1, assembly GCF_009377945.1. Taxonomy (NCBI): domain Bacteria; kingdom Pseudomonadati; phylum Pseudomonadota; class Gammaproteobacteria; order Vibrionales; family Vibrionaceae; genus Salinivibrio; species Salinivibrio sp. VYel1. The sequence goes on along the minus strand of NZ_RSAM01000009.1, from coordinate 84,476 downwards.
CTTCATCGGGGTCAGGCAAGGTAAGCGCCAGTGAACACCACGCTGGTATTGCGCCCATTGCAGCCAGATCGCTTAAGTTAGAGGCTAACGCTTTATGCGCCACATCAGAGGCACTCGCAGTCGGAAGAAAATGGGTGCCCTCCACCAGCGTATCTGTGGTCACCACTAACTGGCAGCCTTCAGGGACCTCGACCAACGCACAGTCATCACCAATACCTAAAGCGACATCACGACGCTTGACCGGCTGACGAGCGAAGTAGTCGCGAATCAAATCAAATTCGTTGCGTGTCATAAACACTATTTTGTTGGATAGAACAATAAAAAGGCCAGCAGTGCTGGCCTAGTCAGGAAGGGATTAGCGCAGCCGAGGGTACGCTTTATCCAAGACGCCATTAACAAACTTATGGCTGTCTTCTGCGCCAAAGCGTTTGGCCAGTTCCACGGCCTCATTGATAACCACTTTGTAGGGGACATCGTCGCACTTGATCAGCTCATACATTGCAAGGCGTAGTAAGGCGTGCTCCATATCATCTAAATCCTGCAAAGGACGGGATAGGTACGGGCGCATCTTACTATCAAGCTCTTGATGGCTAAGCGCTACACCGCTAAACAGATTACGAAAATAAGCAACATCCGTTTCTGGTTCACGTAGAAGCGGCTCGGTTTTCTGATGCTCGTCTTCTTCTTCGTATTTATCTGCGGCAAGAAACGCGGCTTCAATATCAGCGACATTGCCTTGCGCTAGCTGCCATGAATAGATGGCTTGCAATGCAAACTGACGTGCATTACGTCGTGCGGCTGGTTTCACTTTAACCCCCATTTAGGATTCAATTTGGGACAGAACATTCACCATTTCAAGCGCGCTCAGTGCAGCCTCTGCCCCTTTGTTACCAGCCTTGGTACCTGCGCGTTCGATCGCTTGCTCAATGGTGTCTACCGTCAGCACACCAAATGCGACTGGGGTTTCAAACTCCAGTGCAACTTGTGCTAACCCTTTATTACATTCTCCGGCGACATAGTCAAAATGCGGTGTGCCACCACGGATCACCGATCCGAGTGCCACAATCGCGTCATAGCGACCGCTCTTGGCGAGCTTTTGGGTCACCACAGGCAACTCGTAGGCACCTGGGCAACGCACCACGGTGATATTATCGTCGTTGACTTGGCCTTGGCGCTTCAGTGCGTCAACCGCACCATCCAGCAAACTCTCGTTGATAAAGCTATTAAAGCGAGAGATAACAATAGCAACCTGCGCGTTGGGCGCGGCAAATGCCCCTTCGATTACGTTCATGAGCCTTCCTGTGACTTGCTTTCCGGAATGAGAAACCGCGCGATTCTACCACATTTTTATCCGATGGCACCATGTTCCGTGCCAGTCGATGATGGTGCTAATCGCGCGCCCCGTTTATCTATCTTATTCGGTGACGTATTCCACCACGTTCAGGCCAAAGCCTGACAAGGCATGATAACGCTTGGTCGACGACGACAGCAGGCGCATTTGCTTGACACCAAGATCCGCCAATATTTGCGACCCAATCCCCACTCGGCGAGAGGTCCCCTGCCATTTAGCGCCGGCGGGTTTTTCACCTTTATCTTGCGCTTCAAACGCTTTCACTTTGTTGATAATGGCATCGCTGGTTTCTTCTTTACCCAGAATCACCAACACCCCGCCTTCATCGCTAACCCTTTGCATCGCGCGGGTCAGACTCCAGCTGCGCTCAGCCGTCCGATCAGATTGGAGCACATCGGTAAAAGTGTCTTGCAGATGCACACGCACTAGGGTGGGATCGGCGGTCACCTCGCCTTTACACATCGCATAATGGATTTGGTTATCAATGGTGTCGCGGTAGGTGACTAAATCAAACTCACCAAATTCCGTCGGCAATTTACAAGACGCCACCCGTTCAATGGTCGTCTCATTGAGATTACGGTATTCAATCAAATCGGCAATGGTGCCCAGCTTGATGCCGTGTTTGTCACAGAATACTTCCAAGTCTGGGCGACGCGCCATGGTGCCGTCTTCATTTAAGATCTCAACGATCACGGAAGCAGGACTATAGCCACCTAAACGGGCCAGATCGCACCCCGCTTCGGTGTGGCCAGCACGGGTGAGCACCCCTCCTTCTTGCGCCATCAAGGGGAAGACGTGGCCCGGCTGCACCAAGTCAGCCGCTTTAGCGTCGGGAGTAACCGCGGCTTGCACGGTGCGTGCGCGGTCGGCCGCCGATATCCCGGTGGTAACACCCTCTGCCGCTTCAATCGACACGGTAAACGCGGTGGAAAATTGCGCATTATTGTCCGACACCATCAAAGGCAACCCAAGTTGCTGGCAGCGCTGCTGGGTCAGCGTCAAACAAATCAACCCTCGGCCATGCGTGGCCATAAAGTTGATCGCTTCTGGGGTCACAGCTTCTGCCGCGATGATCAAATCACCTTCATTCTCGCGATCTTCGTCATCCATCAACACCACCATTTTGCCTTGGCGGATATCGTCAATGATTTCTTGAGCGCTACTAATTGCCATCTTGGGATCCTTATTTCAAAAAGCCGGAACGGGCCAATGTGTCTAGACTGACACCCGTTGATTGTGTCGGTTCAGCGGCCTTGTCACCGAGCATCAATCGCTCAAGGTAACGGGCAATGACATCGACTTCGATGTTTACCTTGCGCCCAGGCGCAAAGTGCTGAATAGTGGTTTGCTCAGCCGTGTGCGGCACGATGGTGAGTTTAAACGCACTGCCGTTCACCTCGTTCACCGTCAAACTGATACCATCCACCGTGATAGAGCCTTTCAATGCCACATACTTGGCGAGTTCAGGCGGTAATGCAATCCAGTACTCCCAGGCGCGGCCAGTTTGGCTAACGGACGTTACTTCTCCCAAGCCATCAACATGCCCCGAAACCATATGACCGCCAAAACGGGTGGTAGGTAGCATGGCTTTCTCAAGGTTAACGCTATCTCCTACCGACAAGGCGCCCAGCGATGAACGCGCCAAAGTCTCAGAGGAGACATCCGCGCTATAGCCCGTTGCGGTCAATGCGACGACAGTCAAGCACACCCCGTTGGTGGCAATGCTGTCACCCAGTTTGACGTCCGAGAGATCAAGCGCACCGCTGTCGATCGTCAGAGTAATGTCTTGTCCCCGACGACTCAGGGTTTGTACGCGCCCTATCGCTTCAATAATTCCAGTAAACATTGTTCTTAATACTCTTGCGTAATTACGGCATGCTCAGAGAGGCTCGCCCGTAAGCGGACATCGTCACCGACAGTCTTTACCTGGTTAAAGTGGAAACGTGGCGCGTCATCCATCGACTCTAATCCGCCTAATGCGACCAAAGGACGGCTATCGGCCCCTAATAATACCGGCGCTTGGTAGACAATCAGCTCATCCACCAAGGATTCACTCAGCAGCTGGCTTGCCAGCCTCGCGCCTGCTTCCACCCATACTTTGTCAATATCATGTTCCGCCAATGCACGAAGGATAGTGGTGAGCGATGCATCGGGCATCACCCATTCTTGCACGTTATCTGGCCACGCTTTATTACTCGGCGTATCAACAATACGGATCACGTTGCCCGCAAGTTGATAGACACTCGCTTCCGGCACGGTTTGATTGTGTTTATCCAAGATCACACGTGTCGGTTGGCGTCGCGTCGATTGAGGATAATGGTCGAGGACAGCACGAGGAAGTTGGTTGTCACGGACATTGAGGCTCGGGTTATCCGCAATCACCGTGGCACTGGTCGATAGAATCGCACTCGCTTGCGCGCGAAATGCTTGCACATCGGCGCGCGCGGGTTCCCCAGTGATCCATTTACTGTGCCCATTCGCCAAGGCGGTGCGCCCATCGAGGCTCCCTGCCAGTTTGAGCTGCACATAGGGCATTTTAGTTTGCATACGTTTGATAAAACCGGGGTTCAGCGCGTTGGCGCGCTCGGCCATCACGCCCACAACCACCTCAATGCCGGCTTCTTGTAACCGTGCGATTCCACGTCCAGCTACTTGCGGGTTTGGGTCTTGCATCGCGCACACGACGCGGCTAACGTTGGCAGCAATCAGCGCATCGCAACACGGCGGCGTGCGACCATAGTGAGAACAAGGCTCTAAGGTGACGTAAGCTGTCGCCCCTTGTGCGCGTGCTCCCGCAGCCTTTAATGCATGTACTTCAGCGTGCGGGCCGCCGGGGGCAATATGAAACCCTTCACCGACCACTTCGTCGCCCTGTGCAATCACACAACCGACATTAGGATTAGGCGTGGTGGTATAACAGCCTTGCGCCGCGAGCGCTAACGCGCGCATCATCATGGTTGTATCCCGATCGCTTTGACTCATTTTTGCAACCGTGCGATTTCTTCGCCAAATTCACGAATGTCTTCAAAACTGTGATACACAGAGGCAAAGCGAATATAAGCCACTTTATCGAGCTCCTTGAGCGCTTCCATGACCAAGTTCCCTACCATGGCAGAGCCAATTTCGCGCTCTCCGGTGGCACGCAAACGTGACTTTATACTGTTGATCGCTTTTTCAATATCATCCGCGCTCACTGGACGCTTTTCTAATGCGCGTTGAATGCCGCCACGCAGTTTCTCTTCGTCAAACGGCTCTCGGTTACCGTTGGTCTTAATCACCCGTGGCATCACTAATTCCGCCGTTTCGAACGTGGTATAACGCTCTGCGCACGCCAAACACTGGCGGCGACGGCGAACTTGGTGACCATCAGCCACAAGACGAGAATCGATCACTTTGGTGTCGGTAGCACCACAGAATGGACAGTGCATGAGTGTCGCCTCCTCAATATCGTCTTGCTAGTGTAACCGATTTGTAGCGATGAAAAAGCCTATCGAAGAGGACTTTATGGTGGTTTTGTGTGCTAAACAAAGCCAGTGAGGCACATCGTGTCGATAAAAATAAAAAAGACGCCCAAAGGCGCCTTATAACCTATTCATTTCCGTGTTATTAATTAGGCATACACAGGCAGGCGACGGCAAATCGCTTGGACTTTTTCTTTGGTCTCGGCAATCACTTGCTCATTATCGATATTATCCAAGACATCACACATCCAATGCGCAAGCTGCTCAGCATCTTGCTCAGTAAAGCCACGACGTGTAATGGCTGGGGTGCCCACACGAATACCAGAGGTGACAAACGGGCTGCGTGGGTCGTTCGGCACACTGTTTTTGTTCACAGTGATATTAGCCGCGCCCAGTGCTGCGTCTGCTTCTTTTCCGGTAATGTCTTTATCGATAAGATCAACCAGCAACAAATGATTATCGGTTGAGCCTGATACTATTTTGTAGCCACGCGCTTGGAAGCCTTTGACCATCGCGCGAGCATTATCAATCACACGCGCTTGGTAAGCCTTAAACTCAGGTTCCATCGCCTCTTTAAACGCGACAGCTTTACCCGCAATTACGTGCATCAGTGGGCCACCTTGACCACCTGGGAACACCGCAGAGTTGAGCTTTTTGTAGAGGTCTTCACCCGCATTAGACAGGATCAAACCACCGCGAGGGCCCGCAAGCGTTTTGTGGGTAGTGGTCGTCACCACATGCGCGTGTGGCAATGGATCTGGATATACGCCTGCCGCAATTAAACCCGCGACGTGCGCCATATCGACCAATAGCCATGCGCCCACTTTATCGGCGATTTCACGCATGCGCTTCCAATCCACCACTTGTGAATAAGCAGAAAAGCCACCGATGAGCATTTTGGGCTTGTGCTCCAGCGCAAGCTGTTCCATTTGCTCATAGTCAATTTTGCCCGCTTCATCGATACCGTAAGGGATGACATGGTAATGCTTACCAGAAAAGTTGACCGGCGAGCCATGAGTCAGGTGACCACCATGCGCCAAGCTCATTCCCAGAACCGTATCTCCAGGGTTGAGCAGGGCCATATATACCGCGCTATTTGCTTGTGAACCTGAGTGAGGCTGCACATTCGCATACTCACAACCAAACAGTTCACACGCGCGCTCAATCGCCAGCGCTTCGGCTTTATCGACATACTCACACCCACCGTAATAGCGCTTGCCGGGATAGCCTTCCGCGTACTTGTTGGTCAGTTGAGAGCCTTGCGCTTCCATGACGCGTGGGCTGGTGTAGTTTTCTGATGCGATCAGCTCAATATGTTCTTCCTGACGTGCCGTTTCTTCTTCAATGGCGGCGAACAGGGCGGGATCGTAATCCGCAATCTTCATGTCACGCTTTAGCATTTGTCTCTCCTGACTTAACATTGGCGGGCAATTACCCATAAAGCAAACGCTAGGGCTTTTTCAGCTCACCTAGCAAAAACCGGCGCAGGGGCGATGGCTTAGATCACGCCTTGGCTTAGTCGCCTTAAGATGACAAATCAAAGCGATTAAGCCAAGGAAAATCGTTCGCCATACCAGCACCACGCAAACGTTTTCGTTACCGCTATGACTGCGTTTGCTATTCTACAAAAAATCCAACCTATCAGGTAGCCTGCGTCACAATTTTTTATCGCGCATGGCAATCGTAATGGTCGGGCGTCAACGAACATAGTCGGTGTAAAGGTTTTACAGCTGAGTATCATAATGCTGACATTCTACATTCAAGTGATTTACCTCCCCGCCTTTCTCTTCGTCCTAATTGGCGATAAAATCCGCGCCCGATTATCCCATTAACTTTTTACCGCCAGCCCTTTGGGTTTTGGCGGGCTTTTTGTTGTTATCACGTTTTTGTTGTTGTCACGCTAATAAGTAGGGAGAAGCCGTGTGAGTCAGTATCAACACAGCTTTAAAGAAGACATTATTGCTATTGCCTCTGGCGCGTTCTTAGTCGCCCAAGGGGTGTTTTTCTTGCAACAAGCCGGACTTTTAACGGGCGGGACCACAGGGCTGGCTCTGTTGGTCAGCCAATTTACAGACTTGTCCTTCGGCACCCTGTACTTTCTGTGTAATTGCCCATTTTATTTGATGGCATGGTTTCGCATGAGCCCACGCTTCGCACTGCGCAGCTTACTTGCGGGGGGCGCGGTATCGGTGATGGCTGACCATATTGCCTATTTCTTTGAAATTACCTGGCTGGCACCTGCGTACTGTGCCGTCATTGGTGGGTTGCTAATGGGCGTCGGCATGTTGATGATCTTCCGTCACAACGCCAGCTTAGGCGGCTTTAACGTCTTGGTGCTCTATTGTCAGGACAAGTTTGGGATCTCGGCAGGAAAACTACAAATGGGCATCGACTGCACCATCCTCGCGTTATCTTTCTTCCTCATCGACCTCAACCTCTTGATGTGGTCGGTGGTTGGCGCGATTGTGCTCAACTTAGTCTTGGCGATGAATCATAAGCCCGGGCGCTATCAGGCGCATCCTGCTAACCCCGGGGCTTGAGCGCCCTCTCAACGCTAATCAATCCGACAGCACGGCGCAAAACAACAAAGCCAAGCATGATGCTTGGCTTTTTACTACTGATCGTATTCGCTTATAGCGCGTGATTAAATCGCTTCTTCGTCTTCTTCACCGGTACGGATGCGCACCACGCGCTCAACATCAAAGACAAAGATTTTGCCATCTCCGATTTTACCGGTTTGTGCGGTATCAATAATGGTATCCACACACTGCTCAGCCACATCGTTACTGACGATCACTTCAAGCTTCACTTTGGGTAAAAAATCGACCATATATTCGGCGCCGCGATAAAGCTCAGTGTGGCCTTTTTGACGACCAAAGCCTTTTACCTCTGAGACGGTCATCCCCGTAATCCCCACGTCGGCGAGCGCCTCGCGTACGTCATCGAGTTTAAATGGCTTGATGATGGCTTCAATTTTTTTCATTCTGTTATCCCTCTCGTTGGCCGCTGGCCGGTCCTGATGGATCAAGTGTTTAGCTCAAATTGTATCGCAGCAGGATAAAAAATCATCCATCGATTCACGCATAACACGAAAAAGCCGCCAAACGATGGCGGCTTGTATCACATTTAAGGGTTACCCCAAGGTCACCCGCGCATTGCGGAACATACGCATCCACGCACTGTCTTCGCCCCAATCATCTGGGTGCCAAGAGTTGGCGACTGTACGGAATACCCGCTCAGGGTGCGGCATCATAATGGTGACGCGGCCCGACTCTGTGGTCAGCGCGGTAATGCCATTCGGTGAGCCATTCGGGTTGGCAGGATACGCTTGTGTTGGCAGGCCGTGATTATCGGTGTAACGCAGCGTCACCGTGCCGGACGCTTCAATGGCCGCCAGATGCTCAGCATCGCGCACCTCCACGCGCCCCTCACCATGCGATATCGCAATAGGCATCCGTGACCCTGCCATCCCGGCAAAGAAGGCGGAGGGGCTGGATTGCACTTCCACCATGCTAAAGCGGGCTTCAAAGCGCTCCGACTCGTTACGAACAAATCGTGGCCAGTGTGCAGCGCCTGGGATCAGTTCATGTAGGTTCGATAGCATCTGGCAGCCATTACACACGCCAAGTGCTAAGGTGTCTTCACGCGTAAAGAAGGCACTAAATTGATCGCGCGCGCGGCTGTTAAACAATATTGATTTTGCCCAACCTTCACCGGCGCCCAACACGTCACCGTAAGAGAAGCCGCCACAGGCCACCAGCCCTTGGAAGCCGTCCAAACTGACGCGTCCTGAGAGAATGTCACTCATATGAACGTCCACGGCGTTAAATCCAGCGCGATCGAAGGCAGCTGCCATTTCCACATGCGAGTTCACGCCTTGCTCACGCAAAATAGCCATGGTCGGTTGTTGACCGGTGGCGATATAAGGCGCAGCGATGTCTTCGTGCACATCAAAGCTCAGGCTAGCGTGTAAACCAGGATCGACCGCCTGCTTGGCGTCAAACTCTTGACGAGCGCAGTCCGGATTATCGCGACGCGCTTGCATTTGATAGGTGGTTTCAGCCCAAACCTGACGCAGGTACTGACGACTGGCTTGATAGATAGATGCCTCACCGTGACGCAAGATAATCTCATCGCTATCGCTTAAGCCGCCAATCAGATGGCTGCATTCGGTTAATTGATGTTCATCCAACACCGCATAAACACGCTCGAGATCTTGCGCCGCCACTTGGATCACCGCGCCCAGCTCTTCGTTAAACAGTACCGACAAGGCATCGTCGCCTAAACGGGCGATATCCACGTCAATACCGGTGTGACCGGCAAACGCCATTTCTGCCAAGGTGACGAACAGTCCGCCATCGGCACGGTCGTGATACGCCAGTAGCTTTTGCTCTGCCACCAAGGTTTGCATCGCATGGAAAAAGCCTTTTAGGCGAGCGCTGCTGGTGACATCGGCAGGCTTATCGCCCAATTGATGATAAACCTGAGCCAACGCGGTTGCGCCCAGACGCTGCGCGCCCTCACCGAGGTCAATTGCGATCAAGTGGCTATCACCTTTGTCGGTACGCAATTGTGGGGTTACAGTACGACGCACATCCTCCACGCGCCCAAAGGCGGTGATGATCAGCGACATCGGCGCGGTCACGGTTTTGTTTTCACCGTCTTGCTGCCACTGGGTTTTCATCGACATTGAGTCTTTACCCACTGGAATGGTCAGTGACAGCTCAGGACACAGCTCCTCACCCACTGCCTTGACCGCTTCGTACAAGCCGGCGTCTTCGCCCGGGTGACCTGCCGCGGACATCCAGTTCGCAGACAGTTTAATGTTAGTCAGGCTACCAATATCGGCACAGGCAATATTGGTGAGTGCTTCTCCCACCGCCATACGGGCAGAGGCAGCAAAGTCAAGCAAGGCAGCTGGGGTACGCTCACCCATCGCCATCGCTTCGCCGTGATAACTGTCATAGCTGGCCGCCGTCACCGCACAGTTGGCGACCGGTACCTGCCACGGGCCGACCATTTGGTCACGAGCAACCAATCCGGTCACCGAACGGTCACCGATAGTGATCAAGAAGGTTTTCTCCGCCACCGCCGGCAAGCGTAAAACACGCTCACAGGCTTCATCCAGCTCAATGCCTTGGGTGTTAAGCGCAACACCTATCACTTGCTGACGCGTCACATCCCGGTGCATTTTGGGCGCTTTACCCAGCAGAATGTCCATCGGCATGTCGATAGGGGTATTGTCGAAGTGGCTGTCTTCAAGCGACAGATGACGCGCATCGGTGGCCTCACCAAGCACCGCGTACGGCGCCCGTTCACGCTCGCACAAGGCTTCAAAAAGCGCCATATTTTCCGGTTTAACCGCCAAGACATAGCGCTCTTGTGACTCGTTACACCAAATGGCAAGCGGACTCATTCCCGGCTCGTCATTAGGAATATCACGCAAATTAAAGCGCCCACCGCGGCCGCCATCATCGACCAGCTCTGGCATGGCATTGGACAAGCCACCCGCGCCCACATCGTGGATAAAGGCAATCGGGTTGTTGTCGCCAAGTTGCCAGCAACGATCAATCACCTCTTGGCAGCGACGCTCCATTTCTGGGTTCTCACGCTGTACCGAGGCAAAGTCTAAGTCTTCCGCCGACTGGCCTGATGCCATCGACGATGCCGCCCCGCCGCCAAGGCCGATGTTCATCGCCGGGCCACCTAACACAATCAGTTTGGCGCCCACATCTATCTCGCCTTTTTGCACATGGCCATCGCGGATGTTACCCATACCACCGGCGATCATGATGGGTTTGTGGTAGCCACGCACTTCCTCACCGGCATGTGAGGTCACCCATTGCTCATAGGTACGGAAGTAGCCCAGCAAGTTAGGGCGACCGAATTCGTTGTTAAACGCCGCACCGCCTAGCGGGCCTTCCAGCATAATATCGAGCGCAGTGGCAATGCGCTCAGGCTTGCCATAATCGCGCTCCCACGGCTGAATAAAGCCCGGAATTTTAAGGTTAGAGACAGAAAAACCGACCAATCCTGCTTTGGGTTTGCCCCCGACACCGGTCGCCCCCTCGTCACGAATTTCACCGCCTGAGCCGGTCGCTGCGCCTGGCCACGGTGAAATCGCGGTGGGATGGTTATGGGTTTCCACCTTCATCAAAATATGAGCCGGTTCATGATGATATTGATAAGTGTGGCTCTCTGGAGTGGGGAAAAAGCGTCCAACGTTTGAGCCAGTCATCACGGCTGCGTTGTCTTTATACGCCGACAGCACGTTATCTGGGGTTTGCTCATAGGTGTTTTTGATCATCTTAAACAGCGATTTAGGCTGCTTTTCACCATCGATAGTCCAGTCGGCGTTAAAGATTTTGTGTCGGCAATGCTCTGAGTTAGCTTGCGCAAACATCATCAGTTCGATGTCGTTTGGGTTACGCCCCAGCTGGGTGAAGTTCTCGACCAGATAATCAATTTCGTCTTCTGCCAGTGCCAACCCTAAGGCTTGGTTGGCCTCGACTAAGGCGGCTCGGCCACCGGAGAGAATGTCTACGCTATGCATCGGCGCAGGTTCCGCTTGCTCAAACAGCACCGCGGCGGCCTCAAGCTCACTGAACACCGCTTCCATCATCCGATCGTGCAACAATCCGACTAAGGTCGCGTGTTGCTCATTGGTCAAAGGTGCAGATAACTGAATATAGTACGCCGTCCCGCGCTCCAAGCGTTTGACCGCATCCAAGCCGCAGTTATGGGCAATATCGGTTGCCTTGGAGGACCACGGCGACAAGGTGCCAGGGCGAGGCGTCACGAGAAACAATATGCCTTCCGGCGCGTGCGGCGATAAGGTTGGTCCATAAGTCAGCAGCTTTTCGAGCTTTTCGCGACTCGCGCTATCCAAAGGATGATACAAGTCGGCGAAATGAATAAACTCAGCATACAGTGCCGTGACAGGTAACTGGTGTGCTTGGCAGCTCGCCAGTAATTTGTTGACACGAAACTCAGACAGTGCGGGGGAACCACGCAAAATATCCATGTGCGTACGTCTCTCGTTAGCGGTAAATGAAAGGGGTATACCCAAGTTATCGCATCTTGGCACCATAACTTGGGTATCACCACCGGCATTGCCGCAATGGTTGCTCTCTCCGTTATCGTTAACGCTGACTCCCAGGGCAGTCCTCCCACGTTGCTCGGAGGTGTCGCCACGCCACACGCGCTTTAAGACTGGCGTTTTGCCTAAGCGGCCGCCATTATAGGGGAAAACTGTCACCGACAACACACCTGACGCAACCGTTTGCGCAAAAAATTTTCCCTCTATCGGTCTGACGTCTATTCACGTAGAATGGCGCGTCTATCGATCATCGCTAGCCGTTTGATGCTGGCATGCAACAGTGAGCGACAGCCTTTGACACAGCGTGACTTTTCTTTGCGATCATGGATGATTAGCCTAACGGTGCTTGTGCTTAGCCTCACCGTCACAGGCTGTGATTGGACGTTCGACGATCGTACCGTTCTAGAAAAAATTCGAGACCGTGGTGTCTTAAGAGTCGGGACACTCAACAACGAACTCTCTTACTACATCGGCCCCGACGGCCCTACCGGACTAGATTACGAGCTCGCCGCTCGGTTTGCTGACAAGCTCGGGGTCAAGCTAGAAATGGTGCCCACTTATACGCTTTCCGGCCTCTTTCCAGCCCTTGAACGCGGCGACGTGGATCTGATTGCGGCAGGCCTTACCATTACCGACCAACGTTTAGCTCAGTTTCGCCCTGGCCCTGCCTACTACTTTGTCAGCCAACAAGTGGTCTATAAAAAAGGGCATTGGCGCCCGCGGGATGTTGATGATTTTAATCGTGAAGATGCCATCATGGCGGTGGTGGAAGACTCTAGCCACGACCTCACCTTGCAAGCGTTAAAACAAGATCACCCTGATCTCAGCTGGAAAGTCGTGCAGGACGCCGACGATGATGAGCTGCTTAAACAAGTCGCAGACGGTGAGATTGACTTTACCATTGCCGACTCCGTCGATATTGCCTTGATGCAACGCACCCACCCAGATATTGCCGTCGCCATGGCCCTTAGTGAGGACGAACCCGTGGCCTGGTTTATGAAAAAACAAGGCGACAGCAGTGCCTATGCCTTAATGGTCAACTTCTTCGGTGAGATAAACCAAACTGGCGAATTAGCTATTTTAGAAGAGAAGTATTTTGGTCACGTCGACCAATTCGATTACGTCGATACCCGCGCCTTTTTACGGGCATTGGAGAGCAAGTTGCCTAAGTGGGAGCCGCTTTTCAAAAAGCACGCGAACGATTTTGATTGGCGCTTACTGGCGGCCCTATCGTATCAAGAGTCACATTGGAACCCACGGGCGATCTCCCCCACTGGGGTGCGCGGCATGATGATGCTTACCCTGCCGACGGCCAAATCCGTGGGCGTGCGCAATCGCCTCGACCCAGAGCAAAGCATTAAAGGCGGTTCGCTCTACCTGCAACGTGTACTTGACCGTGTACCAGACAGTGTTAATCCACACGAGCGCATTTGGTTTGCTCTCGCGTCTTACAATATTGGTTTTGGCCATATGATGGATGCGCGCCGACTGACGGAGGCGCAAGGCGCCGATCCTAACTCTTGGAGTGATGTAAAACAGCGGCTGCCATTGTTAGCCAAGCGCCAGTATTACACCCAAACACGCTACGGCTACGCGCGTGGCTACGAAGCGCTTAGCTACGTCGAAAATATTCGCCGCTATTACCAAAGTATTCTAGGCTATGAGAAAGCGCACATAGAGTCACTTGACAGCCAACAAGTTGAAGATCTCGGTGGTCTGCAGACGATCGTCGCCCCTGACGAGCCGTCGGAAAATGCCCCCGAGCAAACAACCGAGCAAGCGCCTGACCCGGCGTCATCGCAGTCAGAGGATAACTCGACACCGCAATCAGACACGCAACCGCAATGAGGACAGCATGGTTCCAAGAAAACGGCTGGTGAAACAAAGCTTTCGCAAAAACAACATTTCATCCGCTAACCGGCGTAAGCGTATGCGCCAAAATATGCACAAGAAGGTACTTTGGCGACAACGTGCCTTTGCGATTCGTGAATTTGCGGCCTTTGATGACGCGTTTTAGGACACCTTGCCTGAGTCAGGTAAGCAAGATTGAGATTGACAGGCTGCTTTTTTAGCGGCCTTTTTTTCGGCACGACGACGGCGGAAAAAGGCTTGCAGTTGCGCACGGCATTCCGCTTCTAACATCCCTCCCTCACTTTGCACATGATGATTAACACCGTCATAGCTGAGTAAGTTCATTACCGAGCCAGCGGCCCCGGTTTTGGGATCAGGCGCGCCAAAGAAAACCTTTCTGACACGGCCATGCACCATCGCCGCCGCACACATGGGACAAGGCTCTAATGTCACATAAAGATCCGCGTCTAATAAACGATAATTACCCAGCACTTGGCCGGCTTGGCGTAATGCCATCACTTCGGCATGGGCCGTTGCATCATGCTGGGTAATGGTTCGGTTCCACCCCGTGCCCACCACCTCACCTTGATACACCACGACAGCGCCAACAGGCACTTCACCCTCTTGCTCCGCTTTGTCTGCTAGCTGGATCGCGTGGCGCATATAAACGTCGTGCTCGCTACCCGACGCGTGTGGATCTTTCATCCCAACCTCTGTGACTAACAACCTAATACGCCCTCAGTATACGATACAAATAAGCCGGCTCGAAGGCCGGCTTAAGACACTCAACGCGCAACAGCGTATTACTGCACCAAGTATTGGTAACTGGCTTGAATGCCCAGAGGCAATCCTAGCGCCCAGTAGGCGAGTAAGAATAAGGTCCAGCCCACCAGCATGGTCAGAGAATAAGGGATCATCATTGAGGCCACGGTACCAATCCCCGTGGTTTTCACGTAACGCTGGCAGTACACCACCACCAACGGGAAGAACACCATCAATGGCGAGATAATGTTCGACACAGAATCACCCACACGATAAGCCGCTTGCGACAATTCAGGAGAAATGCCCACGACCATTAACATCGGCACGAGAATCGGCCCGATCAGCCCCCATTTCGCCGACGCGGAACCAATCAATAAGTTCACCATTGCCGTCAGCAAAATCATCCCCACAATCGTCATCTCACCTGGCAGGTTCATTGACTGCAACAGCTCCGCGCCGCTGAGCGCCAACAAAGTACCAATGTTTGATTGGGTAAATGCGGCTAAGAATTGCGCGCAGAAAAACGCCATCACCATATAAGCGCCCATGGTCGCCATAGTGTCAGACATGGATTTGATCACGTCTTGGCTAGTTTTAAAGGTACCCGCGGTTTTGCCATAAACAATGCCTGGAATTATAAACAGCACAAAAATCAGCGGCACGATCGATTGCATAATCGGTGCATCAAAGGCGGTCAGCTCGCCCGCCGGTGAGCGAAGCGGTGACGTTTCCGGCCATGAGGCCGCCACTAGCGCGGCAATTCCTAGCAGCATCGCCAGCCCAGCTCGATTAAACGCCTTCCCTTCAATTGCCGTAAAAGAGCCTAAATCTGGTGCGTCTTCTGCGTCCTCATCAATTGGCGTGCGATTTAGACGTGGCTCGACTATTTTCTCAGTCACAAACCAGCCCAACGCCACAATCAAAATCGATGACAGACCAGTGAAATAGAGGTTCGCAAGCGGGTTTACCTGATAGCTATCGTCCAACACATGCGCGGCAGATTCAGTAAAACCGGCCAGCAAAGGGTCAATCCCTGACGGAATAAAGTTCGCGGAGAAGCCGCCGGATACCCCGGCAAAGGCGGCAGCAATACCGGCCAACGGATGACGACCCGCGGCGTGGAAGATAATCCCACCCAGCGGGATCACCAGCACATAGCCTGCATCTGCGGCGGTATGCGAAACGATCGCCACCAGAATCAGCATCGGCGTAAGCGCTTGCTTTGGCGTCACACTCAGCATTTTCTTAAGGCCGGTGGTAATAAAGCCGGACTGGTCAGCCACCCCCACACCGAGCATCGCCACCAAAACAATCCCCAGCGGCGCAAATCCAGTAAAGGTGTCAACCATATTGGCTAAAAAGTGGGCGAGCGCACTACCGGTGAGCAGGTTTTTCACTTGGACAGCGTCACCGGTCAAAGGGTGGACTGAATCAAAAGAAACCTGAGAGAGAATGGCTGATAATACCCACACGGTGATCAGCCCCCAAAAAAACAATAGCGCGGGATCCGGAATTCGGTTCCCTGCCCGCTCTATCATGTTCAAAAACCGATCCATGCCGCGCGGCTGGCCAGCATCGGTTGAGTCGCTTATGTGTTGGCTCACTGTTTACTCCATTTTTCGATGTTGTGTCTTTGCTTACCTGATCCACCAGGCTTTAGTGACATTAAAATGACAAACCATCGCCAGTAAAGCAAAAAACAGCATAGTTAGCCATAAGCAAGCCAGTTAACCAAATGTTAAATTATTTTGTAGTTAGAAAAGCAGCACAAAAAACGGATGCTTACTGAGGACACTGAAACATTTAGAAACAAAAAACCTATATGGCGTGGAAGTCGTGTTTTAACCCCTAGCAATCTATGTCATCAAATATATGATGGAGGTAAACCCACTCGAGGAGATCACCATGAAATCCATTTCGCGTGTCATAAAAGCCCCTGCACCGCACTGGGTCGGTAATGGTTTCCCTGCCCGCTCACTGTTTTCCTATCACAATCAAGCGGCGGAGATGAGCCCCTTTTTACTGCTGGACTATGCTGGCCCGATGCACTTTCCGGCGGATGGCGTGAAGCGAGGCGTGGGTGAGCATCCCCATCGCGGCTTTGAAACCGTGACCATTGTGTACCAAGGTGAAGTGGCGCATCGTGACTCCAGCGGTAAAGGCGGCGTGATTGGCCCCGGGGATGTGCAGTGGATGACCGCAGGCAGCGGCATTATGCACGAGGAGTTTCATTCCAGTGCGTTCAGCCACACTGGCGGCGAGCTGCAAATGGCGCAACTGTGGGTTAACCTCCCCAAAAAAGACAAAATGACCGACCCGAACTATCAAGGCATTCGCAAAGCCGATATCCCCGACATTCCCCTGGCCGATAAGGCGGGCACATTACGGCTCATAGCCGGTGAGTTTGAGGGCCAGCAGGGACCGGCCAAAACCTTCAGTCCTATGCAGGTTTGGGATATACGGTTAAACGCTGACGGAAAAACGCAGCTTACGCTCCCCCAAGACTGGACCACCGCGGTGGTAATACTGGAGGGCAATGTCAGTATCAACGGCGCCGACCCAATTGGCGATGCCGATATGGCACTGCTTAGTCGCCAAGGACGCGAGGTCGCATTGCACGCCTCACAAGATAGCGTGATTTTGCTACTCAGTGGCGAGCCCATGACCGATCCCATCGTCGGTCATGGCCCTTTTGTGATGAATACTAAGCAAGAGATTTTGCAAGCGTTCAACGATCTGCAAGCAGGTAAATTCGGACAGTTATAAGGACTGAGCCAAGACGCTGTCATCCGCGAATACCAATAAAAAAGTCCGCCATTGCGCGGACTTTTTCTATTTAGAGCTTGTTAACGTCAAGCTTTTCGGTTGGAAATTATTCCCACTCAATTGTCGCTGGCGGTTTGCCGGAGACGTCGTAAACCACGCGGGAGATGCCGTCGACTTCGTTGATGATGCGGTTTGATACCTTACCCAGAAAATCGTATGGCAGGTGTGCCCAATGTGCGGTCATAAAGTCGATGGTCTCGACGGCACGCAGGGCAATGATCCAGTCGTATTTACGGCCATCGCCCATCACGCCTACCGAACGAACAGGTAGGAATACCGCAAAGGCTTGCGAGACTTTCTCGTAGAGATCGGCGTTGCGCAGCTCTTCGATAAAGATCGCATCGGCGCGACGAAGCAGATCGCAGTATTCTTTTTGAATTTCACCCAGCACGCGCACACCAAGGCCTGGCCCTGGGAAGGGGTGGCGATAAAGCATGTGGTACGGTAAGCCTAGCTCAAGGCCAATTTTACGCACTTCGTCTTTGAATAACTCTTTGAGTGGCTCAACCAGACCCATTTCCATTTCTTCCGGCAGGCCACCGACGTTGTGGTGTGATTTGATCACATGCGCTTTACCGGTTTTCGAGGCTGCTGACTCAATTACATCCGGGTAGATGGTGCCTTGTGCCAGCCACTTAGCATTTTTCATTTTGCTCGCTTGCTCATCGAATACCTCGACAAACACGCGGCCAATGATTTTACGCTTGGCTTCAGGATCCGCTTCGCCTTTAAGAGCATCGAGGAAACGGTCTTCGGCGTTGACATGGACAATGTTCAAACCAAAGTGGTCACCGAACATTTCCAGTACTTGCTCACCTTCATTAAGACGCAATAGGCCGTTATCGACGAATACACACGTAAGCTTATCGCCAATTGCGCGGTGAACCAGCATGGCGACCACAGAAGAGTCGACGCCGCCAGACAGGCCAAGGATCACTTCATCATCCCCGACTTGCTCACGAATACGCTCAATCGCATCGTCAATAATGGTGGCTGGTGTCCACAAGCGCTCGCATTGGCAGATTTGCATCACAAACTGCTCCAACATACGTTGGCCTTGGCGCGTGTGAGTGACTTCTGGATGGAATTGCACGCCATAAAAACGTTTGTCTTCATTGGCCATGGCCGCGAAGGGGCAAGTGTCCGTCTCGGCCACTTTGACAAAATCTTCTGGAATGGCGACCACTTTATCACCATGGCTCATCCATACATCGAGGAGCGCATGCCCGTCATCGGCGATGGCATCTTCAATGCCATCAAACAGTGCACTTTGCCCAACGCGCTTCACTTGCGCATAGCCAAACTCACGGTGCTCAGAGCCGGCCACCTTACCACCAAGCTGCTCGGCCATGGTCTGCATACCATAACAAACCCCTAACACAGGCACGCCGGCATTAAAGACATACTGCGGTGCACGCGGCGAGTTCTCCTCTGCCACGCTCTCTGGGCCACCGGATAGGATGATGCCGTTAGGGGCAAAGTCACGAATGTCTTGCTCATCCACATCCCAGCTCCAAAGCTCACAATACACACCGATTTCACGGACACGGCGCGCAATCAGTTGGGTGTACTGGGAGCCAAAATCAAGGATCAAAATACGTTGAGCATGAATGTTCTGGGTCATTATCTGGCTTTCTCAATTAAGTGGAACAAAGGGGAGCCGAGCTCCCCTCTCAAATGCATCGCGGTGGTGATGTCTTTAGCCGAGACGGTAGTTCGGCGCTTCTTTAGTAATGGTGACATCATGCGCGTGTGACTCTTTCATGCCCGCGCCAGTGACGCGAACAAACTGCGCTTGGGTACGCATCTCTTCAATGGTGGCAGAGCCGGTGAGGCCCATGCTGGAGCGCAGGCCACCCATTTGCTGATGAATGATCTCTTTCATCATGCCTTTGTAATCGACACGCCCTTCAATCCCTTCAGGTACCAGCTTGTCTGCGGCGTTGTCGCTTTGGAAATAACGGTCAGACGAGCCTTTTGACATCGCGCCCACCGAGCCCATACCGCGATATGATTTATATGCACGGCCTTGGTAAAGTTCGACTTCCCCTGGAGACTCTTCGGTACCAGCGAGCATTGAGCCCACCATCACGCACGACGCGCCCGCGGCAATCGCTTTACACAAATCCCCTGAGAAGCGGATACCGCCATCGGCAATCACGGGAATGCCGTACTCTTGCGCTACAGCGGCTGCATCACTGATCGCAGTGATCTGCGGGACACCCACGCCGGTAACGATACGCGTGGTACAAATCGAGCCTGGGCCAATTCCAACCTTGACGGCATCGACACCGGCTTCAATCAGGGCGCGTGCGCCTTCAGCGGTGGCGACATTGCCGCCCACAATCTGCAGGTTCGGATACGCGGCACGTGCATCACGAATACGTTGCAGAACCCCTTCAGAGTGGCCATGTGATGAGTCAATCAGCAGCACATCCACGCCCGCTTCAACCAAGGCGGCAATGCGCTCTTCGTTGCCCGCACCGGCACCAACCGCGCCACCGACACGCAAGCGGCCTTGCTCGTCTTTACAGGCATTGGGCTTGCTTTCCGCTTTTTGGAAATCTTTGGCGGTGATCATACCGGTGAGATGATGACTTGGGTTGACCACCAAAATCTTCTCGACGCGGTGCTGTTGCATGAGCTGTTGTACCTGCTCACGTTCTGCGCCTTCTTGCACAGTGGCGAGGCGAGATTTTGGTGTCATCACGTCTTCGACGCGCTTGCTTAAGTCAGACACAAAACGTACGTCACGGCCTGTGATGATCCCCACCAGCTCTTTTTGTGCATTGACAACAGGGTAACCGGCAAAGCCGTTACGCTCAGTCAGTGCCTTCACGTCAGCAATGGTCATTTCTGGGGTTACAGTCACTGGATTGGTGACCATGCCTGCTTCATAGATTTTGACCAAGCGTACTTGTTCGGCTTGTTGCTCGATAGTCATGTTCTTATGGATAAAGCCAAGACCACCTTCTTGCGCCAAGGCAATCGCCAAACGGGCTTCGGTCACCGTGTCCATCGCGGCGGATAGAACAGGAATGTTTAAGCTGATCGAGCGTGTCAGTTTTGTACGCAGATCGGCATGGTTAGGAAGAACATTTGAGTGGGCAGGGACGAGGAGTACATCGTCAAAGGTTAGCGCTTCTTTCGCGATTCTCAGCATTGCAATATCTCACACCAAAATTTGTGAAGGGGAACAAAATATTGCCGCAGCATTATACGGGCAGCGCAAACGTTTGGCTATCGATTTTTATTAAGAATCGCTGTTTGGTGGGCAACGGATTTTTAGTCGGTTGATTTATCACCAGATATCAACGCGACTTTTTCGCAACCGATTGCTCAAGGTCTATTTGGCATACTGGGGTGCGGCAGGTAGTATGCCCTCAGGCTTATTGAAAGGATCCGTGATCGTGACCGCTAACAACCGAAACATTCTTTCCGTCTCTCGCTTAAATGCCGAAGTGCGTCTTTGCTTGGAGAAAAACATCGGTATCGTCTGGCTCACGGGTGAAATCTCTAATTTTACCGCTGCGACATCCGGTCACTGGTATTTATCGTTGAAAGATAACCAAAGCCAAGTTAAATGTGCGATGTTCCGTGGTAACAATCGCCGCGTGATGTTCAAACCTAAAAACGGCGATCAAGTGTTGGTGCGTGCGCGTGTCTCTATGTACGAGCCTCGCGGCGACTATCAACTGATCTTAGAAAACATGCAGCCCGAAGGCGATGGACGACTGCAACAGGCGTTTGAGCAACGCAAACAAGCGTTAGCCGCTGAAGGCTTATTCGCACAAAGCGCCAAACAGGCCTTGCCCGACCAACCCAAACGCGTTGGCATAATCACCTCCAAAACAGGCGCTGCCTTGCACGATATTCTAAATGTGTTGAAACGGCGCGATCCGAGCCTGCCAGTGGTTATCTATCCAACGCTGGTACAAGGACAAGAGGCAGCGGTCTCTATTGCCCAAGCCATTGGACGTGCCAACAGCCGCAACGAATGTGATGTGCTGATTGTTGGCCGTGGCGGTGGCTCACTCGAAGATTTATGGTGCTTTAATGAAGAAATCGTCGCCCGTACTATCGCCGCCAGTCAGATCCCTATCGTCAGTGCCGTGGGCCATGAAGTGGATGTTACCATTGCTGACTTTGTTGCCGACGTGCGCGCGCCGACGCCATCAGCCGCCGCAGAATTAGTGAGCCGTGACCTCAGTTATCGCTTGCAGCAATATCAGCAGCGCGAGCAAGCGCTCAAAAACGCGATTGGCACCCTCCTGTATCGCCAGCAACGGGCACTGACGCAGCACGAACACCGTTTGTCTCATCAGCACCCTCGCCGTCGTCTACAACAGCAAAGTCAGCATATTGATGAGCTGCAAAGACGGATGCATCAGGCACTCACTAAGCAGTTTTCACGGTACAGCAGCCAACTGAACACGCTAGATAATCGATTGCAGCGCATGACGCCTGACCGTCGTATTCAGCAACATCAGGCTCAATTGGCGCAATACCATCAACGCCTCACCCACGCGATGGACTCACACCTGTCACATGCGCAACAGCGACTCGCCACCTTGGTCGCCACCTTAGATGCGGTCAGCCCACTTGCCACCCTTTCTCGCGGCTATTCAATTAGCCGTGATAGTGATGGGCACATCGTCACTAACATCAACCAGCTAGAAGAGGGCGATACCTTACACACTCAGCTCAGCAACGGCGATGTCACCAGCGTGGTTCGGCAGCGACACCCGCATCAATCTTCTGATTAAACTCTGCACAACACACATCTGACCGATCAGTAAGCGATCGCGCGATCTTGGGGTTTATTCCCCTTGATCAGCTTCCTACCCTGAAAAGAATATTTATCAATACACTTCCCGAAAGCATAAGTTACATATTCTGCATTTGGATTTTTAAAAGGATAAAAACCTGAAATGCGTTTTATTAAAGCCTGGATCCAGAACAATCTAAAAGTGTGACGTGGGAAGGGGTGTCGATTTTATCACCGCTCAAAACCTGAGCGGCAGCGTGACACACTAGGATCTAAGACAACAGATAATCGCGCTCATTAATGTGAGTCAGATCACTTTTATTCAGTAACCGATCCTAAGAGAGATCGAACCCACCACATCGCGATCAAAAAAAAGCCCAGCATCGCTGCTGGGCTTTGTATTACTTCTTATTGCGGTTTTTCACCATATCCATTAAGCGTTTACGCTGACGGGATTGAGATAATGTCAGCTTTTCTTTTTTCCCCTCATAGGGGTTTTCGCTGTTTTGGAATTGGATCTTTATCGGCGTGCCCATAATATCCAAGGTTCGCCGATAGTAATTCATCAAATAACGCTTATAAGAGTCTGGTAGCTCTTTGACCAAGTTACCATGAACCACCACAATCGGCGGGTTGTAGCCGCCTGCGTGCGCATATTTGAGCTTCACCCGACGCCCACGGATCATCGGTGGCTGATGGTCATCTTGCGCCATTTTCAAAATGCGGGTGAGCATCGCGGTTCCGACGCGTTTTGTCGCTGACTGATACGCCTCTTGAATCGACTCAAACAAGTGACCTACCCCAGTGCCGTGCAACGCAGAAATAAAATGCACACGGGCAAAGTCGACAAACCCTAAGCGGCGATCAAGCTCAGACTTCACGCGCTCTTTCACTTCGCTATCTAAGCCATCCCACTTGTTGACCGCCAAAACAATCGAGCGGCCCGCATTCAGCGCAAAACCAAGTAAGCTTAAGTCTTGGTCCGAGATGTTCTCTCGTGCGTCGATCACCAACAATACGACGTTGGCATCTTCAATCGCCTTGAGGGTTTGGATCACCGAAAATTTTTCCACTTTATCGGTCACCCGTTTACGACGTCGAACCCCGGCGGTATCAATCATCACGTATTCGCGACCATCACGCTCCATGGGAATGTAAATCGAGTCACGGGTAGTGCCTGGCATGTCATAAACCACCACGCGCTCTTCGCCCAGCATACGGTTAGTCAGGGTTGATTTACCCACATTGGGACGGCCGATAATACCGATTTTAATCGGCAGCGACTGTAAGTATTCATACTCGCTTTCAGCCTGCTCTTCGGTTTTAACCGCGTCTTCGCCACTGTCGAGCGTATCCGCTTCATCGGTCAAATCGACCAAGCCTGCTTGCTCGTCGTCCTCGTCCGCGGACACTTGCTCAACCAAAGGCGTCAACGCACGATTAATCAAGCCACTCACGCCTCGACCATGCGCGGCGGCAATTTGGAACATGTTGTCCATACCCAGCTGCCAAAAGTCAGCGGTTGCCGTGTCTGGGTCAATACCATCCACTTTGTTCACCACCAAGAAGGTGGTTTTTTCACGGGTACGGATATGCTGAGCAATGTCTTTGTCCGCTGGCGTAAGACCGGCTCGACCATCCACCATAAACAGCACGACATCGGCTTCTTCAATCGCCGCTATCGACTGCTCCGCCATCTTGGTTTCTACACCTTCTTCGGTGCCGTCAATGCCGCCGGTGTCGATCACGATAAACTCGTGATCATCCAGCAATGCTTTGCCGTATTTTCGATCCCTGGTCAGTCCCGGAAAATCCGCTACTAATGCATCGCGTGTGCGGGTAAGACGGTTAAAGAGCGTCGATTTCCCCACATTCGGGCGCCCCACTAGGGCTATAACAGGAATCATGTAGGCCTCTTCTTTTCATTCGCTTTATTAATAAACAAGGCTCCCGACTGTCTTTGCAGCCAGGAGCCTAAATATAGAACTGGGTGGCTTCGCTTACTCGATACTCAGCTTTCTCAGTTGACCATCACGGGTGATCACGATATAGCCATCATCCGTTTGCACTGGGGCAACAGCGATCCCGTTACCTTCCAGTGATTGCTGCGCGACAAAATCGCCCGTTTGCGGGTCAAGCCAATGCAAGTAGCCTTGGCTGTCGCCGACCACCAGATAGCCGCCGCTTGCCGCGGGTGCCGTTAAGATACGGTACGCCAACTGTGTGTTGCGCCACTTCTCTAGGCCGTTGCGTGCATCTAACGCAACAATATTGTCTTTATCATCAATAAGATAAATACTATTGCCTGCTACGAGGAAGTCTTTAGCAGAGGAAAAATCCCGCTTCCACGCCGCTTTTCCGGAGCGCAAATCAATAGAGACTAATTGGCCATTATAGCCTACTGCATACAAACGGTCGCCATCGATCACTGGGGTCGCATCCACATCCACTAAGCGGTCGATTTCAGTCGCCCCTTTTGGTGTCGAGATAGGAATTTGCCAAATAGACCGTCCGGTTTCGATCATCGCCGCGCCTAGGCGTCCATTGGCCATCCCCCAGAATACGCCGCCGGAAATAGTCACCGGCGCACTTTCACCGCGTAGGCTCAAGTTCGGCACATCATTGGTGTTGTTCCACTGTGGCTCGCCCGATTCCGCGTCCAATGCCACTAACTCACCACGGCTGGTGTTAACGATCACCAACCCAGCTTCCACCAAAGGCTTGGCCAGCACTTCGCCATTCACGTTCTGTTGCCAAACCCGCTCGCCGGTTTCCGCATCCAGTGCGTACACTTGACCCGTTTCGCCACCCACATACACTTTGCCGTATGAGGCGCTCAACCCGCCGGAGAGCAACGCCGGTGTCTCGTCTTGCACCGACTGTTGCCAGATAGATTCACCGCTTTCTACATCAAAGGCGGCGACTAAACCTTGTCGATCAGCCGCAAAGACTTTGTCATAGGCAACTGTAGGCCGAAGTGCGGAATAATACTGCCCGACACCGTCGCCCACTTGTGCTCGCCAATGCTGGGTTGAAGATATCTCATTGGTCACAGCAGGCAGTGGCGCCATTTGCACCACATCTTCTTCACCGGCACAGCCAGCCAGTACAGCCATGGTCGTGGCCATTGCAGCCATGCGCCATAATCGTTTTTTCATACCACGACCTTATTGACTCAGATTATCAAGCTTCATGTTAACGGTCGGGCTTTCCGCCGCCGCCAATGACGCTGCATACGCGTCTCGCGCTGCCTGCTTGTCGCCTTGACGAAGCAAGACGTCGCCGCGGATCTCTTCCACTTTCGCGGTCCAGCTCTGCGTGGTGACTTTGTCGAGTTCGCTCAATGCGGCTGAGTAATTGCCTAACTCCGCTTCAACGCGCGCTAGGCGTGTCGTCACCAACCCGTACAGCGCCTCGTCTTTCACGGCTTGCTGAGCATTTTGCAATTGCTCACGGGCACTTTCCAGCTCCCCTTGCGCAACATGCTTTTGTGCCAGCTGCAATGCTGCCAAGGCACGATAACCTTCATGGCCTTCTAATTGGCTCAATGACACGGTATCGCCGCTTTCAATACCACTTAGCACTTGTTCGTATTGCTGCGAGGCTTGCTCTTGGCTGGTGAGCTGTTGTGACTGAAAATAACGCCAGCCATATAACGCCCCCAAACCGACAACGGCGCCGATCACGACCGCTTTACCGTTGTCTCGCCACCACTTCTTAATGGCTTCAACCTGCTGCTCTTCTGTGGTGTAGACGTCCACGTTCTGTCCTCTTAAATCAATGCTTTTAGTGACGCGGCGATCTCATCCTGATTCAGTGTTTGTTGCTCGCCGCCTTTCAAATCTTTTAACGCCACTGTGCCGTTGGCAACTTCATCCTCGCCTAGCACGAGCGCCACAGAGGCGCCGACTTTATCCGCGCGCTTAAACTGTTTCTTAAAGCTACCACCGCCAAAATGTGACATCACACGCAGTCCGGGCACCTGTTCACGTAAGCGCTCCGCCAGTTTCATCCCAGCGATCATCGCGCCTTCACCCGCCGTGACCATGTACACATCCACCGCCGGGCGGACATCATCTTGGTTGAGGTTTTCCAGCATCAGAACCAAACGCTCCAATCCCATTGCAAACCCAACGGCAGGCGTCGCTTTCCCCCCGAGTTGCTCAACCAAGCCATCATAACGGCCACCACCGCACACCGTGCCTTGCGCACCCAAGCTATCGGTGATCCACTCAAACACGGTCCGGTTGTAGTAGTCGAGGCCACGTACCAAACGGTGGTTAACTTGGTATTCGATACCTGCCGCGTCCAAGAGTTCACACAAGAGGGCAAAATGCTGTTTTGATTCGTCATCCAGATAATCACCCAACTGAGGCGCATTAACCAATACAGCTTGGATGTCCGCATTTTTGGTATCGAGCACGCGCAATGGGTTGGTCCGCATTCGACGCTTGCTGTCTTCATCCAACACTGATTCGTGTTGCATCAAAAAGTCCACCAGCGCTTGACGATAGTTCGCACGCGCTTGTGGTGAGCCGATTGAGTTAAGCTCCAATCGCACATGCTCAGCAATGCCCAGCTCACGCCACATACGTGCGGTCATCATGATAAGTTCCGCGTCCACGTCTGGGCCATTTAGGCCAAACACCTCAACGCCAAACTGATGAAACTGGCGATAACGACCTTTTTGTGGGCGCTCATGACGGAACATAGGCCCGGTGTACCACAGGCGGTGCTCTTGGTTGTACAGCAGACCGTTTTCGATCCCCGCTCGGACACAACCCGCGGTCCCTTCAGGACGCAAAGTGAGGCTGTCACCGTTGCGATCATCGAAGGTGTACATTTCTTTTTCGACAACGTCTGTCACTTCGCCAATCGCACGGCTAAACAAATGCGTTGCTTCCACAATAGGCATGCGAACTTCGCTATAGCCGTAAGCGCTCACTACCTTTTTAATCGTAGATTCGAGCTTTTGCCATAAAGGAGATTGAGACGGGAGGCAGTCATTCATGCCTCGAATTGCTTGAATTGTTTTAGCCACGTTAACTTCCGTTACCGACATGATAGAAAAGGGGAGAAGGCCGCCTAACGGCTTAGCCTTCTTGATCGATTTGTGACACCTTGATGCGGTTGCGTTCATCCATCATCGCCGCTTTGGCGCGGATTTTTGCCTCCAACTCATCCACCAAGTTGTCGTTATTAAAGCGCTCTTTTTGGCGTTTACCGTCGAGGTAATAAGCACTGCGCTTGTTACCCCCAGCCAAACCGAGGTGAGACGCTTCGGCTTCACCCGGGCCATTGACCACACAACCAATCACGGAGACATCCATTGGGGTCAGTATATCTTCCACGCGCTGCTCGAGCGCATTGACTGTACCAATCACATCAAACTCTTGACGCGAACAGCTCGGACACGCAATAAAATTGACGCCGCGCGAGCGAATGCGAAGTGATTTGAGAATATCGAAGCCCACTTTGATTTCTTCTACCGGATCGGCGGCGAGCGATACCCGCAAGGTATCACCAATGCCTTCCGCCAATAGCATTCCCAAACCAACGGATGACTTAACCGCACCAGCACGCGCGCCACCGGCCTCCGTAATGCCAAGGTGTAAAGGTTGATCAATCTGCTGCGCAAGTTTGCGATAAGACTCAACCGCCAAGAAGACATCTGACGCTTTGACGCTGACTTTAAATTGATCAAAGTTAAGACGGTCCAAGATATCGACATGACGCATGGCCGACTCGACCAAAGCATCGGGCGTTGGCTCCCCGTATTTTTCTTGCAGATCACGCTCAAGTGAGCCGCCATTCACACCAATACGGATTGGAATGTTTTTATCACGTGCGGCATCCACCACCGCCCGAATGCGCTCTTCTTTACCAATATTACCTGGGTTGATACGCAAACAATCGACACCATACTCCGCCACTTTTAATGCAATACGGTAGTCAAAGTGGATGTCTGCCACCAAAGGGATCGACGTTTGCGCTTTAATCTCTTTAAACGCTTCCGCCGCGTCCATGGTGGGTACTGACACCCGAACGATATCTGCACCCACCCCTTCTAGCGCTTTGATTTGCGCGACGGTGGCTGCCACATCTGTGGTTCGCGTGTTGGTCATAGATTGCACGGCAATCGGCGCGCCATCACCAATCGGCACATTGCCGACATTGATGCGCGTTGAGGGACGGCGTTTGATGGGAGTTTCGTTGTGCATATCGACGTTCTCTGATTACTGCGGAAGGCGCAACCGAGCCACTTGGCCGGTTGGGAAGCCATCAAGATCAATGTTGTCGCCATTAAAGGTGATTTTCACCACACTGGGGGCACCCAATACTAATTGATACGGGGTGTCGCCGGTTAAGGTCACTTGTTCACCCTCCGATTTTATCCCGGTTGCCAGTCGCTCACCATTGGCGTCTCGCACGTCTATCCAGCAATCTCCACTAAAGGTCATCACCAGACGGTTATTGACCGTGCTTGCGGGGGCTTCATCCTCAGACGCTGCCGTTGGTTGTGCCTCTGGTGTTGTTTGCGTTGTCGCCTCGTCCGTTTGCGCCGACTCAACCGCAGTGGCCGATTCTGACGCCGTCGATGCTGATGGGCTCACCTCATCTGACACCGGCGCGTTCGCGGCATCTTGTACATCAGTGACTTGCGGCTCCGCCCCTTGTGAGGCCGCCGAATCTGTCATCGCAGGCTCGGCCATTGCCGGCGCATCGGCGGCAACTATCGCGCTATCTTGTGCTGATGGGGTCGTGACGAGTTCATCCGCTTGTTGGCTATCCAATTGTGTTGGCACGGACGTCATAGCCTGCTGATTCTGCCAATACCACACGCCAGTGATCCCGACCGCAATGGCAATAATCACCCAAGACAGCCACATTAATCGACTTTCGCTCTTTTGCCGCCGCGTTTTGCGCGAGAAGCTTTGCATTTTTTGTACGGTAGCCGCACTGCTCGCTTCCATATTACTATTACCCAACAGCTGATCGGCGTCGATTTGCATCAGCTTGGCATAGGAGCGCAAATAGCCACGTGTAAACGTGGCCAATTGATCCATGTCTGGGTTGTTTTGTTCAAGATCCTCAATGACACTGACCCGCAACCGAAGTCGGTCAGCAACATCACGAACACTCCAGCCCATTTTCTCTCGCGCTTGCTTTAATACTTCCCCGGGCGCAGGTTGGGTATCAGATTGCGCTTGTTCTTCCGTCTGTTCAGTATTCATTCGCTAGGTACAATTGATATTCTTTGGATTCTGGAAACCGTTGCGCCAATCGCTGAGCGTCATGGGCAGCTCGCTCCGTGTAGCCTTGTTGCTGATAAGCTTTCACTAGCAATAACAGTCCGGCAGGCTGAACACCAACGCGTTGGTGGAGCCGCTTGATACGTGCGACGGCTGCTGCCTCTTGCCCAGTCTCTATCTCTAACTTGGCAAGTTGTAAACCCGCACGGACATTCCGCGGGTCGTGATCAGCCGCTTTGCTAAACAAGGCTTTTGCGCGTTCTACGTGGCCAGCTTTTAGCTGACAAAACGCCGCGTTTTCATAACTGTCTGACACACGATGATAATACGGTTGTACGACTGCTTGCAAAAATGCGTCATTTGCCGCGGCAAACCGCTGTTGTTCGCACAAGAAAACACCGTAATTGTTATATACATCGCCTTTTTCAGACGCTTGCGCTAACGCTTGTTGATATAAGCGATCCGCTTTGTCGTTTTCACCGACACGTTGTTGATAATACGCCATCGACAGCGAGGTGCGATAGTAGTTAGGTGCATATTGGCGCGCTTGCTGCAAGTTTTGCTGCGCTTGTTGATAGCGATCACTGTTTAGATAGCCTAATCCCAGTGCAATACGCGCCTCTGCGGCTTGAATCTTATCAAAATTGGGCTCACTGTGCTGCGAACTTGGCGTTGAACAACCAGCCAACGCCATCAACACGCCCACAACCCAAACCGTTTTTGTCATGCCATCCCCTTATCGCCATCTCATTTAGACGGGTCGAACAGGGATCACCTCCTGTGCGCCCAGTCGCTTCTCGGCACGCTTAGTTCGGTCGACAATGTCACCGGCTAGTTGGCCACACGCTGCGTCAATGTCATCGCCTCGTGTTTTACGTACCGTCACCGTAAAGTCGTATTCCATCAAGGTTTTCATAAACCTATCAATACGAGAATTACTCGGTTTGTTGAACGGTGATCCAGGATACGGGTTAAATGGGATCAGGTTAATCTTCGCTGGGGTGTCTTTTAATAGCTCTGCGAGTTGGCGCGCATGCTCCATGTAGTCATTGACATGATCCAGCAAGATATATTCTACCGTCACACGGCCGCGGTTGGCATTTGAGGTTGCGATATAACGGTGTACCGCATCCAAAAAGGCCTCGATATCCCAACGATCGTTAATTGGCATGATTTGGCTACGTAGCTCATCGTTCGGCGCATGCAGTGAGATAGCCAAGGCGACATCGATTTTGCCAATCATTTGCTCCAAGCCAGAGACCACGCCCGATGTCGACACGGTGACTCGGCGCTTAGATAAGCCATAAGCATTGTCGTCGAGCATCAAATTCAGAGAAGGGAGAAGGTTTTTCATGTTGAGCAGCGGCTCTCCCATGCCCATCATCACCACGTTAGTGATCGGACGACGGCCCGTCTCTTTCTCAATGCCGATCTCTTTCGACGCACGCCACACCTGCCCGATGATCTCAGACACACGCAAGTTGCGGTTAAAACCTTGTGCCCCGGTTGAGCAGAACTTGCAATCAAGCGCACAGCCTACCTGAGAGGAGACACACAGTGTCGCCCGATCATCTTCGGGGATATATACGGTTTCCACGTCTTGACCGCCCACACGCATTGCCCATTTGATGGTGCCATCTTGGGAGTAATGCGCTTCACTGACTTCTGGGGCTTTAATTTCTGCCACCCGCTTGAGCTTCTCACGCAACTTCTTGTTGATGTTGTTCATTTCATCGAAGTCGTCGCAACCAAAGTGATACATCCACTTCATGACTTGGTCAGCACGGAAGGCTTTTTCGCCGAGCTCATCAGCGAAGTAGGCACGCAATCCTTGCCTGTCAAAATCAAGCAGATTAACTTTCTCTGTCGTCATTGGGGGTTGCCTCGTAAGAACTAGCTAGGTGGTAAGACTGAATCATCGCCTCACGCGTGCCGATGTCTTACCTTGATCATAGCCAAGATATCTCCTCGGGACGCGCTTAAGGCGCGAAATTGTACAGGCTTTAGATCACAGTTTCCACTCTCTAACAGCGGGGTTATTCAATGTGGTTGTCTGATTTCGATAGGCAGAAAAAAAGAGGCTGACGCCTCTTTTTGAAGATTAAAAAGCAGGTGTTTGATTTAGCAGCGAGGATGAATTTCATCCGCGGTAAAAAAGTACGCGATTTCGCGCTCTGCAGACGCAGGGCTATCAGAGCCATGCACTGAGTTATATTGCATGCTTTCCGCATAGTCAGCGCGCAATGTGCCACACGCTGCTTCTTCTGGGTTGGTTTTTCCCATCAACTCACGGTAGCGGCTAATCGCGCTCTCGCCTTCTAGTACTTGCACCATGATAGGGCCTGACGTCATGAACCCAACCAAGGATTCAAAGAAAGGCTTCCCTTGGTGCTCGGCATAAAATCCTTCTGCCTGCTCTTTGCTAAGATGGAGCATTTTCGCCGCCACGATACGCAAACCTGCACTTTCGATACGCTGATAAAGCGTGCCAATTAAATTACGCTCTACGGCATCAGGTTTAACGATAGAAAAAGTGCGTTCAATGGTCATTCGCTTGTCCTTTCACTGTCTGAATCTGGCCCGCTAGGGGCAACAACGCGCCTACCCTAGCAAATTTCCTCGCGTGTCCCTATGACCAATCGGGTGAAGCGTTAACTCACACAAAATTTTGTTAACCTTTCACCCAAGGTGTCACAGGTCTATTTCGCTTGGTCGAGCAATACACGCGCTAAGGTTTTCACGCCCATTCCGGTCGCGCCCACGGCCCATTTATCATTGGCCGCTTTGCGGTAAGTGCCAGAGCAATCAATGTGCATCCAGCCTTTTTGATAATCCTCAACAAAGTAGGAAAGGAACGCCGCCGCGGTGCTCGCACCTGGCATGTACGCCCCCATGGATGCATTGGCAATATCCGCAAACGAGGAAGGCAGCAGCTGGCGATGGAACTCGGCCAATGGCAACGGCCACATGCCCTCGCCTTCTTTTTGTGCCGCGTCAAGCGTACGGTGTGCGAGCTCATCGTCGAAACTAAACAGCGCATGATAGTCATTACCCAACGCGGCTTTTGCCGATCCGGTGAGCGTGGCACAATCAATCAGAAGTTCAGGTTTTTGTTCACTGGCGTACATCAGGCCATCAGCGAGCACCAAGCGCCCTTCTGCATCGGTATTGAGCACTTCAACGGTCACGCCATTTTTGTACGTGATAATATCACCCAACTTGTAAGCACTGCTTGAGATCATGTTCTCGGCACAGCAGAGTACCAGTTTAACGCGTTTATTCAGCCCCTTGGCAATCGCCATCGCCAGCGCCCCGGTCGCTGTCGCTGAGCCGCCCATGTCCGCTTTCATGGTGGTCATAAAGTCGGAGCCTTTAATGCTGTAGCCCCCAGAATCAAAGGTGATCCCTTTCCCCACCAAACAGGCATACACAGGCGCGTCCGGATCGCCTGTAGGGTTATAGTCAAGTTGTAACATGGTCGGTTTGCGCGCCGAGCCACGACCGACGGTATAAATGCCATTCCAGCCTTTTTCTAACAGGTCGGTACCGGAAATGATTTTATAAGTGACTTGGTCGGGGGCCATGGACTTAACAAACTCCCCTGCACGCGCCACTAACTGATGTGGCCCAACTTCTTCTGCCGTTTGGTTGATAATATCGCGTACCCAGTCACCCACGGTCTGTCGAAGCTCGAACTCTTGCGTATCGGCATCGTTCAACACGGTCTGCGTAAAGGCGACCTTATTTTTGGGGCCACGAAGCCCTTGGTAGAACGCCCAGACTAATTCAAGATCCCAGTGTTCTCCTGTGAGTGTCAGCGCAGGCACACCTTGCCCTTCAAGCTTGCGCGCCGCTTGTTGCACCTTGTCTCGCGGGTTGGCATCGCTCGACACATGGATCACCGCGTTGTCAGCGTCAAAGGAGACCAGCGCGTTATCGCCCCACTGTGGCGCCGCCGGCTGATGCGACAGGATAACGTTTAATGAATCTGACATATTGCACTCCTTGTACTGTCTCGCTGCTTTTACTGTACAGCGTGTCTCACTGGGCTCTCAGACAAACGCCTGGACGCCTCAGCGATATGAAAAAAGCGAGCCCATTGGCCCGCTTTGAATGTATGTTTTATTGGCCACAGGTACTGTGCCGAGCCGGAGACGATAACACAAGTATTATCAATCACTCGCGAGAGCTAGCCCTCAGTCTCGCTCATCCATCCAGCACATGATGATCGCCTCGAGGATGCGCTCATTGGAACGCTCTGGGTCATCGTCAAAATCATCCAGTTCAGTGATCCACTGATGCAAATCAGTAAAACGAACCGTTGTTGGATCGACATCTGGGTAGGCGTCACAAAGCTCGATTGCAATATCGAGCGAGTCTGTCCATTTTAAGCTCATCTTGCTTCTCCGTCCGTTACAGCCTTGGATTAATGGTTTTCGGCTGCGTGATTCAAGGTATAGCGCGGGATCTCAACCACCAAATCTTCATCGGTAATTTTTGCTTGGCAACCCAAGCGAGACTCCGGCTCAAGCCCCCACGCTTTGTCGAGCATGTCATCTTCTAGCTCATCACTTTCGTCTAACGAGTCGAACCCTTCACGGATCACCACATGGCAGGTGGTACACGCACACGACTTTTCACACGCGTGTTCAATGCCAATGCCATTTTTCAACGCCACGTCGAGGACTGTTTCCCCTTCTTTCGCTTCCAATTCCGCACCTTCTGGGCATAACTCGTGGTGCGGCAGAACAATAATCTTAGGCATGATTACACCTCATCAATGGATTGGCCGGCCAACGCATGACGAATCGATTGATCCATGCGGCGTGCCGCAAAGGTCTGGCTGGCTTTGTCTAATGCTTTGATCCCGGCTTCAATGGCGGCGCCATCATCACCGTTGCGCAAGGCAATCAAGGCTTCTATTTCTTTCACCAAAGCTTGCTGCTCATCAGGGTTGAGCAGGTTATCCCCGTCTTGTTGCATGGCAACCAGCAAGCCTTCGATCACACGATCGGCTTCCACACGCTGCTCCGCCAAGTAGCGGGCATCTTTGTCTTCTTCCGCATGGGTAAATGACGATTTGATCATGGTGGCAATCTCATCATCACTCAAGCCATAAGAGGGCTTCACTTGGATAGACGCTTCCACTTCGGTGGATTTTTCCATCGCCGTCACGGACAACAAGCCATCAGCATCTACTTGATAAGTCACGCGAACATGGGCCGCCCCCGCCGTCATCGGTGGGATGCCTTTGAGGCTAAAACGTGCTAATGAGCGGCAATCGTCTACCATTTCACGCTCACCTTGTACCACATGCACTTTCATGCCGGTTTGGCCATCTTTAAACGTGGTGAATTCTTGCGCTTTTGCCACAGGAATGGTGGTGTTGCGTGGGATAATTTTCTCCACCAAACCGCCCATGGTTTCGATACCAAGAGAAAGCGGGATCACATCTAACAGCAACATGTCAGAGTCTGGTTTGTTGCCCACCAAAATATCAGCTTGTGTCGCGGCGCCAACGGCAACCACTTTATCTGGATCGATGCTGGTCAGTGGCTCGCGACCGAAAAACGTACCAACCTGTTCACGCACGGCGGGAACACGGGTAGAACCGCCCACCATCACGACTTCCAGCACCTCATCGGCACTGACACCGGCATCTTTTAATGCGCGGCGGCATGACATCAAGGTTTTCTTAATAAGTGGAGCAACCAATTGATCGAACGTTTCACGGCTCAACTCGCCTTGCCACCCCAGCACATCGATGGACGCGCTGTCAGCAGAAGAAAGGGCAATTTTCGCCTGCGTGGCGGCGTGCAGCACGGTACGGCGCTGATCGCCACTGAGGGTGTCAAACCCGGCTTGCTCACAGATCCATTGCTCGAGTAGATGGTCAAAGTCGTCTCCGCCCAATGCGGAATCGCCGCCGGTCGCCATGACCTCAAACACGCCCTGAGACAAGCGTAGAATCGAGATATCAAAGGTGCCGCCACCTAGGTCATAGACCGCAATCACCCCTTCTTGGCCCGAATCAAGGCCATAAGCAATCGCCGCAGCGGTAGGCTCGTTAAGCAAACGCAGCACGTTTAGGCCTGCCAGCTTCGCCGCATCTTTAGTCCCCGCACGTTGTGCGTCATCAAAATAAGCGGGTACGGTGATCACCACACCTTCAAGCGCGTCGCCCAAACTTTTTTCCGCACGTTCGCGAACGGTGCGTAAGATATCGGACGAGCCCTGCACTGGGTTAATCGCGCCACGGCGGGTTTCCACTTGTGGCAAGCCATTTTCGGTTTGTGAAAACTGATAAGGAAGTTGCGGATAACGGGCTTGCACATCGTCTAATGAACGCCCCATCATGCGTTT
Source organism: Salinivibrio sp. VYel1 (assembly GCF_009377945.1). Lineage (NCBI taxonomy): Bacteria > Pseudomonadati > Pseudomonadota > Gammaproteobacteria > Vibrionales > Vibrionaceae > Salinivibrio > Salinivibrio sp. VYel1. The sequence goes on along the minus strand of NZ_RSAM01000009.1, from coordinate 48,742 downwards.
GACAGACACCAAGGTATTGGCGCTATCCGTTTGCACGTGTGGGAGGGCGTCATAGCCCACGGAAATGGCATCATCACCGTAATGGACCACAGAAGGGATCAGTGGTCGATCTTGTTCGTCGTTCAAGGTGGTTGCGGTACCGCTTCGTACCGTGGCCACCAAGGTGTTGGTGGTACCCAAATCGATGCCGACCGCGTGCTTGTGCTCATGCGGCGCGGCACTTTGACCGGGCTCTGAAATTTGTAACAGTGCCATGTCTAATCCTTAAACTTTACTGCGTTGACAGGCGAAAGGGCGATCAACTCATCAGCTGATCTTCGACACGCTCCACTTCATGGCGAAGCTTTTCTGCGAACTTGAGTTTACGCACAATCACGGCGGCCTCTTGCCACTGTGACGCAGCCAATGCCTGTTTAACCTCTAGAATCAATGCGTCGTAGAGTGACTGGGCTTTTTCACCAAAATCAAACAGCGCCGCTTCATCTTGGCTATCGGTAATCGACTCGAGCTCCTCACGCAACGTCATTTGCTGCATCAGGAACTCAGGATCCTGCATGGTTTGCTGTTCGTCTTTTAAGTCAATACCTTGCAACGTCAGCATATACTCAGCGCGTCGAACCGGATCTTTTAACGTCTGAAACGCGTCATTCACTTGCGATGCTTTCTGTACCGCCTGCAGACGGGTTTTCTCGTCTTGGCTAGCAACATTATCGGGATGGTACTGACGTTGCAATTCCCGAAACGTTGAAGAAAGCGAGCTACCGTCCAGCTCAAACTGATACGGTAGCTCGAAAAGTTCAAAATGATTCATGTGCTCTCACGGATTACACGTTGAAGCTTTCGCCACAACCACATTCACTACTCACGTTAGGGTTGTTGAATTGAAAACCTTCATTCAGGCCTTCTTTAACAAAATCCAGCTCTGTCCCTTCGAGATAGAGCAAGCTCTTACCATCGACGATTACCTTGACATCATCGTACTCAAAAACCTGATCGCCTTCTTGCAGCTCATCCGCAAATTCGAGTACATAGGCCATGCCTGAACACCCTGACGTTCTCACGCCCAGGCGCAAGCCAATGCCTTTGCCACGGTTATTGAGAAACGCTCTGACGCGATCTGCTGCCGCCTGTGTCATGGTAATAGCCATATATCAACAACCCCTTCGTTTTACTGCTGGTGTTTTTTCTTGTAATCACTGACCGCCGCTTTAATGGCGTCTTCCGCCAAGATAGAGCAGTGCACCTTGACGGGTGGTAGCTCTAATTCTTCTGCGATCTCAGAATTTTTGATCGCAGCAGCGTCGTCAATCGAGCGGCCTTTCACCCACTCGGTAACCAGTGAGCTCGAGGCAATCGCCGAGCCGCAGCCGTATGTTTTAAACTTGGCGTCTTCGATGATGCCTTCGTCATTCACCTTGATTTGTAGTTTCATGACGTCGCCACACGCAGGGGCACCAACCATGCCATTACCAACCGATGGGTCGCCTTTCTCAAACGAGCCAACGTTACGTGGGTTTTCGTAGTGGTCAATTACTTTATCGCTGTAAGCCATAATCGTTTCCTCAATATGATTGCTCACTGTTGCCAGCTGGCGCGTTATTCGAGTTAGTGGTGCGCCCATTCAACGGTACTTAGATCGATACCGTCTTTGTACATGTCCCAAAGTGGTGACATTTCACGCAGCTTGTTAACTGCTTCACGCACTTTCTCAATCGCATAATCCACTTCTTCTTCCGTCGTAAAGCGACCAAAGGAGAAGCGCAGCGAGCTATGTGCGAGCTCATCGTCGCGTCCAAGCGCACGAAGCACATAGGAAGGTTCAAGGCTTGCTGAGGTACACGCAGACCCTGACGATACCGCCAGATCTTTCAGTGCCATCAGCAATGACTCGCCTTCAACAAAGGCAAAGCTCACGTTTAGGTTATGTGGAACACGCTGTTCCAAATCGCCATTGACGTAAACTTCTTCTAAATCTTTCACGCCTTCATAAAAACGCTCGCGCAATGCCAGCGCATGTTGGAAGTCTTTCTCGCGCTCTTCTTTCGCGATACGGAACGCTTCACCCATGCCCACAATTTGGTGAGTAGGCAATGTGCCTGAACGCATACCACGCTCGTGACCACCACCATGCATTTGCGCTTCAATGCGTACGCGTGGCTTACGGCGAACGTACAAGGCACCAATGCCTTTAGGGCCGTACGCTTTGTGTGCGCTGAACGAGATCAAATCGATTTTCATCTCTTTGACGTCCAGTGGCACTTTACCCACTGACTGCGCCGCATCGACGTGGAACATAATTTTACGTTCACGACAAAGCTCGCCAATCGCAGAGATATCTTGAATCACGCCAATCTCGTTATTCACGTGCATGATTGACACTAAAATCGTGTCATCACGCATCGCCGCTTCGAGCTTCTTCAGATCGACCAGGCCGTTTTCTTCTGGCTCAAGATACGTCACCTCAAAGCCTTCACGCTCCAGTTGACGGCAAGGGTCAAGCACGGCTTTATGCTCTGTTTTGCAGGTAATAATGTGCTTGCCTTTCTTGGAGTAGAAATTAGCAATACCTTTGATAGCCAAGTTGTCTGACTCAGTCGCGCCAGAGGTAAACACGATCTCACGTGGGTCGGCATTGCAGTAATTGGCAATGTTCTCACGCGCTGTATCAACCGCTTCTTCTGCTTGCCAGCCAAAGCGGTGTGAACGAGAGGCCGGGTTACCAAAAAACCCGTCCATGGTCAGGTACTGACTCATTTTTTCAGCAACGCGCGGATCCACCGGACACGTGGCTGAATAATCAAAATAAATGGGCAATTTCATGTTTTTCTCCAATTACACCGACATTGGTCATCAGGAGCGAACGTTCACGCCTATGGTGGCGCTATCTTGTTTGACCTTCGAGCTAAATGTGTTTCTGGGCGCCAATGAGGCATCCAGTTTAGCGTCCTGACGATCTGCTACTTGCTTCACTTCGTTATCATGCATCAGCTCACCGAGCGTGATGTCGTTTAAAAAGCCGCTAATTCGGGCACTTAAGTCGTGCCACAGAGTATGTGTTAAACAACGGGTGCCGCCTTGGCAATCCGCTTTACCTTGGCACTTGGTCGCGTCGACAGATTCGTCAACGGCAGCAATCACGGCCCCCACGGCAATGTCACTTGCCGCAATACCGAGGCGATAGCCGCCGCCGGGACCACGTACACTTGTCACCAACCCCGACTTGCGGAGCCGTGAAAAAAGTTGCTCAAGATAAGACAAGGAAATGCCTTGACGCTCAGAGATGTCCGCCAGTGGTACAGGACCCTGCTCGGCATGAAGCGCCACATCGAGCATGGCGGTAACCGCATAACGGCCTTTCGAAGTCAATCTCATAACACGCTACCTGTGGTGAATAGATGCTCAGATAGTTACATACCCGAGTAATTTGGTCAAGTATTTACCTGAGTATTTTTGTCAGGTTTTCACCTTAAGTTACGCATGCTCGGTTGAAAGGATCACTGAGCGCGATGATTATCGGTATTTTGCTCGCGCGATGCCGCTTGTTGGGTCACTTTTTCGATGGATGACAGCACCCCCCGTAAAATATTTAACTCTTGGCTCTCAAGTCGCGCTCGGTTAAAGAGCCGACGTAACTTGGTCATCACCATCCCGGGATGCTGAGTACGGATAAATCCGGTTTTGCTAAGGACCGTTTCTAGGTGCTGATAAAACCGTGAAAGCTCTTCATTTAAAGGGTAGGTTTGTTCCAGCGTGGGGCCTTGATAGGCTTGACTGTCTAACCAAGCGACGCGCATTTCATAGCACAGGGTTTGTACCGCCATCGCCAAGTTCAACGAGCTATAGTCTGGGTTGGACGGAATCGACACATGATAATGGCAGGTCTGCAGCTCTTCATTGGTCAAGCCAGTGCGCTCGCGACCAAAGACAATCGCCACCGGGTGAGTACTCGCCTCTTCCACGGCCTTTTTACCGCATTCGCGCGCATCGAGCATCGGCCACTCGAGTGTCCGGCTTCTTGCACTGGTTCCCACCACAAGGCCACAGTCTGCCACTGCCTCTTCTAAGGTACCGACGACCCGCGCATTGTTGGCGATATCACTGGCACCGGCCGCCAACGCAATGGCTTGGCCATCCACTTCACATTCGGGGGCCACGAGGGTCATATTGCTTAGCCCCATGACTTTCATTGCCCTAGCGGCTGAGCCAATATTACCGGAATGGGAAGTTCCCACCAATACGACGCGGATTTGATCTAGCATGATGTTGTTTTCGTCTCTTACGCTGTGCACCCTTGGTGGGGTGGGCAGGTGTCTGTTAGATCTGCGCAGTTTATCACAGTGCAATCGATAATACTTCTCAGCTAAGCGTGTCGCGCCAGTTCACGGACGTCGCGACGGTCAAAAAATACCCACTTTCCTTTTGCTCTGGCTCTGTTATACTCCGCCCCGCTTTCGTTCTTTAACATCCGTTGGGAAAACCGTATGCATCCGATGCTAAACATCGCCGTCCGTGCTGCACGGAAGGCTGGCGACTTTATCGCCAAATCTGCAGAAAACAGAGACAACATCGAAACCGCGCAAAAAGGCAGTAATGACTTTGTCACTAATGTCGACAAAGCGGCAGAACAAATCATCATCGACATCATCAAAAAGTCCTACCCGGACCACACCATCGTTGGCGAAGAGTCAGGCGTGGCTGAAGGGAAAGATAGCGACTATCAATGGATCATCGACCCACTGGATGGCACCACCAACTTCGTTAACGACTTTCCCCATTTCAGCGTGTCTATCGCGGTGCGTATTAAAGGCCGCACTGAGATCGGCTGCGTTTACGACCCTATCCGTAATGAGCTATTCACCGCACAACGTGGTGCTGGCGCACAACTCAATAACAAGCGTATTCGTACCGGTAGCGCCAAAGAGCTCGACGGCACCATCTTAGCGACGGGCTTCCCCTTCAAAGCAAAGCAACACGCTGAAGGCTTTATGGCGGTCGTGAGCGCGTTATTCGTTGATTGTGCTGATTTCCGTCGCACCGGCTCTGCCGCGTTGGATCTTTGCTATGTGGCCGCAGGCCGTGTTGATGGCTTTTTTGAGCTTGGCCTGAAACCGTGGGATATCGCGGCAGGCGAATTGATTGCCCGTGAAGCTGGGGCGATTTGTACCGACTTTAACGGCGGAACCGACTACATGCGTAGCGGTAACGTGGTAAGCGGTGCACCACGCGTCGTAAAAGGCATGCTGGCCAAAGTGCGCGAGAACGCCCCTGAGTCGATGAAAAAATAATGCTTCCCTCTGGGTATAAAAAAGCGACGCTCGGTGAGCGTCGCTTTTTTTATGCCGTCAAATCATCGGCTGTCTCTTTAACACAGAGTGCCATACTGGCTGCGACGCACACCGAGTGTGCAATTCGCCCCGCAACAGACGCGGGGCGAGCGCATCAAGGCATCGCGTCAAACTCTTGCCCTTCTTTTTCCACTTCTGGCACCAACAGGTGCTCACGCGCAATACCCAGCTTCAATGCCAGAGCAGACGCCACGTAGATTGAAGAGTAGGTACCCACAGTGATACCAATCAGCAAGGCCATCGCAAAGCCGTGGATCATGGTTCCACCCAAGGTGAACAGTGCAATCACCACAAACAAAGTCGTGCCCGAGGTAATGGTGGTTCGACTCAGGGTCTGAGAGACAGACGCATTAATGATTTCATCTGACTCACCTTTACGCAGCTTACGGAAGTTTTCACGAATACGGTCGAACACCACGATGGTATCGTTCAACGAGTACCCCACCACCGTCAGCAACGCAGCGACGATGGTCAAGTCCACTTCGACTTGGAACAAGGAGAAAATACCCAAGGTAATGATCACATCGTGCGCCAGTGCCATCACCGCGCCAGCCGCCAAGCGCCACTCGAAACGGAACGACACGTAGATCAGGATACAGACCAGCGCGATGATGATCGCCAATCCACCCGCTTCGGTCAGCTCGTCACCCACATTCGGGCCAACAAACTCGATGCGGCGCATTTCTACCTGGTCACCCGTACCTGTTTTGATGGCATTGAGCACCTCGTTACCGAGGTTTTCGCCTTCCATATCATCACGCGGACGCAGGCGCACCATCACATCAGTGGCACTACCGAAGTTTTGTACCACGGCGTCACCAAAGCCGTCAGCCGCCAGTGACTCACGAATTTGCGGTAAGTCAGCGGGCTGTTCAAAGCCCACTTCTATCAAGGTACCACCGGTAAAGTCGAGCCCCCAGTTAAGCCACTTAGTGGATAGGGTGACGACAGACGCGGCAATCATGGCGATGGACAACACGAAGGCCAATTTAGACCAACGCATAAAGTTGATCGACATGTCCGGTTTAAATATTTGAAACATGCTTGGACTCCCTTAAATCGACAGCTTCTTGACGCGCTTACCGCCGTACACCAGATTAACCAGTGCACGCGTACCAATGATGGCGGTAAACATCGAGGTCAAAATACCGATCGACAGTGTCACCGCGAAGCCTTTTATCGCGCCTGTTCCCACAGCAAACAAGATGATTGCGGTGATCAGCGTGGTGATATTGGCATCGGCGATGGTACTAAACGCGTTAGAATAACCACGGTCGATTGCATGTTGAGGATTGCGTCCTTCGTGGATTTCTTCGCGGATCCGCTCAAAAATCAGCACGTTGGCATCGACCGCCATCCCCACTGTCAAGACGATACCGGCAATACCAGGCAGTGTCATGGTCGCCCCTGGGATCAGAGACATAATACCGATGATCAAGATGATATTGGCGAGCAAGGCACAGTTGGCAAACAGACCAAAGCGACGATAGTAAATCAAGGTGAAGAGCATCACCGCCACCAAGCCCCAGATACAGGCTTGCACACCCATGTTGATATTTTGCTGACCCATTGATGGACCAATGGTGCGCTCTTCAACAATCGAGATAGGCGCAATCAAGGCACCTGCGCGCAGCAGCAGCGCCAAGTTATGTGCTTCGGCGGCAGAATCAATGCCGGTAATGCGGAAATTACGTCCCAAAGCAGACTGGATCGTGGCTTGGTTAATCACTTCTTCGTGTTTTTCCAAGATCACTTTGCCGTCTTCGTCACGCTCGCCACTGTCTTTGTATTCTGCAAACACGGTGGCCATCAGCTCACCAATATTGCGCTTACTGAAGTCCGCCATTTTGTCACCACCCTCACTGTCGAGAGAGATGTTAACTTGTGGTCGGCTGTATTCATCGCGGGAGGAGCTGGCGTCAGTAATGTGTGAGCCCGTCAAAATGACCCGCTTTTTCAGCACGGCGGGACGGCCATCTCGAGTACGCATCAACTCGCTGCCCGGTGGCACGCGGCCTGCCATGGCGGCAGATAGGTCAGCGTCCTGATCCACTTCGCGGAATTCCAAGGTCGCGGTGGCACCAAGAATTTCTTTCGCGCGTGCCGTGTCTTGCACACCGGGGAGTTCAACCACAATACGGCTTGCGCCCTGACGTTGCACCAAAGGCTCGGCCACACCCAGTTCATTCACACGGTTGCGCAGAATGGTAATGTTTTGCGCCACCGCGTAGTTACGAATCTCTTTGAGGCGCTCTTCTTTGTAAACCGCGGCTAATCGCCCTTCATCTTCATCGACAGAAAAGTTCATGTCGAGGTAGTTGTTCGAGAGCAGTTCTAGCGCTTTATTGGTGTCTTCGGCATTACGCAGATTCACCACAACACGGGTGTTATCTTCTATTCGTAAACCACGATAACGGATACGCGCTTCACGTAAGTCGGTGCGGAAGCTGTCTTCTTGCTGGGTGATCAGCTTTTCTAATGCTGCATCCATGTCCACTTCCATCAGGAAGTGCACCCCACCACGTAGGTCTAGGCCAAGCTTCATCGGGGTAGCACCCAGCGTATCCAGCCACGATGGCGTTGCAGGCGCCAAGTTTAAGGCAACAACATAGTCATCACTGTCGAAACGCGACATCAAGGCATCACGGGCACTGATTTGTGCTTCCGTGTCTTTAAAGCGGGCTAAGACGGTACCGTCTTCGAGCGCAATGGATTGGTAGGAAAGGTCGTTCGATTCGAGGGTCTGTTTGATGGAGTCCAACGCAGTCATATCTACCGAGGCGCCACGCGCCCCGGAAATTTGTACTGCTGGATCTTCACCGTATAAATTGGGAAGCGCATACACGATGCCAATAACCAGTGTTATTAGCACCATGATGTACTTCCACAAAGGATAACGGTTTAGCACAGCATGCATCCTTTATGGTTGCGAGAATTAGAGAGACTGGATAGTACCTTTAGGCAGTACTGCCGTCACGAAGTCTTTTTTGATGGTCACTTCGTTATTATCGTTGAGTGCAATCACAATAAAGTCATTGTCTTCAGCGATTTGAGTGATCTTACCCACTAAACCACCTCCGGTTAGCACTTCGTCCCCTTTGCTCATAGATGCCATAAGGTTTTTGTGCTCTTTGACACGCTTAGATTGCGGGCGGTAGATCATAAAGTAAAAAATCACCGCAAAGAGACCAAGCATGATAAAAAGCTGCATTCCGCCACCTTGTGGTGCGGCTTCAGCGGCTGCGTGAGCTTGTGAGATAAACATTCAATCACGTCCTCGTTCTAGTTGTTGAATTCGAAATTAATCGAGCGGCGGCACTTCCTTGCCACGACGCGCGTAGAAATCCGCTACAAAGGCATCTAATCTACCTTCGTCAATCGCGTTACGCAAACCTTCCATCACGCGCTGATAGTAGCGTAAGTTGTGGATGGTGTTGAGTCGCGCGCCTAGGATCTCATTACAGCGGTCTAAATGGTAGAGGTAAGCACGGCTGTAGTGGCGGCAAGTGTAACAGTCACACTCGGGATCCAGAGGCGAGGTATCACTTTTATGTTTCGCATTGCGGATCTTGATCACACCGCCAGTAATAAACAAGTGGCCATTACGTGCGTTTCGTGTCGGCATCACACAATCAAACATGTCGACACCACGACGAACCCCTTCGACCAAATCTTCAGGTTTCCCTACGCCCATCAGATAGCGCGGTTTATCCTCTGGCAGCTGTGGACAAGTGTGCTCCAAGATCCGGTGCATGTCTTCTTTCGGCTCTCCGACCGCTAGGCCGCCAACGGCATACCCATCAAAACCGATCTCGGTAAGACCTTCTACAGATACATCTCGCAAGTCCTCGTACACGCCGCCTTGTACAATACCAAACAAGGCATTTTTGTTACCTAATTTGTCAAAGTGATTGCGGCTACGTTTTGCCCAGCGTAGTGACATCTCCATCGACTTTTTCGCTTCGTCATGCGTGGCAGGATAGGGCGTACACTCATCAAAAATCATCACGATGTCTGATCCCAAGTCATATTGGATCTCCATCGATTTTTCCGCGTCCATAAAGATGCGATCGCCGTTCACTGGGTTGCGAAAGTGCACCCCTTCTTCGGTGATTTTACGGATATCGCCCAAACTGAACACTTGGAAACCGCCAGAGTCGGTCAAAATAGGGCCATGCCACTGCATAAAGTCATGCAAATCCCCGTGCAGTCGCATAATTTCCTGACCTGGGCGTAGCCATAGATGAAAAGTGTTCCCTAATAGGATCTCCGCCCCAGTCCCTTTCACTTCTTCAGGCGTCATCCCTTTGACGGTGCCATAGGTACCCACCGGCATAAAAGCCGGCGTTTCCACAGTGCCGCGTTCAAAGATTAAGCGGCCACGGCGGGCGCGTCCGTCGGTTTTTTTCAGTTCGTATTCCACGAATCCTCCTCAGTGCCAGAGAAACAGTCTGGCGTGTGTCTTATGCTAACAGGTTTACCCTGCCGCAAGCATAGCGCACACGGACATAAGAGCCCGTGTTCTCATCATGTCGTCAGTGGTGCTGACGGGTAATAAACATGGCATCGCCATAGCTGAAAAAGCGATAGCGTTCTTCAACCGCCGCACGATAAGCGGCCATGGTATGCTGGTAACCGGCAAACGCGCTTACCAACATGATCAAGGTGGATTCCGGCAAGTGAAAATTGGTCACCAATACATCCACTAGCTGCCATTCATACCCCGGATAGATAAAAATCTGGGTGTCATTAAAAAACGGGGACAGTGGCTCACCTTTTTGCTTGGCCGCCTGTGCCGCACTTTCCAGTGAACGCACCGAGGTGGTTCCCACCGCAATCACCCGCTTGCCTTGTGCTCGCGTTTGATTGACCGCATCGACCACCTCTTGCGGCACTTCAGCATACTCAGCATGCATGGTGTGCTCTTCAATGTTGTCGACCCGAACCGGTTGGAACGTTCCGGCTCCCACGTGCAAGGTGACAAAAGCAATATTGACGCCTTTTTCTTTAAGCGCTGCCATAATGGCATCGTCAAAGTGTAACCCCGCCGTTGGCGCAGCGACGGCCCCAGGCTTTTGGTTATACACGGTTTGATAGCGTTCTTTATCGCTCTCTTCATCTGGGCGGTCGATGTATGGCGGCAACGGCATATGGCCGATGTCGTTAAGCGTATCTACCACGCCTTTATCGTCGTGTAGCTGGATTTCGAACAGAGCATCATGGCGTGCCACCATCTTTGCTGGGACCTGTCCGTCATCGCCGAGGAATAATTCGGCGCCGGGTTTAGGTGCTTTAGAGGCGCGCACATGGGCGAGGAAACGACGTTCGTCGAGCACACGCTCCACCAGCACCTCTATTTTACCTCCCGACGCTTTGCGACCATACACGCGCGCGGGGATCACACGCGTGTTGTTGAACACCATCAAATCCCCTGGCTCAACCAGATCGAGGATATCCTTAAACTGACGATGTACCACCTCACCGCTTGTGCCATCGAGTGACAATAAGCGACTTGCACTGCGATCCGGTTGCGGATAGCGTGCAATTAACTCATCGGGGAGTTCAAAGTGAAAATCGGATAATTGCATGACATTTGCCTAGATAAAAAGCAGGCCGCTAGTATAGGTAGCCCACCGTGAAGATCAAGCAAGCTGGATGCTTGATTCAGGCATCGTTTACACAGGCGCCAATGAACACAACATTTGCCTCGATGCGCGTAGTTATCTTGATGCATATCACGCCTAACCCGGTACAACTGCACTACAGTAAAAGTATCCCTGTGTACTGATGACAAGGAGGTGCCATGTTTATTGTTGATGATATGATGACCCGGCATCCACACACGCTTAGCCCTGACCATACCCTGGATGACGCGCACCGTTTAATGCGCGCCGAGCGCTTTCGCCATCTCCCCATCGTTGACGATGATGAGCGTTTGTTAGGACTGGTCACACAAAGAGATGTGCTGTCAGCACAAGCCTCTTCACTAGGCAAAACGACCAATGGCGATCACCAGATCCATACTCCCTTATCACACTTTATCGAGCGGCAACTGGTCACAGTCGACCCCGGGGCGTCACTACGGGCCGCGGCGCTAACCATGCTCGAGCGTAAAATAGGCTGCTTACCGGTGGTGAAGCACCAACGTTTGGTTGGGATCATCACCGACAGTGATTTTGTGGCCATCGCGTCAACATTGCTGGAGATCCAAGAAGAAAGTGAGCCGGTTGAAGAGGGAGAATAAATAAAAAAGGGAGTGTGAGACTCCCTTTTATCAGGTTGATAACCGGTATCGTGCGATTAGAATTGATCTTCTTCCGTCGAGCCCGTTAATGCCGTGACCGATGATTGCCCACCTTGGATAATATTGGTCATCTGATCAAAATACCCAGTACCCACTTCTTGCTGGTGCGCGACAAAGGTATAGCCACGCTCAGCGGCAGCGAACTCTGGACGCTGCACTTTTTCAACGTAGTGACGCATGCCCTCACCTTGCGCATAAGCATGCGCCAAGTCGAACATGTTGTACCACATGTTATGAATACCCGCTAAGGTAATGAACTGGTACTTATAGCCCATATCAGACAGTTCTTGTTGGAAACGCGCTATCGTCTCGGCGTCCAGGTTTTTCTCCCAGTTGAAAGACGGTGAGCAGTTATAAGCCAAAAGCTGGTCTGGATACTGAGCATGAATGGCTTCAGCAAACTGTCGTGCTTCTTCCAAGTCCGGTTTCGCGGTCTCGCACCAAATCAAATCGGCATACGGCGCATAAGCTAGGCCTCGAGAAATGGCTTGCTCAATCCCAGGACGCACGCGATAAAACCCTTCGGCTGTGCGCTCACCAACGATGAAGTCCTTGTCGTATGGGTCGCAATCTGAGGTCAATAGATCGGCCGCGTTGGCATCAGTACGCGCAATGACCAGCGTATCGGTGCCCGCCACATCGGCAGCTAAGCGCGCCGCGACCAATTTTTGTACCGCCTCTTGGGTTGGCACCAACACTTTTCCGCCCATGTGGCCACATTTTTTCACTGAGGCGAGCTGATCTTCAAAGTGAACACCGGCAGCGCCAGCTTCAATCATGTTACGCATCAGCTCGTAGGCGTTAAGCACGCCACCAAAGCCTGCTTCGGCATCCGCTACAATCGGTAAGAAATAGTCGGTGCCCTGTTCCGGCGAGCCCCCTTTCGACCACTGAATTTGGTCCGCTCGGCGAAACGCATTATTAATGCGCTTAACGACAGCGGGAACGGAATCAACCGGATACAACGACTGGTCTGGATACATACTCGAGGCTGTGTTGTTGTCAGCCGCCACCTGCCAACCAGACAGATAAATCGCTTCAATACCCGCTTTGGCTTGCTGCACCGCTTGACCGCCTGTCAATGCGCCCAAGCAGTTGACGTAGCCTTTTTTGGCACTGCCATTGACCAAATCCCATAGTTTGGCAGCTCCCCGCTTAGCGACGGTATTCTCCGGCACAAACGAGCCACGCATATTGACGACTTCTTCAGCCGTGTAGGGGCGCTTAACCTGTTTCCAGCGCGGGTTTTCCGCCCAATCCTTTTCCAGTTCAGCGATTTGTTGTTGGCGAGTCAAAGTCATGTTCCATTCCTCTTTGTTAGCAGGGCTGTACCAGCCCCTTACTGTCATTCCATGTTTGTTATTGTGCTTCCATGCCCATTACGGCAAATACTCATAACCCGGTAAGGTTAAAAAGTTAACCAGCTCATCACTGGTAGTGAGCGTTTCCATCAAGGTTGCCGCTTGCCGGTACCGTCCTTGCGCAAAGCGCTCTGCGCCTAGCTCTTTTTCAAGCACCGCCATTTCCTCGGCAAGATACTGAGAGAACAACGCCTTGGTCACCACCTTGCCGTTGCTCAGTGGTTTTTGATGCTTAATCCATTGCCAAATCGACGCACGTGAGATTTCAGCCGTGGCCGCGTCCTCCATCAAGCCATAAATAGGCACACAACCGTTACCTGAAATCCACGCTTCAATGTACTGCACCGCCACGCGAATGTTATGTCGCATTCCCGCCTCTGTGCGTTCGCCATCGCAAGGCGCCAGCAACTCTGCAGCAGTAATCTCAGCATCTTGCTCGCGGGTCACCGTAAGTTGATTCGGCTTATCGCCAAGTGCACGGTCGAAAATCGCGCGAGCCGTGTCAGCCAGCCCTGGATGCGCAATCCAGGTGCCATCGTGGCCATTATTGGCTTCTAAGCTTTTATCCTTTTCAATTTTCTCTAGCACCTGCTGGTTTTCAGCCGGGTCTTTACTGGGAATAAAGGCTGCCATGCCACCCATCGCCAACGCGCCACGCTTATGGCACGTTTTGACCAGTAAACGCGAGTAAGCGTTAAGGAAAGGCTTGTCCATGGTCACCACTTGGCGGTCCGGCAACACGCGGTCCGGATGATTACGCAATGTTTTGATATAGCTAAAGATATAATCCCAACGACCACAGTTAAGGGCGACGATGTGATCACGAAGGTGATACAAAATCTCATCCATTTCGAACACGGCGGGCAAGGTTTCAATCAGCACGGTCGCTTTGATGGTGCCACGGCTTAGCCCAAACTCGTCTTCGGCAAAGGAAAACACCTCACTCCACCACGCGGCTTCTTGATATGCTTGAAGTTTAGGCAGGTAGAAATAAGGCCCCGATCCCGTCTCGAGTAAACGACGGTAGTTATGGAAAAAGTAAAGAGCGAAGTCGAACAGGGCACCTGGAATTGGTTTACCCTGCCACGTCACGTGTTTTTCGGTCAGGTGCAAGCCACGCACACGACAAATAAGGCGTGCTGGGTCCTCATTTAGCTGATAGCGTTTGCCTGTATCAGGGTGCTGATAACTGATGGTGCCATTCACGGCATCGCGCAAATTACGCTGTCCTTCAACCACTTGTGGCCACGCCGGCGCAAAGGAGTCTTCAAAGTCCGCCATGAAAACTTTCACGTTAGCGTTGAGTGCGTTGATCACCATCTTCCGGTCTACCGGTCCGGTAATTTCTAGCCGCCGATCTTGTAAATCCTCGGGAATGCCACGGATGGTCCAATCCGCTTGGCGGATCGATTGCGTCTCCGGAAGAAAGTCGGGCAGCTCTCCCGCATCAATGCGTTGTTGACGCGCCTCACGCGCCGCTAACAGTGTGGGTACGCGCGCCGCATAACGCTCAGCGAGACTGGCTAAAAAGCACAATGCATCATCGGTTAAGATTTCTGCCTGCTCTGCGGTGACTGTCTCGTTAATCACCAACGATTCGCGTAAGGTTGAGCACGCTTCCGTCATATCGCCTCCCTGGCTTATCATTTGTAATCCAATCACAACACTATTATTACTACACGCGCTTGGGCTCTCGTGCAGCACTTGTGCTATTACGTTGGCTTACATTCGCGCAAAAATCAACCAAGAACAAAACAAAAACGGAATGGTAAATTATTAAAATAAATTAAAAACAAATACTTAAACAGTTTAGAGTATAAGCTCGAATGCGCTTTTTTATGACCATTATCAGAATGATATAACACTGCTACGGGGATCATAATTTTGTCACCACTTTGTAATCAGTTACGTAATTAAATTACACAACAAGCGCTTTACCCTGTGGCGAAAAAATAAAAAAGCATTTTAACTTCAATGACTTATATATAAAAACAAAAAGCAGCACCCTGGGGTGCTGCTTTTTTCGTGATAATAATCCAACGGCTTTGGTGTCATTTTCAACGCCCTTAAACAGACAATCATGCTGCAAAAAGGCAAAAATATCAGTGTAAATAACTTATTTTAGGCTTTTTACTCCCTAGCTGTTGGGGAAAGTAGTCCTGCGACCAGATCAGCGAGCTGGTTAAACGTATTAATCCGACTCGAAGAGGGTCGCCAGACCACTCCTATATCACGGTAGGCCGCTTCTCCCGGCGGCGTTTCTAAATGCACGTCGAGGTTATCAATTAAGCCATGATCAATCGCCATTTGCGGTATAAAGGTCACACCATTGCCGTTTGCGACCATTTGCACCAAGGTGTGTAAGCTGGTTGCCATAAATGGGTTAATCTTCTGTGAGGCCGTCATCTGACAGGCAGAAACCGCATGGTCAGTGAGGCAGTGTTCTCGCTCAAGCAAGAAAACAGATTCATCGGGCAGCGCGTCATAATCGATGGGTAACTCAAGCTGCGCAGCTTGCTTTTGGCTCATCACCATTTTAAACGGATCACGCCCCACCACGCGACGGGTCATGGTGCCAATGTCCATTGGCAGCGCGAGGATAAGGATATCCATTTCGCCGTGTTTGAGCGCGGTGAGTAAGTTCGCCGTGGTGTCCTCACGCAACAACAAATCTAAGTTGGGGTAATGTCGGTTGACTTGCTGCACCACATCACACAATAAGAATGGCGCGATGGTAGGGATGCAGCCCAGCCGTACTTTGCCGTGCATAGGATCTGATTTAACTTGCGTTAGCTCCATCAAATCCTGACTGCGCGCTAGGATTTCTCGGCTACGGCGCACCACCTCTTCGCCCATCCCAGTGAGTACCAAGGTTTTATTGTCACGCTCAATGAGCTGAGCACCAATCAGATCCTCGAGGTTTTGGATCCCAGCGCTCAAGGTCGACTGGCTCACAAAACACAATTTCGCCGCTTCGCCAAAATGCCGCGTTTCGGAGAGGGTAACCAGATAGTGTAGCTGCTTTAAAGACGGATATTTGTTCATACAGTCATATTTTAAACAATCGTATTTTTCGATTATTACAATCTATTAATTCCACTTTTTTCAATCTAACAAGTTAGCTATAGTTTGTCTCGCTTATATAGGAACCTGATTATCAGGCAAACATTTAAACTAGGAGCTGAGATATGGTACTCGTAGGTCGTCAAGCACCAGATTTTACTGCCGCTGCCGTACTAGGTAATGGCGAAATCGTTGATAACTTCAACCTGAAAGAGTTCACCAAAGGCAAAAAAGCGGTTGTCTTTTTCTACCCACTCGACTTCACTTTCGTGTGCCCATCAGAGCTGATCGCATTCGATAAGCGCCTGAGCGACTTCCAAGCTAAAGGCGTTGAGGTTATCGGTGTGTCTATCGACTCTCAGTTCTCACACAACGCGTGGCGTAAAACGGCTGTCGAAGACGGCGGCATCGGCGCTGTGAAGTATCCACTGATTGCTGACGTTAAGCACGAAATCTGTAAAGCATACGACGTTGAGCACCCAGAAGCTGGCGTTGCGTTCCGTGGTTCTTTCCTTATCGACGAGGAAGGTGTGGTTCGTCACCAAGTTGTCAACGACCTACCACTAGGCCGTAACATCGACGAAATGCTACGCATGGTTGACGCACTGAACTTCCACCAGAAAAACGGTGAAGTTTGCCCTGCACAGTGGGAAGAAGGTAAAGCGGGTATGGCTGAGTCACCTGAAGGTGTAGCTGCATACCTGTCTGAGCACACTGACGACCTGTAATAAGGTCAAGTGCCCTGCACTGGACAATGTGAGACAATAATGAGGCCCGGCAAACCGGGCCCTTTTTTATCTATCCCACCTCGCCTTACTCAAGGCTCTTCTCTCATCAAGCCATTTCCAATCTAACACTAGGTAATTGCCTCTCACCCTGTCACAATAGCGTGGACTATCTTGATACGGTTCGTTTCGTCAAAGGGATGATATGTCTGTCTTGGTTGAAGTTTGTATTGATAGTATTCGTTCGTTATCGCTTGCTGAGCACGCTGGTGCGGATCGAGTGGAACTGTGCAGCGCACTGCGCCTCGGTGGTTTAACCCCAAGTGATGGCTACATGCAACAAGCCGCTCAGAAAGCGCGGATCCCTATTTATGCGATTATCCGACCGCGAGAAGGCGACTTCGTCTATGCCAGTGAAGAGATTGAAGTGATGCTGCAAGATATCGCCAACGCCCGCCAAGCTGGGTGTGCAGGCGTGGTGATCGGCGCACTCACGCCAAGTGGTCAACTCGATTTGCCGGCTATTGATGCCATGCTTGCCCAAGCAAAGGGAATGGGAGTGACTTTCCATCGCGCATTTGATCACTGCCAAGACCCTCACGCGGCGCTCGAAGCAATCCTTGCCCGCCCGACGATTGAACGCATTCTCACCTCCGGGCAAGCGACGAATGCTTGGCAGGGAAAAGAGGCACTCAAACAATGGGTGGACGCCACACGCCATACCTCATTGGCCATCATGCCAGGCGCAGGCGTGACCCCCGACAATGCACAAGCGATTTTAACGACCACCGGCGCACGTGAAATCCACTTGTCGGCACGCACCGAGCAAGTAAGCGTCATGCAATCAAACGCCTGCGCATCGATGGGCGATGGGGACGATGGCAGTTATCCGATCACCGATCCGGAACGCGTTCGTCTCGTCAAAGCCATTGCTCAATCGTTTTAAACCTCGGTGTAATACCGTGATCAGACAACATGGCAATGTGACCCACTCTAGTCTTTTGAGGTGATATACGCTTTCGCTACTTGAATCCATTGCATCCGAAAAGTGAGTTTTCTACCGTGATCCCATCGCTGTGGTAAAAGGAGAGCGGCCTTGTCGGATAAAAAAGCACACAAGATCAGCAAAAAACACTACGAGAAAAAGCTAACCGAATTACAGACTGAGTTGGTCAAACTTCAAGAATGGGTCAAGCAAGAGCAGTTGAAAGTGGTGGTCATTTTTGAAGGGCGCGATGCCGCCGGTAAAGGCGGCGTGATTAAACGGATCACCGAAAAGCTCAATCCGCGTGTTTGTCGAGTCGTCGCGCTAGATAAGCCCACAGAGCGTGAACGTACCCAGTGGTATTTTCAGCGTTACATTGAGCACCTACCCGCCGGTGGTGAAATTGTCTTGTTCGACCGTAGTTGGTATAACCGCGCCGGCGTCGAGCGAGTCATGGGCTTTTGCAGCGATGAAGAATATGAAGAGTTCCTTCGTACGTGCCCCGAGCTTGAGCGAATGTTGATCCGTTCTGGGATCATCTTAATTAAATACTGGTTCTCGGTATCGGACGAGGAGCAAGAAAAGCGCTTCGCGGAGCGGATTAACACCCCAATAAAGCGTTGGAAATTCAGCCCCATGGATCTCGAGTCTCGTAGTCGTTGGGTGCAATACAGTGAAGCCAAAGACCGCATGTTTGCCTACACCGACACCAAAGAAAGCCCTTGGTGGGTGGTGGAAGCCGATAACAAAAAGCACGCTCGGCTCAATTGCATCGCTCACTTGCTCTCACAAATCCCTTACCAAGAAATTGACTACCCCGCAGTCACCCTCCCAGAAATCAATAAGGAAGGTTACGTGCGTATGCCTTTGCATGACCAGAGCTTTGTCCCAGACGCCGTCAGTGACTGGTTAGACGACGAGTAGCGATTATTTGAGGAGCTTTTCCAGCTCCTCTTTTTGAATGTGGCGAACGTCTTTGCCTTTGACAAAATAGATGATGTATTCACAAATGTTCTGACAGCGATCGCCCACTCGCTCAATGGCTCGGGCCGACCACATTACTTTCAGCACATTGGGAATCGAGCGTGGATCTTCCATCATGTAGGTCATCAGCTGTCGCAAAATCCCCTCGTATTCACGGTCCAAAGAGTCATCTTTACGATAGACTTTCATTGCCGCATCAATATCCATGCGCGCAAAGGCGTCTAACACATCGTGCAGCATTTTAGCGGCGCGCTGACCTAACGCTTCGAGTGATACCAAAAACGGCTGCTGAGAATAGCTCGAGTTGTCGAGAGCCATTTTAGCAATACTGTCAGCAACATCACCAATGCGCTCAAGATCAGTGATGGTCTTAATGATAGCCATCACCAGTCGCAGATCGCTCGCGGTGGGCTGACGTTTAGCAATGATGCGTGTACATGCCTCATCAATCGCCACTTCCATGCCATTCACTTTGTGATCTTCACGAATAACATGGCGCGCGAGCTCCACATCTTGATTGTGCATGGCGCGCAGTGCATCGGTTAGCTGACGCTCAACCAAGCCGCCCATTGCCAGCACGTGGGTGCGAATGGCTTCAAGCTCTGCGTTAAACTGACCAGAAATATGACGGCTAATATTGTGGTTATCCAAGGCCTGCTCCTTATCCGTAGCGCCCGGTGATGTAGTCTTCGGTTTGTTTGTTTTGTGGGGTGGTAAACAAGGTATCGGTATCCGCGTATTCCACCAAGCGTCCCATGTTAATAAACGCCGTTTGATCCGAGACCCGCGCCGCTTGCTGCATATTATGGGTGACAATCACCACTGTGTATTGATTCTTTAAATCATTAATCAGCTCTTCAATGGTCAAGGTTGAGATGGGATCCAACGCTGACGATGGCTCATCAAGCAGCAACACTTCAGGTTCAATCGCGATCGCCCGCGCGATCACCAGCCGTTGCTGTTGCCCACTGGACAACCCAAACGCATTGTCATTAAGGCGATCTTTCACCTCATCCCATAATGCCGCGCCACGCAATGAACGCTCGACGGCATCATCGAGTGTTCTAGGATCATTGATCCCTTGTAAACGCAGTCCAAAGATCACGTTTTCATAGACAGATTTGGGGAAAGGGTTAGGACGCTGGAATACCATCCCCACTTGGCGGCGTAATGCTGGCACATCCACGTCGCGGTGATAGATATTTTGCCCGTGTAGGGTGATCCCGCCTCGAACACGGCAACCATCCACCAAGTCATTCATCCGATTAATACAACGTAGCAATGTCGATTTACCGCACCCAGACGGTCCGATAAACGCAGTGACCTTCCCTTTGGGAATACGCATACTGATATCAAACAGCGCTTGGGTCGACCCGTAGTAAAGGTTGAGATCCCGAATAGCTAACGCGGTTTGCTCGTCAGGCAAATTCCCCAAATCTAAGCTAGGCGTGACACCTATGGGTGGCGTTATCGAAAACATCGAGAGGGATCCTTATCGTTATAATTCCAATGCGCGATACTTTTCACGCAAGTAATGACGAATACCAATCGCGGACAAATTGAGCGCCACGATCACAGACACAAGCAAAAACGACGTGGCGTATACCAAAGGACGCGCCGTTTCGATGTGCGCGCTTTGAAAGCCGACATCATAAATATGGTAGCCCAGATGCATGAACTTCCGCTCTAAGTGCAAAAACGGGAAATTACCATCCACTGGCAAAGAGGGGGCGACCTTAACCACCCCCACCAACATTAAGGGCGCCACTTCTCCGGCTGCGCGCGCAACCGCTAAAATCAACCCGGTCATCATCGCAGGACTGGCCATCGGCAGGACCACCCGCCAGAGCATTTCTGATTGTGTCGCCCCAAGGGCAAACGCACCATGGCGAACACTGGTGGGAATCCGAGCCAACCCCTCTTCTGTAGACACAATCACCACAGGTAAGGTGAGGATCGCCAAGGTTAACGCCGACCAGAGAATACCTGGTGTCCCAAAAACCGGTGCCGGCTGCGCCGCTTGATAAAATACATCGTCAATGGTGCCACCGATAAAATAGACAAAAAAGCCCAACCCGAACACACCGTACACAATTGACGGTACCCCGGCGAGGTTAACCACGGCAATGCGAATAATACGCGTGAATGCCGTTTTCGGCGCGTATTCGTGAAGATATACCGCGGCGAGCACCCCTAACGGGGTGACAATCACTGACATCAATAGCACCAAGAAAACGGTGCCAAAAATCGCCGGAAAAACGCCCCCCGCCGCATTACTGTCTCGTGGAGATTCGGATAAAAAGGTCGCAACCTGGTAGCCCCAAAATTTAAGCTTATCAACGGCACTCATGGCGTTGGGATACCAAACATTAATCACATTTTGCAGAGGCAACGCCACGGCGTCACCGTGGCTATCTTCAACAACAAGCGCGCCCGTTTGTTGTTTTTCTCGCAGCTGTTTGAGCTTTTTCTCCAACTGCTGGTATTGCGATAGCAGCTGAGAACGACGCTTATCAATTCGTTTTTTTTCTGCCGTGTTTAGCTGGCTATCTAATGAGAGGGACTTTTCCTCCAGCCGCAGCTGCTCCAGCTGATAGTTAACGCTCGCTAGGTGTACTTGCTCGATGTCATTGATCACCTCTCGACGCGCCGCTAAATCTTCCAGGCGTTGATAAAGTTCAGACAGCACTAATGCATGTTGGTGGCCGCCGGCGTCGACGTATGCTTGAGGCTTGCCGTAGAACATGCCATTTTCATTTCGCTCGATCATCGCCATTTCAACGGGTGTGTGCTGGCTTTTTATCTGAAACGCCAGCAATTGACGAAAATCGATCCCTTCTTGCTCACGGTTACCGGTTTTTACCACCAAACGTTGGTAGCTGGGCTGGCGATAGGCTGGCAATACAACACCAGCATCTTTGAGCTGCGTCGCATCAACCTGATCGGTTCGATATATTTGCCCGACCACGGTTTCTACTCCCTGCTCACTCTTCACTTCAAAGCTGGTGACCGGTGTCGGCCAGAAATAGCCTAAGCCTCGATAGCCGAGCAATAACAGCACCCCAAGAATCGCAATCAGACTGACGCTGACCATTCCGGCCGTCATCCAAACCCAAGGAGTGCCAGATTTTATCCATGGACGCATGCGCATTCTCATCTCGGTTAAAGGTTGCTGTATTTGTCACGCAAACGCTGACGGATCAGCTCTGCCAATGTGTTAAAGACAAACGTGAAGACAAAAAGAATAAAAGCGGTTAAAAACAGCACTCGATAATGGGAACTACCGACTTCAGACTCCGGCATTTCCACCGCAATATTGGCCGATAAGGTACGTAACCCTTCGAGCAAATTCCAATCCATGATAGGCGTGTTACCGGTTGCCATCAGTACGATCATTGTTTCACCGACCGCGCGCCCAAGGCCCATCATTACGGCAGAAAAAATACCAGGGCTTGCGGTAAGCAACACCACCCGAATCAAGGTTTGCCAGTGTGTCGCCCCTAAGGCCAAGGCGCCGTTTTTAAGGTGAGGGGGCACAGAAAAAATCGCATCTTCGGCAATAGAGAAAATGGTTGGGACTACCGCAAATCCCATGGCGATACCCACCACCAGCGCATTGCGCTGATCATAGCCGATACCCAGTTCATGCGTCATAAACTGGCGCGCATCGCCCCCTAACCAGACCTGCTCTACCCATGGTCCAAGGTAAGCGGCTACTACGCCCACCATCAATAACGCCGGAATAATGACCACTATCTGCGCGTTATCAGGTAAGCGGCGTCGCACATATCTTGGGATCATGCGCCACACGCCGCTTAGCCCAAGTAAAATAATAGGGATGAGCAGGAGCAACAAAAAGACGCTAGCAATGTGCGACTCAACCCAGGGTGCCAGCCACAAACCGGCCAAAAAGCCAATAATGACGGTGGGCAACGCTTCAATCGTTTCCACCGTCGGCTTCACCCAGCGCCGGAGCCCGGATGACATAAAGTAAGCAGTGTATATGGCCGCGCCAATCGCCATCGGCACCGCAAAAATTAAAGAAACCAAAGCGACCTTTAAGGTACCAAAAATCACGGGTACCACACTGAGCTTGGCTTCAAAGCTGTCATCCGCAGAGGTCGATTGCCACACATACTGCGGAGACGAGTACCCTTCATACCACACTTTCTGCCATAGCGAGTGAATACTCACTTCTGGGTGAGGGTTGTCGACGGTCAACCATTGCCATTGATTGTCGACCACAGCAATCAGCCCATTTGCACGAGGCGTAAACGCCAAAGCGTCGGGCAGCGCGGTAAACTGAGCATCGAAATGGCGCTGTTTCTCACTGGTGGCATGCACTAGGCTAAGTCGTCCCGTTTCATCTACCGTCGCCAGACTTTTACGGTGACGCTCAGGTGCGAGACGTGCCACGCCCTCCCCCGGTGAAAACGCGCGCACTTCAGTTAACGATGGCTCACCATTTTTCACCACATCGAACCATTGTGTGACGGTGCCATCTTGGTGCTGAAGGAGCAAAGAGCGTCCCCCGGCTAGCATCGACATTTTCGTGACTGGGCTGGGGACCACATTGTCGAGATTAACCGTTTCGCGCAACGCTAAATCGTTCCCGTTTACGCGCCAAATCGCTAAACGATTTTGTTGATGCACAAACAAGCGCTGCCCGTCTCCTGATAACGCGATATGGTCAACGGCTTGCGAAAGAGGCACCATGCTTTTCTGCGTACCACGAAAAACCACCAAACGGTTATCCTGAGTGACAGCAGCCAGCACGGGCGGGATGGTTTGACCGTGTAAACTATCCGGCACCGCAACAGTCAGCTGGTTAAGCGGCTGCGCGCTCGCGTCCACGATCAACTCACGACCAAAGGCCGGCATAGTGGACAATTGAGGGACCACTGAGGCGTCAGCTTGGTATTGTGTACGAAAGCGTAATTGCCAAGCAGCTACGCGCCCAGGCGTCTTTTCCACCGCCAAAAATGGCGTAGATGCTTCGACGCGGCTTATCGCAGGCTTATCCATGCTGGATAGCGGCTGCTGTAATACCGTTTGCGCGCGGAGCACGGCGCTGGCTGTGGGAGTCTCAGACCGTTGCGGGCGTTTGGCAACCGTTAACACACCTCGATCATCCAAGCCATACACCAGTTGATTGCGCGTATCGGCACCAATGTATTGAGGCACGCCGGGAGTGGCTAAGGTAAAGCGCTCACTCAAGCTCACACTCGCTTGGTGAAAAAGCGGTACCACCACCGTGAGTAAGTAGAAGAAAAGAAGCAGCAGGGTCACTAATACCATCACGCCACCAAGACGTACCGTTTGGCGAGTCAGTTTATCTTTAAAACGCCGCGCCGGTCTGGTGTCCGTTAATGATGGTGAAGAGTGGGTCATTCGTGCCTCTTTTTATTAAGCAAGCCCTGTATTGTATGTCATTACAATGACAATTTTGTGACAGCGAGACGCACGACGCCGCGTTTCACAAACACGGCATCGCATCACTGTCGTCCAGTGTATCGTGAGTGGTCATCAACGCCTAGTCACGCTATCGCCACGCAATAAATATGCAACAAACGGGCTTTAGGCTTGCTCAAGTTGATATTGGGCACACTTTCGTGAGTTTAGCCTCCAGCAGCATAGACAACACCTTGACTGGCCTCAATAATTGTCTAAAGAATCGCCGTAAGGATCACGCATGAAGCATTTTGTTATCACATTAGTGGGCCCAGATCGCGCTGGCCTCGTTGATCAAATATCACACACGGTTTTCAATCATCACGGCAGCTGGCAAGCCAGCCGACTCAGTCAGCTAGCAGGGCAGTTTGCCGGCATCATTCACATTTCAGTGTCAGACACGTACGCTGATGAGCTGGTCCATGCGTTACGCGCGCTCGATGGTTTACAGTTGCTCATCACCGATGCGACGCCCGCCTCACCGTCTCCGATTACCCATACGTTGTCGGTAACAGACAACGACAGGCGCGGCATTGTGCAAGCGCTCAGCCAGCTGCTCGCCGCTCATGGCGTCACCATCAACAAACTCAACACGCAAACACAAAGCGCCGCCAATACGGGCGGGCAAATTTTCACCGCAGATTTTTATTTAACGGTTCCGCCGGCAGCGGACATTAACGTATTGCATGAAGCCCTTGAAACGCTGTCAGACGACTTGATTGTCGATTTTGACAGCAATTTTATTCAGTAGAACAGGATTTTCTTACGCGTTATGACTTTAGACTCTTATCATGTCGACAAAGAACTTAGCTGGCTTTCTTTTAATGAACGTGTCCTGCAAGAGGCCGCGGACAAAAGTGTGCCTATTATTGAGCGAGTTCGGTTTTTAGGCATTTTTTCATCCAACCTTGACGAGTTTTATCAAGTACGGTTTGCCGACGTGAAACGGCGCATCATTATCGATGAAGAACGCGGAGTGGAAAGTCATGCCAAAGAGCTATTGAGCAAGATTCAAGCGAAAGTCGTCAAACTGAATCAAGATTTTGATCATCTTTACAACGATATTTTGCTCGAAATGGCACGCCGCCATATTTTTTTAGTTAACGAACGTCAACTCTCTGACCATCAAGCGCAGTGGCTAAAACGTTATTTTAGAAGCAATATTTTGCCTTACATCACGCCAATTATGCTTAACAAGGACGTCGATGTTTTAAGCTTTTTGAAAGATGCCTACTCTTACCTCGCCGTACAGCTGAAAAAAGAAGGGGAAGAGCCCAAGTATGCGCTGATAGAGATCCCAACTGATGAATTAGAACGCTTTGTTAAAGTTCCTGAGCCAAAAGGAAAACGGCAGCGAAAAACCATCATTTTACTCGATAACATTATCCGTTTGTGTTTAGACCAAATTTTTAGTGGTTTTTTCGACTACGATACTGTCGAAGCGTACGCGATGAAGATGACCCGCGATGCGGAATACGACCTGACCAATGAAGTGGAGCACAGCCTGCTTGAAAACATGTCAGAAAGCTTGGATCAGCGTTTAACCGCCCTACCGGTTCGGTTTGTTTATCAACGCGATATGCCACCGGAAATGGTGAGCAAATTGATTCAGGTATTAAAAATCTCCGACTACGACAGTGTCTTACCGGGTGCTCGCTATCACAACTTTCGTGATTTTATCGGCTTTCCGAACGTTGGACGTAAATACCTGGAAAACCCGCCTTTGCCACCGTTCGAATCGGCTGATTTTCAACTACAAAACAATGCTTTCGATGCTATTCGCGAACGCGATATTCTACTTTATTATCCCTATCATACGTTCCGCCATATGACTGAACTGGTGCGTCAGGCGTCGTTTGATCCTAAAGTGCGTAGTATTCGGATTAACGTCTATCGTGTGGCGAAAAACTCTCGCATTATCAACTCGATGATTGATGCTGCCAACAACGGAAAACGCGTGACCGTCGTGGTCGAGCTGCAAGCACGTTTTGATGAAGAAGCCAACATCGAATGGTCACGGGTGCTCACGGATGCTGGCGTAAAAGTCGTGTTTGGCACGCCAGGGCTCAAAATTCACTCGAAACTGTGTTTAATTTCTCGTCGTGAAGACGGCGTGCTACGCGATTATGGCCATATCGGCACAGGTAACTTTCATGAAAAAACGGCGCGTATTTATACCGACTTCGCGCTGTTTACAGCGGATCAGCCATTGACGTCAGAAATCCGCAAAGTATTTGAGTTTATTGAAAACCCGTATCGTCCTGTAAAGTTCAACCACTTAATTGTCTCGCCACGTAACTCGCGGCGTCGTATGTATAAACTGATTGAGCGTGAAATTGAGCATGCGCAGGCCAAACGTAAGGCAGGTATTACGCTCAAGGTCAACAACCTGGTCGACAAAGGCCTAGTGAACCTGCTGTACAAAGCCAGCAATGAAGGGGTGAAAATTCGCATCATCGTACGCGGTATGTGCTCGCTGGTGCCTGGGGTTAAAGGGGTCAGTCAGAATATCAAAGCAATCAGCATTGTTGATCGCTTCTTAGAGCACCCCCGCGTGTTTGCCTTTGAAAACGGCGGTGAACGTGATATGTATATTTCGTCTGCCGATTGGATGACTCGCAACATCGATAACCGGATTGAAGTTGGGGCTCCCATTCGCGATCCCAGACTGAAAGATCGCATCATGGCCATCTTGGAGATTCAATTTTCCGATCGCGCGAAAGCCCGCGTTATCGATAAAGCCATGTCCAACGCCTACGTCAAACGGGGTAACAAGAAAAAGATCCGCTCTCAGACCGAGATCTATGATTACCTTAAGCACGCAGAGCGCCAAGAACTCAAAAACGCGGAAAAGTTGCAACATGACACACCCCCAGTCAAAGGATAAGCCGCGCGAAATCGCAGCGGTTGATCTCGGCTCTAACAGTTTTCATATGGTCGTCGCGCGCGTCGTTGGCGAAGGGTTACAGATAGTGAGTCGCCATAAACAACGTGTGCGACTGGCTGCAGGGTTGGATGATCAACATTGCCTCAGTGATGAGGCGATCAGCCGTGGTGTCGAGTGCTTAGCCATGTTCGCTGAACGGCTGAACGGCTTAGACATGGAGAATGTCCGTATCGCCGCCACCCACACCTTGCGCCAGGCCCGCAATGTCGACACCTTCATCAAGCGGGCAAGACAGGTTTTGCCCTACCCGATTGAAATTATTTCCGGGGAGGAAGAGGCGCGTCTTATTTACATGGGCGTCTCCCACACGCAGCAAAACGTTGGCCGGAAGTTAGTGATTGATATTGGGGGCGGCAGTACAGAATTAGTGATCGGGGATAACTTTGAGCCCGCACAGGTTAACAGTAAACGGGTTGGCTGCGTGAGTTATAACGAGCGTTTTTTCCCCAAAGGCAACATTACGCCTAAGCAATTTGCCGCCGCACAGCTGGCCACCCAACAAAAGCTAGAAAGCTTGGCTTCTCAATACCGTCAGGCTGGCTGGCAAGTGGCGCTCGGCGCGTCAGGCACCATCAAAGCGATTCGTGAAGTGATTATCGGCCTGGGTGATGAAGACGGCATTATCACCCGTAAGCGGTTAGATAACCTGATCGAAAAACTGCTGAAGTTTAAAACCAGTGACAGTATCGATTTACCGGGCTTGTCGGTCGACCGCCAACCGGTTTTCGTCGCAGGCGTGGCGATTCTTTCTGGGATCTTTGATGCGCTTGCCATCGAATCGATGCGCTTCTCTGATGGTGCGTTACGTGAAGGATTGCTCTATGAAATGGAAGACCGCTTTCAACGTACCGATATCCGTGGTCGTACGACGGATGATATGGCAGCACGCTACAACATCGACCTGAGTCACGCCCGTCGCGTGCAACATACAGCCGCGTATTTTTATGCGCAAGCCGAGCCGGATAAGGGTAGTAAGAAAGCAGAGCTCGCCGGGCTTTTGAATTGGGCTGCGCTGCTGCACGAAGTGGGGTTAAGCATTGGTTATCCTGGCTACCACAAGCATTCTGCGTATATTCTGCGCAACACCAATTTGCCTGGGTTTAACCAAGAGCAGCAAACCGTGCTAGCCACCCTCGCGCGCTTCCATCGTAAGGCGCTAAAACTCAATGAAATGCCTAAGTTTACCTTGTTTAAACCTAAGCTCATCGAGACGCTGATTTGCGCACTACGGTTAGCCTGTGTGTTGCACTCACAACGTAACGACGAGGCCTTGCCAGAGATTGCTCTCAGTGTCGACAAAAAAGGGGCATGGCAACTCACCTTCCCTACCGGGTGGCTGCAAGAGAACCGTTTGCTCGCGGCGGACTTGGAAGCAGAGCAGGCATACTGGCAGTCAGTAAACTGGGGGATGACCTTTAGCGACTGAGAGCACGACAAGCGTTCGGTGGAGGCCGTCGTTTCCGCAACGCTGAGTCCCTAAACGTCTAAACCCTTAACGCGAGTCTGTTAGCGACGCATCCAGCCCTAATGCCTGTCTTTGCGCACGCACCGCTTGAGCCGGCAAGGGAATATAGCCTTGCTGACTCACCGCCTTCTGCCCTTGCGCCGACAAAATATAACGCATAAATGCCGATTCAAGTGGCGCCAGCGGCTGATTGGGCGCTTTATTGATGTACAAATATAAATAACGGGTAAGGGGGTACTCACCCGTTCGAATCGCTGAAGGGGTGGGCTTTATCGCCTTTTTACCTTGGTGTGAAATCGCCAGCATGCGCGCCCCTGACGCTTGATGGCCGATCCCTGCATACCCGATCGCATTCAGCGAAGAGGCCACCGACTGCACAACAGACGCCGAACCGGGCTGCTCATTCACATCGGCTCGAAAATCCCCACGACACAACGCAGCTTGCTTAAAATAACCATAGGTACCGGATACCGAGTTACGGCCGAATAATTGCAAATCTCGGTTGGCCCAACGGCCTGATAAGCCCAATTGCCCCCAGGTTGCCACCGGTTTACTCGCCCCACACCAGAGGGTGCGAGAAAATACCGCATCCAACTGTTGAAAACTGATGGCGCGTAAAGGGTTGTCTTGGTGGACATAGACGGCCATCGCATCCACCGCAACGGGTACCGCGGTAGGAGGATAGCCAAAACGTGCTTGAAACGCATTTTCTTCACTGACCCGCATCGGACGACTCATGGGGCCAAGTTGTGCGGTCCCTTCCACCAGCGCGGGGGCGGCGGAGGCAGAGCCTGGCGTTTGTAGCTGTATATTCACCCCTGGATGTAGCCGTTTGAACCCGTCAGTCCAAGCGGCCATCATATTGGCTAGGGTGTCTGAGCCGACAGAGCTCAAGTTACCGGATATACCGCTGCTACGTTGATAATCAGGCAGCGTGTCGGCATGACTAAAGCCCGCCATGCTCACTAGCAGGCTGGCTGTGGCAATAAACCGCTTTAACATGCTAACCGCTCCGGTAAGGTAAAGGAGAACGTGCTCCCCACCCCAAGTTCACTTTGAATATCTAATTCCGCATCGTGATGACTTAACGCATGTTTTACGATCGCCAATCCTAAACCACTGCCACCCGTTTCACGGGAGCGGGCTTTATCCACCCGATAAAAACGCTCAGTTAACCGATCCAGATGTTGCGGCGCGATCCCCTCACCACTGTCCTGTACTTCCAGGCGTGGGCCTTTGCTTGCGCGATACCAACGCACAGTGATCCCAGCGTTGGGCGGGGTATGCTTTACTGCGTTATAAACTAGGTTGGAAATCGCACTGCGTAATTGATCGTCATTGCCTTTCACTTTAAGGCTGGTATCAACTTCAAACGTAAGTACATGCTCACTATCACCACTTAAGGCTTGGGCTTCTTTTTGTAGCACATCAAGCATGGCTGGCACATCCACATGATGATCCAGCTCAGGCTTGGCCGCTGCTTCAATTTTAGACAGGGTCAAAAGCTGTTCTACCAGTGACTCCATCCGAGACAATTGCTCGGTCATCACCCCATGTGCTTTCGGCCACATGGGACCAACAACCATCTCCGGATCTTCAGTCATTTCTAAGTAGCCACGCAAAACCGTCATCGGCGTGCGTAGCTCGTGTGAAACATTGGCGAAAAAGTTGCGGCGCATCCCTTCCAGTTGCTTTAACTGAGTGATATCACGCACCACCATCAAATATTCGCCTTCCGCATAGGGCATGGTCCGGAACTCAAGTGTGCGCGCGCTATTGAGGTGAGAGCGCATCTCGAGCGGCACATCGTAATTGGCATCAGCAATATAACTGACGAATTCAGGGGCGCGGATAAGATTACTGATATGCTGGCCATTATCATCAGGCATACGCAAGCCGAGCAGTTCTTGAGCTAATTTGTTACACCAAACAATGGCACCGTCACGCTCAAAAACCACCACCGCATCCGGTAAAGACTCTGCCCCGTTGCGAAAGCGACGAATCAGATTCGCCAGCTCCTTACGGCGACGACGATTACGCTTTTGTAAGCGATAAATCCCATTAAACAAAGGCTCCCAGGAGCCGGTGCCTGAGGGTGGCATCAGGCTTTTGTCTTTCCAAAGCCAATCCGACAGCTTGACTTGCTGATGCAGGTGCCAAAGCAGCATGGCAACGGTGGCGCCAAGCAATAGCCAAGGTAGGCCACCAAACAGCCAACCTATGATAAACCAAGGTAAATAAAAAAAAGCCAGCTCCCAGGCTAGCTTCTTCCAAGACAGTCGTTCGACCATTGCGTCTCCATGCAGCCTACACCTGATGTAGGCGGGATTTAACTACGTGTTGAGAAACGATATCCAGCGCCGCGCACGGTTTGTACCAGTTTAGCGTGTCCACCGGCTTCCAGCACTTTGCGCAAGCGACGAATATGCACATCCACCGTTCTATCTTCAACATAGACATTGGTGCCCCACACGTTATTGAGTAGCTGCTCGCGGCTATATACTCGCTCTTGATGGGTCATGAAAAAGTGCAGCAGCTTAAACTCGGTCGGCCCCATGTCTAGCGGATTATCATTGGCGGTCACTCGATGCGAGACAGGGTCAAGCTTCAACCCTTGTACTTCAATGACATCATCCAAGGTTGTCGGCGACACGCGGCGCATCACCGCTTTTAATCGCGCCACCAGCTCTTTCGGCGAGAAAGGTTTGGTGATGTAGTCATCGGCCCCTACTTCTAAGCCTCGCACTTTGTCTTCTTCTTCGCCCCTTGCGGTCAGCATTACCACGGGGATTTGTCGGGTTAACTCTTCCCGCTTTAAGTGCTTAATAAGATTGAGCCCCGATCCGCCAGGTAACATCCAATCCATCAGGATCATTTCTGGGTAAGGCTCGCATATTTGCGCCAGTGCCGAGTCGTAGTCTTCTGCCTCAACCGTTTGATAACCTTTTTGTTCAAGTACAAAACAAAGCATCTCGCGAATGGGGGCTTCGTCTTCAACAACGAGAATCCGTCTAACCATGATAATTACCTAGTGTTATCATTGAACTGGCGCCATTATGTGGATTTATTATGACATTTTTGTGACCCAGCGCGAGCTATTTTCCCCTTGTGTCGACAGGCTGTGACCTAGCCTACACCTTGCTGTGTCACTAATACACGGCTTGCGCCGCCACCTTGGCTATCTACACGGACTTGTGCACCAATCCGCTCAACCAGTGTATTCACATGCGAAATCACCCCAATTTGTCGGCCATCCGCTTGCAGGGTATCCAGGCAGGCTAACGCCATTTCTAAGCTATCAGGGTCTAGGGTGCCGAAGCCCTCATCAATAAATAGAGAGCCAAGCTGGCGGGTATCTGCCGCTAAAGAGGCCAGTGCTAGCGCCAGCGAGAGCGAGACTAAAAAGCTCTCTCCGCCAGACAGTGATTCGACACTGCGCACCTCATCACCCATATCGTGATCGACCACCTGTAACGCCAGCAAGCTATCCGGCACCGTTTGCAGTGCATAACGTGGTGACAATGACGCCAAGTGCTCATTGGCAATCTCGACCAGCTGGGACAAGGTTAACGACTGCGCAAGATTACGGAATTTAGCGCCACTGGCAGAGCCTATCAGGTCGGCCAACTTCAACCATTGCTCGGTTTGCTGCCGCTGTCCCTCGATTTTTTCGGTCAGCGAGCCGGCTTGCTGTTTGGCTTTTTCCGACTCAGTCAATTGGTGACGAAGCGTAAAGAGGCGCTGCTCCTGCTCCTCGAGCGCTTGCTGCCACTGTGACTGCTGTGCGCTGAGAGACGCATCATCATCAGGTAGCTGCTGTGCCACTATCCAAGCTTTGGTGTCTGCCATGGTTTGCTGACAATGAACAAGCTGTTGCTGACGCTCATCAAGGCGCGTTTTGGCTTCTTGATAACGCGCTTCAACATCGCTGATCGCCTGTCGCTCATTGGCACGCCATACCTCGCTATACGACAGCGCGCCAATCAAATCATACTGATGAACACCGAGTTCCGGCTGCCATTGGATCCAACGTCTCACACTTGCGCGGTAGCGCTGATCCGCCTCACGCTGCTGGGTATCAAGCGTTTGCTGGCGCGCCTGCACACCAGCACGCTTTTCACTGGCCTGCGTGTAGGCTTGCTCAGCTTGGTTACGTTGTGCGGCTTGTTCTTCAATGGCCGCTTTGTAGGATCGCTCTAGCGCCTCCAGATCTGATTGCGGGATCAACGCTTGGCGCGCGGCACTTTGCTGTTGATGCTCTTGTGCGAGGGTCACCAGTTGGGCTTGCCGGGCTTGAATATCTTCTGACAAGCTCTGGCACTGCTGAGAAAGCGAGGCGAGGTCGGTCTCTCTTTGTTGCTTATGCTCAGCAAGCGCCGCTTTTTCGTCTTGCAGTGCCTGATAGGCTTGAATTTTTTGCTCCATCTGGCGGATATAATGCGCGGCGCCAACCTGTTGCAGGCTCGCCAGCCACTGTCCAGCGCCTAATTGCTGATCCAGCGATTGGCTGACTCGAGTCACTTGCGTCTGTTGCTGCTGCCATTGCTCATCAATCGCATTGAGCCGTGTCTCACACTCAGTCAGTGACTGGTCGAGTTGATGACGTCGAGCCACTAGCTGCTCACGTGCATGCTGGAGTTCGGCAATGGCCGTATCCATTTGCTGAATGCGGGCAAGCTGTTGTTGGCGCTCTGTCATCGCTTGATAACAGGCTTGATACTCGGCATAGGTTGGTTGCGCCTGTGCGTCAATCTCGCCGAGGATGTCACTGAGTGGACGCGATAAGTCGATGGTTTCATCCAGCTCAGCGATCGCAGCATGTACCTCTCGTTCGCATTGCTGTCGCTCAGCCTGCCAAACCGCTCCCTGCTCTTTTAACTCGGCACACGCGTGCTGGCTTTGCTGGTGCTGCCTTTGCCAGTAATAATACTCGGCGTGATGTTGGTTATACGATGCTTGCAAGGCGTCTACACGCGCCTGCTGCTGCGCGATCATGCCTTCAATCGCGGGGGCGTGGTGCAGGTAGGGGTGCTCGGTGGCCCCACAAAGCGGGCAAGGATCCCCCTCGTGTAAAGTTTGGCGAAGATCATCAAGCTCGACCACCGCCATCGCCTGTTGGAGGCTATTTTGTGCTTCTTCGACCTGAGCCTGCTCACGGGTCAGCGTGTCTTTCAAATGCGCTAAATGGGTTTGGCTGTCTGCAAACAGTGCTTGATGTTTTTCCAGCTCCGCTTGGTTATGCTGACAGCACTCTTGCCAATACTGCCAGTTTTTTCCCTCATTGAGCACCGCTTCTTGCTGCCGCTTTTGTGTGTGCAGTTTGCTATACCGCACCTGATCCGCGTCTTGATTTGCCTGCAGCGCCTCAGGCTCTAACGCTTGTCGCTTGGCTTTCAGCTGCGCACTGCTGTCATCAACTTGGGCAATGTCTTTGTCCAACTTGTCACGTTGCGGCTGCCAGTGTTGCTGCTGATGATAACGGGCTTGATACTCTTCTTGCAGCGCAGAGAGTGTATCTTGGCAATCGAGGTACTGGCGCAGGTTATCAAACACAGGTTGATAGTGTTCCGCCACATGAGAAAAGTCACCATAACGGGCGATTTCTTTTTCTATCGCCGCCTCACGTTGTTGCTGTTGTTCGGCTTGCGCACGCGCTTGCGCAAAAGACTGTTGGGCTTGTCGATACTTTTGCTGTTGCTCATTCAGCGCTAGGTTTTGCTCATGCATTTGCCGTTCAATGCCAGACAGTTGGGTATCTATCTGTTGCGCTTGCCGTACTTTAGGCTCAAGCTCCGCCCAGCTTTGCTCGGCCTCCGCCACTGCCCGATTAGCGTCGCGCCAACGTTCAGCCTCTTGTTCATACGCTTGGGCTATACGACGTTCTTCACGCGCGAGCTGATGGCGTTCGAGTGTGAGCGCCTGGCGTTGCCATTGGGTGGTCTGCACCGCTTGCCAATCGTCCCGAGCTACTTGGACACGCTCTATCTCGTCCAACGCGTCACGCCGGGCGGCAATGCTCTCTCGCGCTTCACTCGCTTCATCGAGCGCCTGCTGAGCCGTCTCAACGCCCTGCTGCGCTTGCGCAAAATGCGTGTGTTGTTGGCGATAGTCATTGAGTTTTCGGAGCTGAGTGTGTAAATCGTGAATGTGCTGCTGGCATTGCGTCTGCTCTTGATGCAATTGCTGTTCTTCGTCATCCGTGAGTAACTGAATATCGCCCAACTGTTGGGTCAGTTGATCCAGTGCTTGCTTTTCATCACGTGCCCGCTCGTGCGCCATTTGCGACAGCCGGCTATATATTTCAGTGCCTGTCATGCGCTCAAGCAAGGCCGCTCTATCATCTGCAGACGCTTTTAAGAAAGCGGCAAAATCCCCTTGCGGTAACATCACCGCACGGCGGAACTGTTCATAGCTCAGTCCCACTAAGCGCTCTATTTCACTGAGTACCTCCTGTTTTTTACCGGCGATACGTTGGCCTGTGGCGAGGTTCTCCAACCAATGCTCGCTCGCCTGTATACGGCCGTCCGCCTTACCGCGTGCACGGCGTACCAACCAATGCGCACGCCAACGGCTGCCATCATAGGCGACAAAATCCACTTCCGCGTACCCCTCGCCTTTACCACGCGATAAGATACTGCGCACATCATTGGCTTTAACCCGAGTGGTCGGGTCGCCCAAGCCAATATCCGCATCATGCTTTTTATTGGACTGAAAGCGCGGGATCTTGTCGTAAAGCGCCAAGCAAATCGCATCCAAAAGCGTCGACTTTCCCGCGCCCGTTTTGCCTGTGATCGCAAACAAGCCACTGTCACCCAGCGGTCCTTGTGAAAAGTCCAATGCAAACGGATGTTGAATGCTGGCCAAATTCTCGCCACGTAATGCCAGGATTTTCATCGTTTATTGATCCTCGTCCTGTTCCAGTTGCTCCAATAACTGAGAAAACGTTGCTGATAACGCCGTATCAGGTTCACCTTGATACTTTTGCTGCCAACCATGGCGAAGCACCTGATAGGGCTCGACCTCCGAGAGACGTTGCTGTCGAAAGCCACTTGTTTGTGGTTGCTCGCGATAATGCGGTGTGATTTTGGCAAGCCGCACAGGTTTACCATCCAAGGCCGCTAGAATTTTTTCCCTGAGCATCGGCTGGGGTTTATCTAACAAAACAGGGACATCAAGCAAAGGTTGCTGCGACAGCGGTAAAGGCTCAAGCGTGAGTCCCGCCAGTGCGTCGAGTACCGTTTCCAACGGTGAGGGCTGTTCCGGAACCCGCCATAAATCAACGGCACGCGGCACATAATGTGGGATCACACTTTGTAGCTGATTGTCTTCAAGCGTTACCGCTAACACTTGGTGCCGATAGTGGCGTTCGGATAACGACAAAGGGATGGGCGAGCCGCAATAACGAATCCGTGTTTGCTTTGCCACTTGCTGAGCTAAATGCAAATGTCCAAGCGCGACATAGGCAATATCCTCACTGAAAATATCCGCCGGCAGCGCATGCTGATTCCCCCCAAGAATGCGCCGCTCTGACATTTCTGACAACTCACCACTGGCCATATACACATGGCCCATCGCTATCAACGCCTGATCAGCGCGCGCGTTTTCACGCCCAGCTTGCTCCGTTTGCTGATAAATACTTCGCACTCCCTCAATAAGCCGATCGTCCTTTTCATCGAGTCCTTCTGTACGCAAATCACCACTTCGCAAAAAAGGCACCGCCAATACCCAAGCCGCGACGTCGCCTGACTTATCGGTAATAGGCACTCGCATACGTTCTGTATCTAGGTGACCGTCACTGTCACGGGCAATGGCACCAATTAAGTGTAAATCAAAGGCTTTCAGTAGCTCGTGTGGGGCGTCGAGTTTGCTAGGTGAGTCATGGTTCCCGCCGGTGATCACCACATTTAAGTGTGGCAGTGCTTTGGCAACATCAGCCAAAAAACGATACAGCATTCGCCAAGCGCTGGCGGGTGGGTTGGCGCTGTCAAACACATCTCCCGCCACCAATAAGGCATCGGCTTGCTCATCAATGAGGCATTGCTTAAGCCAATCGAGAAAGGCTTGATGTTCATATTGGCGATCATAGCCATGTAGCTGATGACCAAGGTGCCAATCGGAGGTATGAATGATCTTTAACACAACTGAGGTAATCCGTTCATTGAGGAAGCTGGGCAAGTTTGTCTCGCTGAAGTCGCGAGCAGGGTTAAATTCTACGCTAATTGCAGCGACATTCGAGAGTGAATGCAATACCATGTTGCCTTTCTCACAACAGGATGGATAAAGCCTCGCCATGATTTGGTTTAAGAATTTACTCGTCTATCGTCTTACCCGTGATATTCCCCTCGATCCAACACAACTGGAAAGCCAGCTGAGGGAGTTCGACTTTACCCCTTGTGGCAGCCAGGACATGCAAAAGTTTGGCTGGGACAATGCACTGGGTAAGCATGGCGATATGCTCACGCATGTCAGTGGTAACAATATCCTGATCCGCGCTCGCAAAGAAGAAAAGTTGCTCCCCGCGTCGGTGATCAAAGACGCCTTGGAAGAGAAAGTTGACGCCATGGAGCAAGCCCAAGGGCAACGCCTGAAAAAGCGCGAGAAAGATAGCCTAAAAGACGATGTGGTCATGGAGCTCTTACCGCGTGCCTTCACGCGTCAAAGTCAGATGTGCGCTTTGATTATGGCGGATAAAGGTTTGGTATTAGTTGATGCCGCCAGTATCAAAAAAGGCGAAGAGTTGCTCGCCCTTCTACGGAAATCCATCGGCAGCTTACCCGTCGTTCCCGTTGAAACCGAGACTCCGGCAGAGCATGCAATGACCGAATGGGTCAAGCAAGGCCAAGCGCCGCAAGGCTTTCACCTCGGTGATGAAGCAGAACTCAAAGCACTGCTGGAAGAAGGTGGGGTGATCAAATGTAAACAGCAAGATCTCACCAGTGATGAAATTCAGGCGCACCTGGAGGCAGACAAGCAAGTCACCAAGTTGTCCATGGACTGGCAAGAACAAGTCGACTTCATATTAGGCGATGATTTAAGCGTGAAGCGACTGAAGTTCTCCGAGGAAATTCGCGATCAAAACGCTGACATCGACCGAGAAGATGTCGCAGCCCGCCTCGATGCCGACTTATCGCTGATGTGCGGCGAGCTCGACACCCTTCTAGATGGCTTATTCACCGCGTTAGGCGGTTTAAAAACCGACTAACTAATCCCCACAAAGATTAGGTAAATTCGGCTGGTAGTGTGGGTAATGTCACAGTAAAATGGCGCCCACACTCACCTTCAACGTGAAGGTGCCTGACTTATACTCAGACTCAAGCTTGGAATTATGTTTACGCCAGAATTACTCTCTCCCGCCGGTAGCCTAAAGAATATGCGCTACGCGTTCGCCTATGGGGCCGACGCCGTGTATGCCGGCCAGCCACGCTATAGCCTGCGTGTGCGCAACAATGAATTTAACCACGACAACCTGAAAATAGGCATTGACGAAGCCCATGCGCAGGGTAAGAAGTTCTACGTGGTCTGTAACATTCAGCCGCACAACGCCAAGCTAAAAACCTTTATTCGCGATCTCAAGCCAATTATCGATATGGGCCCTGACGCACTGATCATGTCCGATCCTGGCTTGATTATGATGGTGCGTGAGCACTTCCCTGATATGGCAATCCACCTTTCCGTGCAAGCTAATGCAATTAACTGGGCGACCGTCAAGTTTTGGCAGCAGCAAGGGATTGAACGTGTGATCTTATCGCGTGAACTATCACTGGAAGAGATCGAAGACATCCGCCAACACTGCCCTGAAATGGAGCTTGAGGTGTTTGTTCACGGCGCGCTATGTATGGCGTATTCTGGCCGTTGTCTGTTGTCAGGCTATATTAATAAGCGTGACCCAAACCAAGGCACCTGTACCAACGCCTGCCGTTGGGACTACAAAGTGCATAAAGGCAAAGAAGACGACGCAGGCCAAGTCGTACAAGTTCAAGAAGTGACCCCAACCCTGGGTAAAGGCGAGCCAGTTGATGATGTCGTGTTGCTTGAAGAAGGCGGACGCCCGGGTGAGTTGATGGCCGCGTACGAAGATGAGCACGGCACCTACATCATGAACTCAAAAGACTTGCGCGCCATTCAGCACGTTGAACGCTTGACCCAAATGGGCGTGCACTCGCTAAAAATCGAAGGTCGCACTAAGTCTTTCTATTACTGCGCACGTACAGCACAGGTGTATCGCCAAGCAATTGATGATGCCGTGGCCGGTAAACCGTTCGATGAGAGCCTGATGAATACCCTCGAGAACCTTGCACACCGAGGCTACACCGAAGGCTTTTTGCGTCGTCATACCCACGATAGCTACCAAAACTATGACTACGGCTATTCGATTTCTGAACAGCAGCAATTTGTCGGCGAATTCACTGGCAAGCGCCGTGGCGATCTGGCTGAAGTGGAAGTGAAAAACAAATTTATGCTCGGTGACAGCCTTGAGCTGATGACACCGCGAGGCAATGTCCATTTCACCCTAGAAGCGATGGAAAACCGTAAGTCAGAAACCATCACTGATGCCAAAGGTAGCGGCCACTTCGTATTTATTCCTGTGCCAGAAGGTATGGATCTAGAGTACGCGCTACTGATGCGTAACCTGCAATCAGGACAAGATACACGTAACCCATCGGGTAAGTAATATGGCACCACTCATCACCAATAAATGTATAAACTGTGATATGTGTGAATCCGTGTTTTTTATTACCATATAACAACCACTTATAAATTTGTGTTACTCGGCGTGTACCACTTTGCGCCGCGTAACACAAAATAAGGGGGTAATTTCCTGCTTCACAATCACCGCTAAAGCAAAGCTCCCCAGTCAGTTGCTCCCTTAGACACTAACCTAAATTCTTTAAGTTTCAGTAGAGCATCTACCGATTTAATAAGAAAGCCTAACGCTGGATAAAATTCATTGCTTACCGACACACTGCAAGACGTAGGCATTTCTCGGACGCCTGACGTATCGAACCACGTTCTCTCTAAAACCTGTTCGTTTTTACCTTCAGCATCTGGCACATAAACAGCCACTGACTCAATAAGCAATTCATGATCCTGTAAAAACGTGATGGAAGTGCGTATATCAATGCGCTTGCCGAAAGCCTCTAGCTGCATGGCTCGATGGGTGTCTGTATAGGGCATTACGACGGTGATACCCTGTTCATCCAGCGCCGTAGTATCTGGCTTTGAGTAAAATGCATCGACCACACTGATGATTCTTTTATAGTCACGCTGAGCTGCTTTGTACCGCATTGAGCGTTCGGGGATATAAGACATAACGCTGCTCCTTTTTAAATTGAATAGTGATGATTGCATATACACGCTCACCCTATCGCTGCGTTATCCCGAACTCTGTTGCTGAGATCGCGTTTCTCACACCTGAGATTTATCAACAAAAAGCACAGCAATGAATTTATCAGAGTTATGACGTACTGGAGGCCATCACTCATTGCGTAATGCGGATTTTGCAAGTAAATTTGAGTGTGGTTATGCGCAAACGAAAGTTCACTGTTTTAATATGAAAGAAAGCAATAGAAATGAATATTACATTTGGGTGTATGGAGGTCTATCTGCATTCTGCATGACCTATATTTTGGCATTACTTAGCGCAGGAGAGCTTGTGCATAGCAGCTTATCTCTTGAGATAGCTTTAACTCTTAATGTAATATCTCTCGTTATTTTCACTTACGCCCTTGGCTTTCATCTCTATGCTAAAGAAAAAAGAGCATCGATAGAGGATATTGAAAACACACTAGATGAAACATCGATGCGGATAGTTTTAACTGGGATCATTTTTATTTATCTCACTTTGCTTTTTACAACGTTTTACTTTTCATTTATATCATCATTAGCATTTCTTATAACATCTATTGTCTTACGAGAAAAAGCCAAACCATTATTCAAAGGTTTACATAATGAAAAATAAAAAAATATTATCATATTCATTAGTGTTAGTTTTACTCTTCGTATACTTCATATGCATGTTCTTTATTCCTTTTTATGAGGGGGGTGTCCATCTCCTCAGAGCCACGTTGCTTCAATGGCAAACCTTCAATGCAGGCATGGTCGCATTGATTGCAGCAGTAATAACAGCAGCCGTAGCAATAAAATCTGATAAAGCTGCATGGGAAAGACATTACGATGCCATAGAGCGGGAGTTAAAAGCAACGCGACTATTATTAAATCTACCACTAAGGTCAATAATTGAGTACATTAATTATTGTATAGATGAAATATTAAACTATTATGTTGTTATTGACAAATTCGACAAGGAGAAGAAAGAAAAGTCAAAGGAGATTATGATTAGAAACATCGAGCAAATGGAAAAACCCAAAGACCATGAGAAGATATTTACTGACTTTATAAAATTATCCTCAGGACGTGAAGAGAAGGTCGAGAGCATTCTTACCGGAATACTATATGAAATAAACATTTTCATGTCACACTTACACTTAATGAAGAGAATAGAAGAAAACAGATTCATCCGAGAAAAAACAAGATTAAAGCATACGATTGCAATGGGGTTAATAGTTAAGCAGATGGCTTCTGACTTGTTACCCTACGCCAACACCTATGTCAATAACAGTCGTTCTGTGAGGGAGACGTTTACAGACAAAAAGATATATAAAACGTTAATATCCACCCACATTGAAAACAAGAATATAAATATAGACGAGGATTTTCCCTCTGATATAGAGACTATGGCTGAAGGCTTATTTCGAGATTTACATCGCGGTTGAATGTATGGGAATGGACTGGGGAAACCAGTCCAGAAAGCTAACTGGCAACAGTGCACGATGGGGTGTTGTCAAAATGCCAATTCCCTCTATCGATAAACACAACCCCATGATATGCCTACCGCTCCGTACACTCTTTGGCTGGCTGCAAACCCTCTCCCCCAACAAAGTAAAACCCAGTATTCGTGACCGCGTGATCCGCTACCAAAACGAATGCGATGATGTGCTGTGGCAATATTGGGCCGCAGAAAGCCGCCAACCCTCTCCACAAGTAATAGAGCCACCGCACCAAGCACGGCTGCTTATGGTAATGGACAGGGGCAATGTGGTGAGCACCCAATTGGTGGAGAACGATGCCGTGGTTGTCTCACGCGGGCAAATTCCCGCCCTGTTGCGCGAGCCGGGTTATTTTAGCGTGGCCGAGCTTAAAGCCATTGCCGAAACCTCGCTTGATAAAATCGCCGAACTAGCGGAGTACACCGAGCAGCGGTATTAACCATGCATGAAAAGTGCGACAGATGAGGCATGACTTTGCGGTCATGCCCGTTTACCATTTAGGACATTCATTGGAAGGGAGCATGATAACGGTGGATGAATCAACGGAATCAATCTGGGTCAAGGCAAAAGCGAAGCTAGCATTGAACCCCAGTACAGGATTGGAGAACCAATGGCTGTTTTGGCTAGCCGTACTGACTCCCTTATCACTCGCA
The DNA here is from genome assembly GCF_009377945.1 of Salinivibrio sp. VYel1. Classification (NCBI taxonomy): domain Bacteria; kingdom Pseudomonadati; phylum Pseudomonadota; class Gammaproteobacteria; order Vibrionales; family Vibrionaceae; genus Salinivibrio; species Salinivibrio sp. VYel1. The sequence continues at coordinate 6,632 of NZ_RSAM01000009.1, read as the reverse complement.
CTGGCATTGGCAATTCCTGTGTGGCTTGAGTATTCGCTTTCGTTCTCCGCCAAAGGCTATGGCACATTCTTAAAAGTCAGCGCTCTTCCAATCGGCATTAGCTCGCTCTCCATCCCTTTGGGTGTGCTGATTGGTAGGTTACACGGCACAAAACAAACAGCGCTGCAAATCTCAGAAGCGCAGGCAACGAACAGAACCAACCTCTACTTGGCGCATTATGAGCACTTTAGAGATCATTTTGGCGAAATCCAGCAATACGTAATTGACTTTACCAATAAGTCAAGAGTCTATTTAGATATAAAAACCTTATACCGTAGCCTCTACCCTGAAAATAATATAAATAACGGCGTGATGCATAGTGATAACAAGGTTTTACTACATGCATGCAAAATCGTGTGTAGGTTTGATACGTTTATTCGTTCTAATATCAAAGACCTGAATCAGGGAACCGCAGACAGAACAAGTATAATCAATGGCATGACATTCATAGAAGAGGAGTTGAAAGAACAATTACCTCTTTTAGGGTTTGAAGTTGATGAGAGGTTTAAACGTCCTCCCTTTCAGGTAGAGAACATTCAACTAGTGGCCAATGCACTCAAAAAATTAATATTAAAATCAGTTACTTTTGATCAAAACTTGGAATCAAAGAAACTGGATGCATATAGAAAAGAATTCCTAGGTGCTCTTGAAAATATTGCTTCGCTGGATAATGTCAACCATCAAGATAAAGAACGATTAAATGATCTTTGGAGAGCAACAGAAGGCCCTTTATCTATCGGGGATGAACATTAATCAAAATAGAAACCAATTTTGTTAGTGCTTGCCGAACAACATTGTTGAAACAATGAGGCTCAATAAATAGCATGTGCGTTTCACCTTCCCATACAGTATCCGACAAAAACGCACTCTCATCACTCGTAAACGGCAGCCTAATCGGCTGCTTGCACTCATGGTGGGTGACAATCTCTGCAATGGGTAACCGGCAAATAAAAGTGGTGACATGGCGCTTAAAGTCTTCGCCGTCTCCCTCAATAGGGTGCCAGCCGCTAAACGGCATTTCGGCAAGCAATGTTCCACTTAGCCGCCGATACCAAGGCGTGATGGTGGTTTCGGGGTAGCCGTTAAGCTCGTTGTATAACCATGTTTCAAGTTCATGCAGTTCATTCTCCACCGCATAGTCATACGCTTTTTCCATCACCGCCACCAGCGATGCATGCTCGTTCATGGCCTCACGTTGTAGATCAATCAGTGCTGAAGTTGGCCTCATCCTTTTGCCTCCTTGTTTGGTTTACTTGTAACCCTCCCCATTAAAAAGAGTCCGAGCGGCCCCTATGTCTGTGCAGTGTTATTCGTTCAGCTTTGGCAGAATGGCGTTCTTCTTACTGTTACCGTATTCAATTTTGCGTACCAACGGCATTGGTATCTCAAGGCTTGATTGGGAGCTTTCGCTATAAACGGTCAGATAATTGTTACTACGGATCAGCAATCCGCCGTCTATTTTTTTCTCGCTTTTACTATCAGCACCAAGCATGTAAACAGATACAGGTTTCCCGCCACCAAAGCCCGCAAAGCGAAGGAATTCAGCGTATTTAGAGGGGGAAAACACAAACCACAATACAGTAATAATCGCAAGCATTGACGCTATAACGGCCATTCCTTTTATCCATTTAGGCCTACCTATCACTAGAACAAATAGTGCAATCAATAAATAAACAAAAGACTGTTTCCCGTGGTTAAAACAACTTATGTCACCACAATAACCCCCAATCTTCAACACAGCTACAACTGTAAGATAGAAAAGAAAAGGTACCAGTACAATTAAACCTAGCATCAATAAGTTTGAAAACTTAGCCATTATTTCTTCGGCTTTCAGGCCATCATCCAACTCCCCATATTTAGGATACTTTTTACATAGCCACGAGTTTATTTTATGAATTGATTGGATATAGTTTAACAATCCAATCAAAACCGCTTTTATAATGAAGTAGGCAAGCAAAATCACTGCGAAAACAGAGGTAGCTATCAAAATAGCGGTTATCTTTAGGTATGGGACACCTTCTGCAGGCATTCTAATGCCATACCCAAAGGCATACATATAAGTAGCAAATTCACTCACAAAAGCAAAACCACTGGTCCATGAAATGACAAATACAATCAACTTCAGGTACGTGTAACGCTGAAATGCGCTCAAAGCTTGTTCTTTAAGGGTTGTTGACGGCTGCGGGGGCATGATTCTCTCCTATCACTCAGAAACTGCATAGTACTGAGTGATAGGTTGGTTGCAAAGCCTTGATGAATTAATTTATGTTATTGATAATAATATAAATCATTCAATCTTGATCTATGCCCGAATAGCCCAGCTGCGTGGTAACGTCATTGCCGGATGTAGCATAAGCGTATTTCTCTTCCATCTTGCGCATTGCAATCTCGGCAATTTCTTCACTGTTTTGGTTAGGTGAAGATTCAATGTTGATCTGAGGTGCAAAGTGCATGGGTGGTTTTTGTGCAGCTTCTGCCTTTTTACGTTCTACCTCTTTGATTTTCTCCGCCGTCACCTCGGGCGGATCCAGTTTGCGGCCAAGCCATGCGCCAATTTCTTGCCCGCCCAAGCCGCCAGCAATACCACCGACAAGCCCGCCAATGGCGGTACCGATGCCCGGCACGACCGAGTCAAGCGCTGCGCCTGCCAGTGATCCACCTAAATCCCCCAAGGCCGAGCCGGCTTGCTCACCGTTGCCATCGCGAATGCCGCGATAAGCCTCTACTGAGTTCACGGCATAGGAAAGTGGCTTGAGGATCCGGGATAGACCGAAAGAGGCGTGTGAAGTTTTGGGGATCACACAGAAAACACTCATCGATTGGACCCATTCACACCGGCATCGCAGTTTTCTCGCCCCCATTCGGTACAGCGCACGCCGCGTGCGCTACCTAGAAAGCCAAGTGTATGAGTTCAAGCGCCGGTGTTTGAGTGTGAGTTAAACGAAGAAGCCAAGCCTAGAGCTTGGCTTCTTCTCATAATACGATGTCACCCTTGCCCCCTATGTGTTCACTATTCAGCCAACCACTCGATATCTAGGTTACAGAAAGAGGCGATATCTTCAATAAGCTGTTTGGGAATTACCATCGCTTCAAAAATCAACTCAAATACTGCACTACCTCTATCAGGATCTTTTTCACCTCTAAGACTTAGCCCTTGGTATCCTGCTAGTTGGCCAACTTTCTTAGAGAATGTACTGATATTTTTGGGCTGGCCAGTAACTCGAACTACCAACATCAAAAACGTCCCACTCACTTTATTTGAAAAATCGCCTTTGTAACTTTGTGAATGAACAAAGTTCATTAACACATGCTCAATTCTATCTAACCTTTCTACCATATACTTATCAGCATCAGTGGTCTCGGTAGACTCTTGGAACACGATGGACTCGGTTGCTCGATAGATTGGATTATCGGGGACACTATCTTCAAGTGCTGAATCAATCATCCCTGCCATCTTAGGCTTCAATTCATGAGCTCCTGCCATATCATTTTTATAAAAAAGCGTTCTTTCATCTGAAATATCAAACGGGAGTACTGTCTCAACTTCAGCGATAGTCACAACAGGGAGTCGTTTAGCATGACGAACAGCAAGCTCATACATCACATTCGGGTTTAAGCCCGTTAAGTTTGCTATCACAAGATCGTCTTCAAGTAAGTGTTTAAGAACCTGCTTAGTTATCGACCCAGAGGTTTCAATCTCATGCGCCACAAAAACGCTAAACCCTTTTTCTTCTAGAACGGGTTTGATAACCGCATCTAAAATTCCTTGAGCTTTCCGGCGAATGCTAGACTCTTCTGGCCCTATTGGCGTTACGACAAAACAACGCTTTTGTGACTGCTCACTCATCACTACTCTCTCTAAATAAATATGGCTTTCTTGGTACCTACGGATAACTCACCTGACGTGAGGGGCTAGGCTAGCCCTCATCACGCTTAGTTACTGAACTAGTATGCCAAACATAGCTCAGCAAAGCGTTAACCCAGTTCATAACTTACGATATCAACTTGTTAGAGCTTTCTTCTTAGCAACGCCGCGTTCTCAAGAATGCTCTCTGCATGCGCTTGGAACCCAATGCGCTTTAGGGCCATCTCTTCTTGCAAAATCTCGTCTGAAAAATCGTAGTGTTCGGCCATAGGGTCGCGGTCTATTTTGTGGTGCATGCACAGGGCGCTTATCTCGCGTACCTCACTGCGGGATAAGCCTTTGCAACGCAGTAACACAATGATATTGGTTTTAAGAAACTTGCGGCAAATGGTGTTAAACGCGCCGGCACTGCCTTTTACCGTGCCATCGTGAGTGATCCCTTTAATGGCATTTTCGGGCATGTGTCTTTTTATGAGTTTATCGAGTGTCCGTTTAGAAAACGGCTGTGACGGATCTGAGACCTTTAAGAACACATATTCCTTATTACACGTAGGTACGGCATGCTGCCATTCGCGTTGTTCTTCAAGAATCTGTTTAAGCGGCTCTGTAATAGGCAAACGAAACTCACCTTGCGTTTTCATAGCGCCACGTAGGCCAATCACCGCGGCAGGATAAACAATCTCGCTCATCGCCTCATCGATGTATTCCCACTTGAGGTTGCAGACATTTATCGGGCGCCCCCAGTCAGGATCATATACCGCACCGCATTTTTCTGATGCTGCGAGGCACAGCTTGCCAAGTTAAGCCATAGCCTAGCCATAGAGCCAATATCGGTATAAAGGCGTGTAGGTAGGGGCCGCTGAACGCGTGATGATACATAGTCATCAGGGATGGAGGCAGCTACATTTTTACCGTTGGCCAAAAGCGGTGCACAAAATCGCCACACGCGGCGTAACTCGGCAAATAGCTCTAATGCGTGGTTGTTAGACTTTGTAGCGATCCACGTATTCACTACATCGATAAGCTGGTTATAAGAGACATCAGCAAAGACAAGAAGCTCATCGAATGCCAGTCGGAGTTGTTTGATGCGAGCAGAGTAAGTATCAAAACTGGCTTCGCTCATACTCTGGCGAGCCACGCGCCCCCGCAAATCGTCTTCATACATCGATATAGCTTGTGCGACAGATTCTGCGCGTAAGCCATCACGGGCTATCTCGTGGGCTTTTTCTCGTGCTATCGGGAGCTGTAGCTCTGGATAGGTGCCGAGTTTGCGTCCCTTCAAGCCCATCTCTTCTGGGAACGTGGCATATATGGTGACTTTACCGGTTTTACTAAAATCGACACGCAGGTAGTTCGCCTTTTCACACTTCGACCGGCGCTCAATTGCATGCTCATAATCACTTTTTGGCCGTTTTTGAGGTTTATGTTAAAGTGCGCGTCACTGTAGAGGCCTTTGTTCAACGGGGCTCATCCGTAAAGCTCACACATGCTACTTTTTGAATACGTAAAAAATACCATGCGTTACGGATTTGCGTTACTAAACATGGAAAAATAAAGTTCACTTCAGTAACTCAAGGCAAAGAACAGTTAATAAAAGCAATTCGTAAATGATTGATATAATTACCAAAAATAGTGATTTTTGAAACATGGCTCTATTAATAACAGACCGATGCATAAACTGCGATATGTGTGAGCCCGAGTGTCCCAACGGGGCCATCTCGATGGGTTCCGAGATCTTTGAGATCGAGCCAGATTTATGTACCGAGTGTAAAGGCCATTACGACAAGCCAACGTGTCAGTCGGTCTGCCCTATCTCCAAATGCATTATCACCGATCCCGATAATGTTGAGACAGAGGATCAGCTCTTAGAAAAATTTGTGGTCATCCAAGGGATGGCCTAAGCCATTAAAAGCGCCGCAAGGCGCTTTTTTTATGTCTTGTTATTCTCCAGCAATAACCCTAACACTAAAGGGGCGCTTTAAACGCAAAAAACCCCAGCTTTTCAGCTAGGGTCTCTAAGTAGTGGCGGAGTGCCGGGACTCAACGCGCACTGCAAGTGCCGCGACCAAGACGTCTGGCTCTGGGGAGCTTAAATGCAAAAAACCCCAGCTTTTCAGCTAGGGTTTCTAAGTAGTGGCGGAGTGGACGGGACTCGAACCCGCGACCCCCGGCGTGACAGGCCGGTATTCTAACCAACTGAACTACCACTCCGCACCAATTCTGTCTCATCAAAGTCTTACATCTATTTGCTTTGATGCTTAAATCTGTTTTTGCCTTCAGATTTTTCCAAAAATCTGAAAACAAGAAAGCAAGCCTGGCGATGTCCTACTCTCACATGGGGAGACCCCACACTACCATCGGCGCTGCTTCGTTTCACTACTGAGTTCGGCATGGAGTCAGGTGGGTCCAAAGCGCTATGGTCGCCAAGCAAATTCGGTAATCTAGAAAGCTGTTCGTTCTCGCCACAATCAACTGGCTTTATTCGAGTCCAACCCAAAACCTCTTGGGTGTTGTATGGTTAAGCCTCACGGGCAATTAGTACAGGTTAGCTCAACGCCTCACAGCGCTTACACACCCTGCCTATCAACGTTCTAGTCTAGAACAACCCTTTAGAGAGCTCGAAGCTCTAGGGATGACTCATCTCGGGGCCAGCTTCGCGCTTAGATGCTTTCAGCGCTTATCTGTGCCGAACTTAGCTACCGGGCAATGCGTCTGGCGACACAACCCG
>NZ_RSAM01000008.1:0-181517 GCF_009377945.1 Salinivibrio sp. VYel1 | reverse complement strand
CCGAATTTGCTTGGCGACCATAGCGCTTTGGACCCACCTGATTCCATGCCGAACTCAGTAGTGAAACGAAGCAGCGCCGATGGTAGTGTGGGGTCTCCCCATGTGAGAGTAGGACATCGCCAGGCTTTGATTATAAATTGCGCCTATTGCTTGCGATTTTTGATAGCTGCGATGCTCATGTATTGGCATACACTGTGCGTCTCGCTTCAAAACTCATTGCGCATAGCTCGCAATTTAATCATCAAAGCAAATAGATGTAAGACTTTGATGAGAAAACACCAAGCCCTGACCTCACGGTCGGGGCTTTTTTGTATCTTGAGGGTGTATCAGCCCTATGCGCCTCGCTTCAAAACGCCTATCACACAGACACCAACCGACACTTTTCCACATTTCTGACTACCTAATAGGCCGTATAAGGCTTGGATCGCTATGCTGAGTACTGGCTGACGTGGGTTTTATCCATGCTGGATAGGCGTAAACACCTGATCGTACCGATGTCGTTATGCGTATTAAAACGAAATTAGGAGGGACGTTTATGGTGACGCTATTTTATGACAGTTTGTGCCCGTTATGCGTCAAGGAAATGCGCAAGCTGTCACGTTGGGATAAAAACCAACAGCTCATACTGGAAGATATCCATCATCCCGATTTTGCAGCACGTTTCCCCGATGTGGATCCCAATGCCGCTAATCGCATTTTGCACGCCAAAGATAGTCAAGGACAGATGGTGTATGGTTTAGATGCTACTTATGCTGCATGGCAAGCGGTAGGCAAAGGGCATTGGGTTAAGTGGTTACGTAGGCCTGGCATTGCCTGGTTTGCGGATAAAGCCTATTTGTTTTTCGCCCGCCATCGTTATCGAATATCTGCGTTGTTAACGGGCCAAGCCCGTTGCCAGCGGTGCCAACTTGAATAAGGATACTTATGTCCCTAAGCGTGTATGAAAGAGATGATATATTGGCCATGGAGAAGCGCTACCGTGCGGCGTTCGTCAATAGCTTGTCAGGTTTTAAATCGGCGAACCTACTGGGAACAAGTGATACGAGTCGGCAGACAAATCTATGCATTGTGAGTTCTGCGTTTCACTTAGGGGCAAACCCTGCGTTGATGGGGGTGATTATCCGCCCTGATACCGTCCCGCGAGATACGTTAGCAAATATCAGAGAAACAGGTGTTTATACTCTCAACCATGTTCAAAAGGAGATGGTTGTCGCGGCGCATCAAACGTCAGCACGCTACCCACACGGCGTGTCTGAATTTGAGCAAGTGGGGTTGACTCCTTTATGGCGCGAGCGCATTAATGCGCCTTATGTTCAAGAGGCTGCTATACGTCTTGGTCTCATTCTTCGTGAAGAGCACACTATGGCGATCAATGGCACCCACCTGTTGGTGGGTGAGATCATTGAGGCACATGTTCCAGATAGCTGTATCAGCCATGATGGTTTTGTCGATATTGAGCAAGCAGGCTCCGTCGCTTTGAGTGGCTTAGACAGCTACCATACCACTGATCGTGTTGGTCGTCTGAGCTACGCTAAGCCCGATAGCATGCCTGAATGGCTTGGTTAGCGATTACGTGCCATATAATGGGCATCGACAAACTCGCCATTGCGGAACGCAAACTGTTTGGCGGTGCCTTCAATCTCAAAGCCAAAGCGTTGATAGAGATGGATAGCCGCTGTGTTATCTGTGTATACGGTCAACTCGATCCGTGACATATTCAACCAGTTTTCGGCTAAATCGATCGCTTTTTCCATTAGTGCACTACCAATGCCGCGGCCTTGATAAGCATCATGAACGCCCATGCCAATATCTGCGACGTGGCGACGGCGCGGGTTCGCGGCAATGACTAAGCCTAGGTTGCCGACCACTTTACCTTCTAGCTCGGCAACCAATGGGTATACGCCATCTGGCACGTTATTAAGCCGTTTTTCCCACATGGCGAGGCTTGGCATCGGTAGTTGTAAGGTGCCCGCTTGGGCCTTGGGTTGCGCATAGATATCACGTATCGCCGGAATGTCGTCGGCGTGGTATTGACGAATAATCAGAGACATAACACATCCTTGTGGTGAGCTTTCTTTTTAATAAGCCATTAAATTAAAAATAAATCAACAGCGTATATTAATTAAGTTACTGATTATTCACTCTAAATGTAGATCAAGCGGGGTTTTACTGGCTCGCCCGCCAATTTCTCGGGTCAGTCGGGGGACCAAATAGCCTGAAAGCTGGCCGATAATGTCTTGCACTAATGCGCGCGCTTCATCGTCCGAGACTAAAAAGTGGGCGGCGCCTTGAACTTTATCCAATACATGCAGGTAATAAGGCAAAACGCCAGCCTCAAACAGTCGTTGGCTCAGTGCCACCAACGCATCCGCACTATCATTCACGCCTTTGAGAAGCACGCTTTGGTTGAGCAGCGTGATCCCCGCTTGTCGCAATGCGTGGAGTTTGTCGCTTAATTCGTCATCGATCTCATTGGCATGGTTGATGTGGGTGACCATTACCACTTGTAAACGCGAGCGCGATAAGCGCTCGGTCAGTGCGGAAGTGAGGCGCGCAGGGATCACTACGGGCAAGCGAGAGTGAATACGCAGCCGTTTAACATGCGTTATTTGCTCGATAGCACTGATGAGCCAATCGAGCTCCTCGTCTTTTGCCATCAGCGGATCACCACCAGATAAAATCACTTCGTCTATCTCTGCATGAGCGGCGATATAATCCAGCGCCCCTTGCCACACGCGTTTGCTGCCTTTGTTATCTTGATAAGGGAAATGGCGGCGGAAGCAATAACGGCAATTTATGGCACAGCCTCCCTTAACGATCAGCAACACACGGTTGTGGTACTTGTGTAACAAGCCAGGAATCGCATTATCTTGCTCTTCCAGTGGGTCAGCGCTGAACCCGTCAACCTCAGTAAACTCGTCTGCCACTGGTAGCACTTGCTTAAGCAGCGGGTCATTAGGGTTGCCCTTTTCCATTCGGGCAACAAAACTACGTGGGACGCGCTGTGTAAACAAACGGCGCGCGGCAAAGCCGGCCTCCCACCCCTTTGGTGAAATTTCAAGCGTTTGCAGCAGTTCACTGGGATCTGTGATCGCCTCTGCGAGTTCTTTGATCCAGTTTCGCTCAACAGCAGGCTGGATTCGGGTTATGATGTGCGACATTTGTGAAAACTCGAAGATGTTAAGAGGATCAAGATGGCGTCTTTCAGCACTAATGAATTCCGCGGCGGTTTGAAAATTATGCTCGATAACGAGCCGTGTGTCATTACCGAAAATGAATTCGTAAAGCCAGGCAAAGGTCAGGCCTTTAACCGTGTCAAAATCCGTAAGTTGATCTCCGGTAAAGTACTAGAGAAAACATTTAAATCGGGTGACAGCGTTGAAGCGGCCGACGTGATTGAAGTCGATATGGATTACCTGTACACAGACGGTGAATTCTATCACTTCATGAACAATGAAACCTTTGAGCAAATTGCGTCTAATGAGAGCGCAGTGGGTGATAACGTCAAGTGGTTAGTCGAGAACAACACTTGTACGCTTACACTGTGGAATGGCGACCCTATCGTGGTTACTCCACCTAACTTCGTTGAACTCGAAGTGACGGAAACCGATCCAGGTTTGAAAGGTGATACGCAAGGCACGGGTGGTAAGCCAGCGACACTGAGCACAGGCGCTGTGGTTCGCGTGCCTTTGTTTATTCAAATCGGCGAAGTGATTAAAGTCGATACCCGTACGGGTGAGTACGTTGGACGGGTTAAGTAACGATACCGCGAAAAAGCCCTGAGCTGATATAGGCCAGGGCTTTTTTATTATGACGGGCCGTCGGTGTTCGTTAAATGACAAGCACCAACAGCACGGCGGCAATGCTGACGGCAAAAGCGATGGCATAGCACACCACTTTGCCTGCTAACCCCACATGCAGCTTCAAATCATGCAGCCCGTGATGAATGCGGTGCATGGCGTGCCACATTGGTAGCGCCAGCGTGGCGAGGATCAGCAATTTGCCCAGCCAGTGATCAGCAAACATCATCACACGGTCATAGCTCAATGCGGATGGGTCAATAACGCCAAGTGGGATGAGCACCCCCAGAATCAAGACAGTCACCGGGGTAAACATCGCGAACCAGGTCCCCCCGGCGCCAAATAAACTCCACCAAATGGGCTCATCAGAACGTTTGGGTTTGGGATCGATCATAACACCTCCTAAATGAGCACTAGAGCAATCAGTGAGATCACCGCGACCGCGGCCCATTGCGCACCAACCACCCATTTACCGTCGAGCAGTTTGCCTTTAATGCGAATCGGCATCACTTGCGGCATCATGCTAAAAAATGTGGTGGCATGAAACAGGCTGGCGACCAAGGCAACCAGGTTCAAGATAATCACAACCGGGTGGGCCATATAATCCAGCCAGCTTTGCCACGCTTGCGGTCCCTGAACCAAGCAAATTAACCCAGCGGTGAGACTAAGCGTGAAAAAGACCAAAGGCAGTACTGTCGCTTCTCGCACCATATAAAAGCGGTAGAACGGATGTTCGAGCCACCAAGTACGAGGCATGGGGCGTGTATAGGGTTTGCGATTACTCATCCTCTTACCTCCTGCCCATCTTTATTAGGATTAAACATGGCAATCACCATATCTTGGGTGGAAGCCACCTTGCCTTGGTTAACCGCACCCGCAGGATCAACACTTTTCGGACACACTTTTGAGCAGTAGCCGACGAAAGTGCACCCCCATGCGCCATTATCACTATTAATCAGAGGCATGCGTTGGGCTTTCCCCTTGTCTCGACTGTCAAGGTTATAGCGGTGTGCCAGCGCGATCGCAGCAGGACCAAGAAAGTCGGGATTGAGACCAAACTGAGGACAGGCGGCGTAGCATAAGCCGCAATTGATACAAGCGGCAAACTGTTTGTAGCGTGCCATTTGTTCAGGCGTTTGCGTGTTGGGCCCGTCTTCAGGGCGACGATCATTACCCAAGATATAGGGCTTTATCGCTTCAAGGCGCTCAATAAAGGGCGTCATATCGACAACGAGATCTTTTTCGATCGCAAAATTAGCCAAAGGCTCAATCACCACCCCTTTGGCGTAATCACGTAAAAACGCTTTGCAAGCGAGCTTGGGCACGCCATTGACCATCATCCCGCATGAGCCACAAATGGCCATGCGACACGACCAGCGATAAGAGAGCGACTTATCGAGGTTGTCTTTGATATACCCCAGCGCATCCAAGACCGACATGGTTTCATCGCCGGGTACAACGAAAGACTGCGAGTAAGGCGCATCATCCGTTGCCGGATCGTATCTGAGCACTGAGACCTGGTAGGTAGTTTGCGTCATGATGCGTGCTCCTCTTTTGAGTCAACATTGCCACCATTGGCGCGTTCTGCCGCATCACCATACAACCGCGCTTGTGGTTGTGACTTGGTGATTTTGACATCGCCATAATCAATGCGAGGACGGCCGTCAGGTTGGTAGAAAGCTAAGGTGTGCTTGAGATAGTTTTCATCGTCACGCTCGGTACAGCCCTCATCAAGGCGTTGGTGGGCCCCGCGAGACTCCTTACGCTGGATAGCAGAATGTGCCATAGCTTCGGCCACTTCCAAGCCATAGCCCACTTCAATGGCATAGAGTAGGTCAGTATTGAACACACTCCCTTGGTCTTGGATGGCAACATGCTGATAGCGTGCTTTGAGTTCCGCGATTTTATCAATGGTGGCTTGCATCAGATCTTCGCGACGATAAATACCGCAGCCCGCTTCCATTGTCTCGCCAAGCTCTTTGCGAATATCCGCCCAGTTTTCTTCGCCTTGATTGCTCAGCAACTGATCAATGCGCGCTTTGACGTTCTGAATCTGGGCATCAATCGCCGCTTGATTCCAATCTGTGAAGGCCGCTGCCCGTTTTGCTGCGCCTTCACCCGCCAAACGACCAAATACCGCCAATTCAGCGAGCGAGTTTGAGCCGAGTCGATTCGCGCCGTGCAAACCGACGGAGGAGCACTCACCAACCGCAAATAAGCCGTTAACGCGCGTTTCGGTTTGGGCATCCGTTTCAATGCCACCCATGGTGTAGTGCACCGTGGGACGAATTGGGATCGGCTCTTTGGCGGGGTCAACGTTGACATAGGCTTTGGCGAGCTCACAAATAAACGGCAGCCGTTCTTGAATATAGTCTTCGCCGAGGTGACGTAAATCGAGATGAACAACGTCACCGAGCGTGTGCTTGATGGTATTGCCTTTTTGCTGCTCATGCCAAAAGGCTTGTGAGACTTTATCGCGTGGGCCGAGCTCCATGTATTTGTTTTTCGGTTGACCGACGGGTGTTTCTGGCCCGAGTCCATAATCTTGCAGGTAGCGGTAGCCGTCTTTGTTGACAATAATGCCACCTTCGCCACGGCAGCCTTCGGTCATTAAGATCCCCGTACCAGGCAGTCCTGTGGGGTGATATTGGACAAATTCCATATCACGCAGCGGAATACCGTGGCGATAAGCCATGGCCATGCCATCCCCGGTGACAATCCCACCATTGGTATTGCAGCTGTACACGCGTCCCGCACCGCCAGTGGCTAACACCACCGATTTGGCTTTAATACAGACCAGCTCGCCTTCTGCCATGTGCAAGGCAATCAAGCCTTGTACTTGCCCGTCATCGATAATCAAATCAATCACAAAGTATTCATCGAGACGCTGGATTTGTGGGTATTTGGTCGAGGTTTGAAATAGGGTATGGAGCATATGGAAGCCGGTTTTATCGGCAGCAAACCATGTACGCTCCACTTTCATACCGCCAAACCGACGAACATTGATACTGCCATCGTCTTTTCGACTCCAAGGGCAGCCCCATTGCTCGAGTTGTACCATTTCATGGGCACAATGTTTGACAAAGTAATCGACGACATCTTGTTCGCATAACCAGTCGCCACCGCTCACGGTATCGTTGAAGTGGTTGTCTAGGCTGTCTTCGTCCTTGATGACGGCAGCCGATCCACCTTCTGCGGCCACGGTGTGGGAGCGCATGGGGTAGACCTTAGACACCAGCGCAATATTGAGAGAAGGGTCAGCTTCAGCGGCCGCAATGGCCGTGCGCAGTCCAGCGCCACCAGCGCCGATAACTGCAATGTCTGTGGTGAGGGTCTGCACGTTCATCCTCCAGTGTAGGGAAAGCCAGTGCTTGGCTTGTTTATTGTTCTGCTGTCATGGTAGGCAATCTACGCACAGTAAAAATTGACTCAGTCGGGGAATTGCCGTGATTTTGCGGGCATGGGTGTTAAATTGCATAAAAGTGTGATGTTAGTCGTTAAGTGCCTGCCTCTCTTGTAAAAATGAGAAATACTCACCAAGAAAATGCGTCGTGTGACACATCATTGTTGTGTGACAGCAGTGGTGAGCACTTGTCATTCCAGGCGGCAGCGATAGACTGGCGCCATCAGAGAGCGCAAGGGTAAACGTATGAGTGAGAGGAATCGGTGGCAGCCAACGGCAAGCGTGTCACAACTAAAAAAGCGCGCTGCGATCATAGCCCGTATCCGTCAATTTTTTGCCGTTCGTGATGTATGGGAAGTGGATACCCCAGCACTGAGTCAAGCGGCGGTGACCGATGTGCACCTTCATAGTTTCACAACGTCTTTGGTGGGACCGGGGTTTGCTGACGGCGTCGCCTTGCACCTCATGACCAGTCCAGAGTTCCATATGAAGCGGCTATTAGCCGCTGGAAGTGGGGCTATTTATCAAATCAGCAAAGCGTTTCGGAATGAAGAAGCGGGGCGCTACCATAACCCCGAGTTTACGATGTTGGAGTGGTATCAACCTGGCTATACCCACCATGACTTGATGGACGAAATGGATGCCTTGTTACAACAGGTGCTGAGGTGCCAAGCTGCGACACGGATGAGCTATCAAACGGCGTTTGAATCTCTCACCGGACTGTGCCCTCTCACTGCGGAGATTGATCAGTTGCGTGCACTGGCTGCCACCCAAGGGCTCACCGATATCACTCAGGATGAAACCGACAAAGATACCTTGCTGCAGCTGCTTTTCTCGGTGATGGTGGAGCCGAATATTGGCCAGCAGGCGCCCGCCTTTATTTATGACTTTCCGGCATCGCAAGCCGCGCTGGCTAAAATCAGCGAAGCAGACACGCGTGTTGCGCATCGGTTTGAGGTGTATTACCGAGGGATTGAGCTGGCCAATGGCTTTTATGAGTTGCAAGACGCCAACGAGCAGCGACAGCGGTTTGAGGCGGATAATGCGGCACGTGTGGCTCGCGGTCTACCACCACAACCTATCGATGAGCACTTGTTGTCAGCGCTGGAAAGTGGCCTACCTGATTGCGCAGGGGTCGCGCTAGGGATCGATCGTCTTGTGATGCTCGCGCTCGGTTGTGATCACATTGATGCGGTGACCGCGTTTCCTGTCTCACGCGCGTAGCGCCATAAGAAAAACGCCGCCTTGCGGCGGCGTCTGAAAGGGCATTCACCTAGACTTTAAATTTTGACAGATCTTGATGCATATCCCGCGCGGCTTGCGCCATGCTTTCTCCCTGATTGCCGGTAGCACTGGCTTGCTGGTGGATCTCATAAGATAGATCTTTCACCGCTTGGGTATTGCGATTGATATCGTCAGTGACCGCGCGCTGCTCCTCGGCGGCGCTAGCAATTTGAATCGCCATTTCTGAGATAGTACCAATGGCGCTGGTGATTTGATTCAGGCGCTCACTGGCCGCTTCGGCGCGCTCCACACTTGATGTCGCCATCTCGTTACTCTGAGTCATATCATCGACCGCGCGCTGCGTGGTGTGCTGCAGCGTCTCAATCATGTTGCGAATTTCTTCGGTGGAGTCATGGGTACGCTGGCTGAGCACGCGCACTTCATCGGCGACTACCGCAAAACCGCGCCCTTGATCGCCTGCCCGCGCTGCCTCAATCGCCGCGTTTAGGGCAAGCAAGTTGGTTTGTTCTGCCACCCCTTGAATCGTCGCGATGATTTGGTTAATACTCTGTGCATTTTCATCCAGCTCGCGGATCACATTAGTGGCTCGCTCCACTTGCTCGGCCAACTGAGTGATGGCATTGCGGTTATCGCCGACCACGCTCAACCCTTCTTGGCATGACTGCTCCGCTTGTTGCGCCGATGAGGCCGTATCTTCAGCATGACTGGCCACCTCGTTGGCCGTGGTCGACATTTCGTGGATAGCTGTCGCTATTTGGTCAACGTCATTTTGCTGTTTATCAACCAACTGGCTGGATTGCAGGGCGTGGGTGCGGCACTCTTCCGCGCTTTCTGACAGCGTCATGCTTTGGTTCACTGCTTTACCCACCATTTGCTGGAGCTGAGCGAGGAAGGCATTGACGTATTCAGCCAATTCGCCAATTTCATCTTGGCGGGCGATGTTGATCCTTTGCGTCAGATCGCCTTCACCTGCAGAGAGCGTGCGCACGGCCCCTGTCAGCTCGCCTAATGGCTTTAGCAGTTGTTTGATTAACGCGCCGGCGACAAAGGCAATCACAATAAACAAAATCACTGAGGCGATCAGCACAAAGGTAATTTGCTCTGATACTGAGGCGTAGGCTTGCGTCTTGTCTTCAACGATACCCAAGGTCCAATCGGTATTGGGTACTTCGATAGCCGCGAGTAGCTTTTCTTTGCCATTGAGCTCAAAGGTGGTGAGTTGGCGTTGTGCGCTTGCATTGGCCATAAATGTCGGGGTGAGCTCTTCATCCAGCTCAGTGAGGGGTTGGCGACTGAGATCTGTGTCGCGATACGCCACTAAGCGGTTGTCACCATCGACGAGAAAGGCAAAGCCATTACTGAGTTTCAAATTTAACACTTGCTCGACAATATCGGTGACGGTGACGTCGGCAGCCAGCACGCCTTGATATTGGCCATTGAAGGCCTTGGCGAGACTGACCACCAAACTGCCGTCGAAATCTTGATAGGGCTCGGTAATGATTAAGCCATTGGCGTCACTGGCGCTTTGATACCAAGGGCGAGTGCGCGGATCATAGTCGGCGGGCCAATCTTCGCTTTTATCACCGTAGGCGATACGGCCATCTTCAAAGCCGGCATATACGGAGAGAAAATGCCCCGCTCGCTTGGTGACAAGAAGCTCGCGATCCACATTAGCCTTATTGGCGATCAGTGACTCGTTTGCCAATAGCATATCGGCGCGCGTACTCAGCCAGCTATCGATAAACTGGACGGTGGCATCCCCGACATCATGCATTTGCTTGGTGATACTGCTGGTCGTCTCGCTTTGGAGTTGACGCACAGAAATGCTGGCAAGTACCGCACTGACCAAGGCCACGATAAAGGCAATCGCCACAATGATTTTTAGCTTAATGGTTGGCTTGGGCATAGACACATTTCCATCTGCTTGAAAAGTGTCACAAGTGTATACGCAACGTTTGCACTAAAGTTGGATCGATAAGACAAAATGCGGTCACAACAGCGGCAAAGCGCAAGAAGATGGATGAATCTGTGATCTTTCTGCCAGTGACAGTCTGCCTACCCAGGCAGGCAGACTGCAGTGGCTCAGGTTATACTTTGAACTTGGAGAGGTCGTTGTGCATTTCTTGCGCATCTTGCGCCATTTGCTCACCTTGCTCGCCCGTTTCATTGGATTTTTGGTGGATCTCTAACGATAGGTCACGCACCGCTTGGGTATTGCGGTTGATATCCTCGGTCACCGCACGTTGCTCTTCAGCCGCGCTGGCAATTTGTGCCGCCATCTCAGAAATGTCGCCAATTGCACGAGTGATTTCGTTGAGTTTCTCGCTCGCTGAGGCCGCGCGCTCGACACTTGAGGTCGCCATATCATTACTTTGGGTCATGCCATCCACCGCGCGTTGAGTGGTGTTTTGTAGCGTTTCAATCATGTTACGGATCTCTTCCGTGGAGTCATGAGTACGCTGACTCAATACACGCACTTCATCGGCGACGACAGCAAAGCCACGACCTTGTTCGCCGGCTCGGGCGGCCTCAATGGCGGCGTTAAGCGCGAGTAGGTTGGTTTGTTCAGCAATATCCTGAATGGTGGAGATGATTTGGTTGATGCTTTGTGAATTGGTATCCAACTCTCGAATCACATCCGTCGCTTGCTCCACTTGCTCCGCCAGTTGGGTAATGGCATCACGGTTGCTCTCCACCACCTCTAATCCATCACGGCAAGAGCTCTCCGCTTCT
The DNA here is from genome assembly GCF_009377945.1 of Salinivibrio sp. VYel1. Lineage (NCBI taxonomy): Bacteria > Pseudomonadati > Pseudomonadota > Gammaproteobacteria > Vibrionales > Vibrionaceae > Salinivibrio > Salinivibrio sp. VYel1. The sequence continues at coordinate 170,336 of NZ_RSAM01000008.1, read as the reverse complement.
TGGGCAGAGCGAGCGGTTTGTTCAGCGTTACTCGCAACTTCGTTGGCGGTGGTCGACATCTCATGGATGGCGGTAGCAATTTGATCGACATCGCCTTGTTGCTGCCCCACCAAGCTACTGGACTGGTGAGCAAGATTGCGACATTGGTCTGCGCGATCCGATAAGGTGACACTCTGGGTGACGCTGCGGCCTATCATCGCTTGTAACTGCTCAAGGAACGCATTGACGTGCCCGGCTAGCTCACCGATTTCATCTTTACGGACAATATCAAGGCGCTGAGTCAGATCCCCACTGCCTTTTGACAGCGAGCTCACTGCCTGTGTCAGTTGGGTCAGGGGGGCTAACATCCGGTGGATAAGGGCGCCGGCAATCAATGCAATGATCACAAAGAGAATCACTGACGTGACCAAGGTGGACACAATCTGCTCTGAGACAGACGCAAACGCCAACTTTTTGTCTTGTACCACGCCAAGGCTCCAGTCAGCGCCTTCAACGGGCGTCACGGCGAGCAGCTTTTCTCTTCCGTCACCGTCAAAGGTAATGCTCGCGAGTGCGTCACTGTTACGAGCCTTTTGGATAAAAGCGGGGGTGAGCTCATCGTCAACCTCGGTGAGCGCTTTGGTACTGAGCGCGGTATCCCGATAAGCGACGACATTGTTATTCCCGTCCACCAAAAAGGCGAAACCTTGGTTGGGTAACCGCACGTTGAGCACTTCTTGCACAATAGCGTCAACGGAGAGATCCGCCGCGATAACGCCCTCAAAGCGTTGATTGAACGATTTGGCAAAACTGATCACCATCCCGGCACCATTGGCATCGACATAAGGTGGTGTGATAATGAGCTCATTGGCGGCGTTGGCTTGTTTGTACCAAGGTCGAGTCCGCGGGTCATAATTGGCCGGCCAGCTTTCTGTTTTGTCACCATAAGCAATCGAGCCGTCTGCAAAGCCGGCGTAAACGGTGAGAAAGTTACCCTGGCGCTTGGTCAGCAATAATTCACGATCGACATTCGGCTGGGTCGCAATCAGTGGCACATTGGCGACTAGCATGTCACTGCGGATATCTAGCCACTCTTCGATAAAGTTGCTGGTGGAAAGACCGACATCGCGCATTTGCTCAGTGACGTTTTGCTGCGTCTCTTGTTCCAATTGGTTAACCGAAAACCATGCCTGTACTGCACTGACTAAGGCAACGACCAAAGCAACAGCAAGCAATATTTTGGTCTTGATGGTGAATTTCATTAAAGATCCCTCGTACTACCACGTTTTGATGACACTTTCTTATTGAGTGTCTGCTTAATTGTAGAAAGCTTGAGTCGATGAGGGATAAAGAATTTTGCAAAAAGTGGATTTATCCTCAAAGCTCAGCTGGCTGTCTTACTCACATCATCAGTGTTATCCCATTTTTAGCGGATGAAAAATATCAATTTTCTCGTTCTGGGGCGAATCTATCGTTTTGTGTCTCAATCGTTAAACGATTGTCATGTGAGTAAGAGGACAGCGGTATAAACTAGGCCTAAGCCACTTATGCCTAAGATGATACCGACTTTGACCAAATCTTGACTGCTGATAAATCCGGTTGAATATGCTAGGGAGTTGGGTGGCGTCGAGACCGGCAGTATCATCCCCAAGGAAGCGGAAAAAGCGACCACAATCAATAGCCCCTGCATACCGCCAATGCTTCCCAGTGCGGGCATGGAGGTCGCGATGGCCGCAGCTATCGGCATTAAGAGGTTAGCGGTGGCTGTGTTGGACATAAAGTTCGCCATCAGCCAGCAGATAATCGACAAGGTAACCAGCACCGTCATGGCGGTAAGCAGGCTGTAATCGACCGCATGAGCGAGCGCCGCGGCTAGGCCGGTTTGGTCGAGCGCGATCCCCATGGCAATCCCGCCAGCGACCAGCCACAACACATCCCAGTTAATTTGTTTGAGCTCTGGCTTACCAATAATGCCAGTGAGGGTAAAAATCGCCAGTGGGATCACCGCCACCACATAAGTATTCATGCCATGCAAACTGGTGGTGAGCCACAGCACGATCGTGAGGGCGAAGGTGATATAGACAGTGTAAGCCTGCCAGCTTTGTAAAAAACGCCCTTCTAAAGCGAGGTTCACGCGGGTTTGTTGACTCTGAAAGAGCCGTTGTAATAGCCACCAGGCGAAGGTGAGCTGAACGATCACGAAAGGCAGGCCCATCTGCATCCAACCCAGAAAAGAGACTTTATACTCCCCCGTTAAATACTGTAAGGCAATAGCGTTAGGTGGTGTGCCGATAGGTGTGGCAATGCCACCGGTATTCGCTGCCACGGGAATACAAAGCACGAGTGCCTTGACCAAAGGATCACCTTTGGGTAACACCGCGATAATTGGCGTTAATAGGGCCAGCATCATCACCGTGGTGGCAGTGTTTGACATAAACATCGAAAATACCGCGGTAATCAGCATCAGGCCAAGCATGATAAATTTAGGGTGGTGACCAAACGGCCTCAACAGCACACGTGCCAAATTGATGTCGAGTTCATATTTTGATGCGGCAATAGCCAGTGAAAACCCGCCCATAAACAGAATAATGATAGGGGATGAAAAGGCGCTGAGAATGTCGGTATAAGGAATTAAGTCTCCGCGAGGATGATGCAGTGTGATACCGCGAAACCAGTGTAAGCCTTTATCGGATATCATCACCAACTGCAGGGTAATGATCAGCAACGAGGTTGAAAACACCGGCACAGGCTCAAGGACCCACAGCAAGGCCGCCATCAGAAATATCGCTAACAAACGGTGCTGAATGATAGTGAGGTTAGCAATGGGTAACCAATCGGTAGGGACTAACAGTAGTAACAGCGGTAAGCCGAGGGCGACCAGCAATTTGATAAAACGAGCATTAACCACAAATACGCTCCTTCGTCATGGATGGGCGAGCGCGTTCCGCCTTAGACGCGAAGAGTCGCGTGCGCCTTATTATCAGTAATGGAATATCCGTATCATACGGCGCTTTATCTTGGATTAACGGGAAAAATATCCGAATTTCGACACAAAAAAGGGGCATAAATGCCCCATATTTCACATTTTTCTCAGGTTTTTAGCGGGACGTTAGTGCTGGCGGTGTGCGTAAGCTTGCCCCAATTGTGTCGGCTCACCAGGTAAGACGGCGTCATCAAAGCGTACCGCCCCTTTCGGGAAGAGGTTAATCACGGTAGAGCCCAGTTTGAATCGGCCCATTTCCTCTCCTTGAGCAAAGTGCATCGCCTGCTCACCGTCGGTTGGATATTGCCAACGACGAATACTGCCACCGGTTGGCGGGGTCACCGTCCCGGCCCACGTGGTTTCGATACTGCCAACAATGGTGGCGCCGACCAATATTTGTGCCATGGGGCTAAACGCGGTATCAAAGACGCACACGACGCGCTCATTCCGCGCAAAGAGGTTTGGCACGTTTTCTGCCGTCAGTGGGTTCACTGAAAACAAATCGCCAGGAATATAAATCATCTCTCGCAACACACCGTCACACGGCATGTGAACGCGGTGATAGTCGCGAGGAGAAAGGTACAAGGTGGCGAATTCGCCTTGGTCAAATTGCGCCGCAAGCGTGTCATCTCCGCCCACTAACTCGGTCAGAGAGAAGCTATGGCCTTTGGCTTGAATCAGGCGGCCCTGTTCAATCGCGCCTGCTTGACTGACACAGGCGTCAGCCGGAAAGACCAGCGTTGCCTCGTCGCCATCGATGGGGCGCAGCGCCGGCTTCAGCTCGCGAACGAAAAAATCATTAAAGGTGCGATAGTGGCTGGGATCGCTCACTTTTGCTTCGCTCATATCCACGTGATATTGCTTGATAAACCATTTGATCACAGCGGTGGTGAACCAACCCGCTTTCAAGTTAGCAAGTTTCCCCATCAATCGGGTCAACGCGTGTTTCGGCGTAAGGTATTGTAGGCCGACTTTCAAATCGTCTCGCACAGTGTAGTCCTAACCAATTATCGGGTTGTTGATGTCAGTGACGTGCCTTTTATTGGCGCGCAGTGTAGCGAATCTGTCAGTAAAGTGACAATCGCTCAGTGTTGTTTATTCCGCGAGAACTGACGGTTGTCTTTGGCTTCTTTCATGCTCTCAATGATGCGATGGTAGCTATCAAAACGTTCGACACTAATGTGTCCGTCTTCGACCGCTTGTCGCAGTAGGCAACCAGGATCATCGCCATGTTTGCAATCGCGGAACTTACAGCCACCTAAATAATCACGAAATTCGACAAAGCCATGAGCAATTTGTTCCGGTTCTAAATGCCATAAGCCAAACTCACGGACGCCGGGGGAGTCAATCAGATCGCCGCCTTGATCAAAATGATACAAGCGTGCGGCGGTGGTGGTATGTTGACCAAGCCCTGAATTTTCCGATACCTGATGCGTATGCGCGTGCACATCGGGGAGTAGGGTATTGACCAAACTGGACTTCCCGACGCCGGACTGCCCAACAAAGACGCTCACATGCTGGTCTAGGTGTGTCATCAACGCTGACATGCCTTCGCCCGAGTCCGCACTGACCATCACGAGGGGATAACCAATATCTCGATAGATATCGAGCAGATCATCGACCATCTCATGGCCTTCTTCATCCAACAAATCGACTTTGTTGATCACAATCAGGGGCGCGATATCCAGTGCTTCACAGGCAATAAGGTAGCGGTCGATAATGTTGAGCGACAATTCGGGTAAAATAGCGGCCACGATCACCACCTGATCAATGTTCGCCGCGACGGGCTTGACCCCATCGTAATAATCGGGACGAGTGAGCACGGAGTCACGTTCATGCACCGCCTCCACAACGCCAGCAAAGCCATCGAGCGCTTCTTTACCGGGTCGCCATACTACACGGTCGCCAGTGACCAGACTATGGACAGTGCGACGAATATTGCATCTGTGTATCTTACCTGTGTCGGGATCTTCGATATCAGCATGTTGTCCAAACCGCGTGATAACCCGCCCTTCCCGCGCGGATTCCAGTGCGGCATCTTCCCATTGCAGATCGGTATCTTTCTCTTTGATCCGGCGTTGTTGGTTGGATCTTACCCGTCGCAGTTGACCCTTCGTCAGTTTTTTCTTTTTTGCCACGTTGACTCTTATCGGTTAAGTTGGCTTTCATATCAAGCACAGTATGATACATGGTTTATCGATAAAAAAGGCAAGTTCAATGGCGTTCAGTGAAAACAATTTAATCTGGATTGATCTGGAAATGACGGGGCTGGATCCGGATACACATAAGATCATTGAGATCGCGACAATTGTCACCGATGCACAGTTGAATATTCTGGCTGAGGGGCCCGTCCTGGCGGTACATCAACCGCAAAGCGAGCTCGACAAAATGGATGATTGGTGCACGCGTACCCATAGCCAGTCTGGCTTAGTGGCGCGCGTACAACAGAGTGATATTGACGAGCAAACCGCCATTGAGCAGACCATCGCTTTCTTATCGCAATGGGTGCCGTCTGGCGCGTCACCGATTTGCGGTAATAGTGTGGGGCAAGATCGACGCTTCCTCTATCGCCACATGCCAGCGCTCGAGCGCTATTTTCATTACCGTACGGTGGATGTGAGTACGTTAAAAGAGCTGGTACGTCGATGGCAACCTGAGGTGTTGAATGATTTCTCTAAACAGGGAACCCATTTAGCGCTTGACGACATCCGAGAATCAATTGCAGAATTACGCTTCTATCGAGAGAGGATCTTAACGATCTGATGGGTCAGCCATCGATCTGATGCTCTTTTGAGCGATTAAAAGAAAAAACCAAAAAATTGCTCACCAGCACTTGCAACCCGGTTTTTTCTTCGTATAATTCGCAGCCCTAACGACGTGAATCGTCTGTTGAAAGCGACATTAGCTCAGCTGGTAGAGCGCAACCTTGCCAAGGTTGAGGTCACGAGTTCGAACCTCGTATGTCGCTCCAAATTAATATCGATCTGATGTTGATCAGGTCGATCTAAGCGACACTAGCTCAGCTGGTAGAGCGCAACCTTGCCAAGGTTGAGGTCACGAGTTCGAACCTCGTGTGTCGCTCCAAATTAAAATGCGATGTAATGCATCAGCAATGCGACATTAGCTCAGCTGGTAGAGCGCAACCTTGCCAAGGTTGAGGTCACGAGTTCGAACCTCGTATGTCGCTCCAAACAACAATTCGGAATAAGCGACACTAGCTCAGCTGGTAGAGCGCAACCTTGCCAAGGTTGAGGTCACGGGTTCGAACCCCGTGTGTCGCTCCAATCACTTGGTTAACCACCAGTGTGGCGTTTAAGATAGCGCCATCTTTAATGCTGTGAAGCATCATTTCTTACACAAATCCCATCCGTCCATGCTTTCTCTGAAAGCGCACGGTGGCGCGGTTTTTACCAATACTGCACAGACTTATCCACAGAGAAAGCGTTGTGGATAAACCAGTTAATGGATTTGTTGCTGTGTACGGTGCTGGTTATCTTATCATCAGGCACGGTATCTATGTTGCACATGTGAAATAAACGCAAACATACCTTAAATGCTTGTAAAATAAGAAAAATACATGGTTTTCTTTCAGGTTAGCTAACGCTTTTCCACAGTGTTATTCACTTACGTGATCTTGCTCGCTTAATGCACCATCAATGTGTTTAACTATCAAAAAGCGCACCATAAATGCGCATTGCGTGACGGTTTTCCACATTATGTGAATAGCGTCATCTTCCGCTTGTAAGCCTCCGATTAAGCGTCACGAGGCAATCCTTTTTCTATAATGCGCACGAGACGACGCGTCCCTGTGGGTAATGGTTTGACATCAATACGCTGTCGTTTTTTCTCTTGTTCGCTGAGCGCCCAGTGAATATGTTCGTCAACCAGCTTGTCCTCACCGAGCCGCGCCTTGAGACTGTCGATGATCGCTTGATTGAAGGGGGCATTGCCCATGGCAATCGCTAGGTTGCGCCGCCATTTTTGGATCCCGATGCGACGTATCGCCGACCCCTGTGTTAGTGATAAGAAGGTTTCCTCATCCCAGTTGAACAGCGTGGTGAGTGGCTGTTGCTCGAGGCTGGGGCGACAATGAAAATCAGCCTCTAAGGTGATCTCGGCCTCACGGTTAAACGGACAAACCAGCTGGCAGTCATCGCAACCATAGATACGGTTGCCGATGGCATGGCGAAACTCTAAGGGGATCACGCCATCATATTCGATAGTCAGGTAGGAAATGCAGCGGCGCGCGTCGACCACGCCTTCTGCGACGATTGCTTGAGTGGGACAACTGGTCATGCAGGCAACACATTTACCGCACTGATTCTCGACAGGGGTGTCGACGGGTAAAGGAAGATCCACCAATAACTCACCGAGAAAGAACCAGGATCCGGTTTCATCATTGAGGATCAGGGAGTGTTTGCCTGTCCAACCTAAGCCGGCTTTCTCCGCGAGCGGGCGCTCTAAAACAGGTGCAGAGTCGACAAAAGGACGATATCCGTATGGGCCCACTTCAGCCTCAATCTGTTGGCCCAGCTTTTTGAGTCGATTCCGAATCAGTTTATGGTAATCACGTCCCAGCGAGTAACGACTCACATATCCTAAATCAGGGTTTGCCAGTGTTTGGGCAAAGCCCGCGTTAGGCGGCAAGTAGTTCATCCGCACACTGATCACGCGCACTGTGCCTGGCACCAGTTCGTCCGGTCGCGCACGCATCATGCCATGTCTGGCCATCCACGCCATCTCACCGTGATACCCGTTGTCGAGCCAGCGCTGTAATTGCGCTTCATGTTGCTTGAGATCAACATCCGTGATCCCCACTTGCTGGAAGCCTAGCGCTTGCCCCCATTGCTTGATACGTTGGGCAAGTTGGTCGAAATCAATGGATGCATCGGGCTTGGGTTGCGACATAGCGATAGATCCTGAGGCCTTGGGTGGTGCAGTACAATCAATGGAGGCACTTAATGGCGACAAGTTTACCACAGAGTTTCTATCGCGCAGAGCAAGTTCGTGAAGGCGAGCAAGCGGTCGCGCGTGCACTGTCGATTCCCATGTATCAGCTAATGCTACGTGCTGGGCAGTCAGTGTTTGACTGTATCAATCAACATTATCCCAATGCGGCTCGACTATTAATCGTATGTGGTGCCGGTAATAATGCGGGTGATGGTTATGTGATTGCGCGGCTTGCCAAATCCTCGGGGTTAAGCGTTACCGTGTGGTCGCTAGTGACACCAAGCAAACTGGAGGGTGATGCGGCGACCGCTTGGCAAGAGTGGCAAGATTGTGGTGGTAGCTATGTTGAACACCCACCAACGATCAGCCAGTTCGATGTGGTGGTCGATGCTATCTTGGGTACCGGATTATCGCGTGCCGTGGAGGGGGAGTTTGCTCAGGCGATCAGCGCCATCAACCTCGCGGCGGTACCTGTGGTTGCAGTAGATATTCCCTCTGGGCTTTGTGCCAATAGTGGCTGTGTGAAAGGCGTGGCTATTGACGCCGATGTGACCGTCACCTTGATTGCGTTAAAGCAAGGATTGCTCACCGGCCAAGCGGTTGCCCATCGCGGTGAGTTAATGTTTGCGGGCCTGAATGTCGCGACAGCATTCTCGCGTCAGTCCACCCCTGCGGGTTACCTTGTTCGTGATGACTGGGTCGAGCAGCATTTACCTAAACGCTCACGCAGCGCACACAAGGGACAATTCGGTCGCGTCCTGTGTTTAGGGGGCGACCAGGGCATGGGGGGCGCAGTGGCCTTGTCAGCGCAAGCGGCGTTAAGAACCGGTGCCGGGCTTGTCAAAGTGGTGACGCAAAAAGCGCATACCCTGATGCTGGTAACACGTCAGCCAGAACTGATGACGCAAGGTTGGGAGCCCGGCCAATCACTCAGTGAGACGTTGGCATGGGCAACACATTTGGTCATTGGCCCGGGACTCGGCCAGAGTGCGTGGTCGGATGCGTTGTGGACGATCGCCATGAGTGCCCGGACGCCCAAGGTGATTGATGCGGATGGCCTCAATAAGTTAGCGCGGCAGCCACAACATCGCGATGACTGGATCCTCACCCCACATCCCGGTGAGGCGGCGCGCTTATTAGGTTGTGAAACCAAAGAAGTGGAACTTGACCGCTTTGCTGCCGTCAAAGCGATACACACGCGTTATGGTGGCGTTGCCGTACTTAAAGGAGCGGGAACAATCGTATATGATGGCACAAATTATGCTGTTGCTAATGTCGGTAACCCTGGCATGGCGTCTGGGGGAATGGGCGATGTGTTGTCGGGTGTCATAGGCAGTCTTCTGGCGCAAGGCGTAGACTTATTTCCTGCCGCGGCTCTGGGGTGCTATCTTCATGGCAAAGCGGGTGATAAGGCGGCCGAGGCAGGTGAACGGGGGTTATTGGCCAGCGATCTATTCCCCTATTTGCAACAATTAGTAGATTAGCGCACGGGTGGCGGTAGCCATGCAAGGTGCGACGAATACCCATATAAAGATGAGATCCCTTTGTAGTATGACCCAGACTTTTACCACCTCATTGACTGATGCCGATCGCACTGTGGCGTTTGGTGCCGCGTTGGCGCGTGCATGTACGCAAAATACCACTTGTTACTTGCACGGTTATCTTGGCGCCGGCAAAACCACCTTCTGCCGCGGTTTTGTGCAAGCAATGGGACATACCGGGAATGTGAAAAGCCCCACCTATACGCTCGTGGAACCTTACCTATTGCCACCCTGGCACATATACCATTTTGACCTTTATCGGTTGGGCGATCCGGAAGAGCTGGAGTTTATGGGGATCCGTGATTATTTTAATGATCAGGCGCTTTGCTTGATTGAATGGCCGGAAAAAGGCCAAGGCTGGTTACCGCGCGCCGATCTAGACATTACTCTGCGCTATGACGGTGAGCAGCGTGAACTGGTTATTGACGCGAATACCCGCGTTGGGAACGCAATTATCGACCGTCTAGAATGGGAAGACTAGCATGATGTGGCAGCGGCTTTGCATCTTGATGATCGCCAGTTTGTTGAGTGCAACAAGTTGGGCCAATAAGATTGAAAATATTCGGATATGGCCCGCCCCCAATGAGACACGGGTGGTGGTAGATCTTGAAGATAAACCGGATTTTAGCTATTTCTCACTGTCACGTCCCGATCGGCTGGTGGTTGATTTAAAGCAGAGCCAGCTGGCTACGCGCTTACCTAAGCCGGTCAAAGGCAGTGATATCTTGCGTAAAATCCGTAAGAGCAGTCCGCCCGAGGCATCGACGTATCGGTTAGTTTTTGAGTTAAAAGACGGTGCCAAGCCGCATATCTTCTCGCTCGCCCCCGGGGGAGAATATGGCCACCGGCTGGTGGTTGATTTACCCCATCCTAAGAAAGTAGATAAAAATAAACCCGCGTTGTCTGTTGCTGAAAAGAAGCGACGTGAGACGGTGGCTGCATTGCCTTTTGGCACCGAGGATATCGTAGTGGCAATCGATGCCGGGCATGGCGGTAATGATCCCGGTGCGGTGGGGCCTAGCCGTAAATTTGAAAAATATGTCACGCTCTCTATCGCTAAGCAAACGGCGGCACGCATTAACGCTGTTCCTGGCATGCGTGCGGTTTTAACGCGGACGGGGGACTACTTTGTCGATTTGAACCGTCGGTCTGAAATTGCGCGTCAACACAAAGCCCACTTATTGGTCTCGGTGCACGCAGATGGTTTCCATAAACCACAACCTCGTGGCGCATCGGTATGGGTACTTTCTCGTCGCCGTGCGAACAGTGAAATTGGTCGTTGGATAGAAAAACATGAAGAGCAATCTAACTTGTTGGGTGGGGGCTCTTTGCTGGCACAGAATAATGAGGACGAATACTTAAGTCGTGCGGTATTGGACTTGCAGTTTAGTAACTCGCAAAAGGAAGGCTTTAATGTTGCGAAACGCGTACTAAAGGAGCTCGGCAAAGTCACCAAATTACATAAATCGAGTCCAGAGCACGCCAGCCTCGCGGTATTAAAGTCACCAGACATACCGTCTTTGCTCGTCGAAGTTGGCTTTATCTCTAATCCACAAGAAGAACGCCTGCTATTTCAGCGGGATCATCAGCGCCGGCTCGCGGATGCGGTCTATCATGGTATTCGCAATTATTTTGAGCGCTTCCCGCCGGATGGCACCTTGTTTGCTGCGCGCAAAAACGGGGTAAAACACGAAGTCAGTGCCGGCCAGTCACTGTCGGTCATTGCCAAAAAATATAAGAGTTCCGTCGCCGCGATAAAATCGGCGAATGGATTAACCTCCAATACCTTGCGGGTTGGCCAAGTGTTATCGATCCCCAATGTTGATGTCGCTAAATTAGCAGGCAAGACCAGCAAAACGACGTCAACGCGTACGCTGACGCACACCGTGAGTCGCGGAGAGTTTCTTGGCAAAATTGCCGAGCATTATCAGGTCTCGGTGGCGACGCTGCGCCGCGCGAATAACTTGAAGTCTGACACGCTCTGGGTGGGGCAAAAGCTGAAAGTGCCGGGTGCGACATCGCCAGCGGTCAAACACAAAGTCAAACGCGGTGAATACCTTGGCAAAATTGCCAGCAATTACGGAGTGACCATTGAGAGCCTCCGCCGCGCCAATGAATTACGCTCTGATACGCTGGCGGTCGGGCAAACCTTGATCATCCCAGGAAGCTGATATGGCGATTGAGATTTTACCCGCGCGCCTTGCTAACCAGATTGCTGCTGGGGAGGTGGTCGAACGTCCCGCCTCGGTGGTGAAAGAGCTGGTCGAAAACAGCATTGATGCGGGAGCGACCCGTATTGATGTGGATATTGAAAAAGGGGGAAGCAAGCTGATCCGCGTGCGTGATAATGGGTGTGGGATCAGCAAAGCGGATCTGCAACTTGCCCTCAGTCGACACGCCACGTCTAAGATCCACAGCTTGGATGATCTTGAGGCGATCATGAGCCTCGGATTTCGCGGTGAGGCGCTAGCGAGTGTAAGCTCGGTATCACGTCTTACTATCACCTCGCGCCCTGCTGACCAGCAAGAAGCATGGTCGGCGTTTGCTGAGGGGCGAGAGATGGCGGTGAATGTAAAGCCCGCCGCCCACCCGGTTGGCTGTACCGTTGAAGTGGTGGACTTATTCTTTAACACCCCAGCGCGGCGCAAATTTTTACGCACTGAGAAAACCGAGTTTGGCCACATTGATGAGTTACTGCGGCGCATTGCATTGAGCCGGTTTGATATCACCATCAACCTGCGCCATAACGGTACCCAAGTGCGCCAGTATCGACGTGTGCCAGAAAACGGCGATCCATTACGCCGCGTGAAGGCGATTTGTGGGCAAAAGTTTGTTGAGCATGCGTTGCGGATTGACCTGCATCATCACGACATGGCACTGACAGGCTGGATTTGCACACCAGAAGGTGCTCGTCAGCAAAGTGATATGCAGCATTGCTTTGTTAATCAGCGCATGATGAAAGATAAGCTGATTAATCACGCGATTCGCCAAGGTTATGAACAAAGCCTTGCACGGGATCAGTACGCCGCTTTCGTACTGTATATTGATGTCGATCCGCATCAAGTGGATGTCAATGTGCACCCAGCGAAACATGAAGTCCGTTTTCATCAGGCGCGCTTGGTGCATGATTTTATCTATCAAGCCATTTATGACGGCTTACAACAAGCGTCGTTACCTGAAGACCACAGTGTGAATCCTGAGACGGGCGAAGTGAGAGAAGCGGTCACTTATCAGCCGCGTGCCTCTGCGACCGCCAACCCCAACCCTTACCAACAAGCGGTTGACGCGTTCCCTGATTACCCTGGTAAACGGCAGGAAGACGGGGCATCACCGGCTTCCTGGTCGCGTGATACAGCGTATAAGCACCACGCCGATGACGGCCCAACGCGTGGCCGACCTTCTCACGGTTCAGACTGGCCGGGGAGAGCGGATGCTCCTTCTCGTTCACCCTCAAAGCAAGCGACGCAAGCGTATCAAGCATTGATGACCCCCCAACCGGATGCCGGGACTGACCTAGGTGATGCCACGCCAACGCGTGCGACGAGTTTGTCGCCATTCGACAGCGTCCCGGCAGCTCTTGATACCGTCTCAACAACCACGAGCACGGGTCAGCCTGGATTAGGGAAGGTGCTTTCAGTGGTTGAGCAGCACTATGTGCTGATGGCATGGGGTGAGAGATTATGGCTGGCCGATCATCACCGGTTAGAATGCTGGCGCCATCAAGGCGTGCTACAACCCGCTCTGGGTGAGGGGCTAGTCACGCAACCTCTATTGATCCCACAACGATTATCTGCCTCTACAGAAGAGTGTCAGCGCGTGATCCAGTATCAGGCGTTACTTGGCCAGTTTGGTATTCATATTCGCCCTAAAGGGCAGCAATTAATGGTGATGTCAGTCTGTCAGCCACTAAGACAGCATAACTTACAGGCTTTTATCCCTGCGTTATTGGCGTTTTTAGCGCAATTAGATCCTGAGCAATCCCACATGGATCACAGCGCGAGTATGTGCTGTTGGCTGGCAAAGCAGTTGACAGTAGCATCGGATCCAGTCAGCCTTGCGCAAGCGGTACAAACCGTATCGGACGTTGAACAATATTGGCAGGGGGACGCGTTAGAAAAGGGCCGCCAGCGCTACTTTAAACGCATCGACCTGACCTCAGTGATAGAAGCACTACAGCATGACTAATCCGCTGCCTAAAGCGATTTTTTTGATGGGACCGACCGCGTCCGGGAAAACGGATCTGGCCATTGCGCTGCGCCAGATCTTGCCGGTAGAAATCATTAGTGTCGACTCGGCACTGATTTATCGCGGGATGGATATTGGCACCGCCAAGCCGACAGCGGAGGAATTAGCGCAAGCGCCGCATCGTCTAATCGACATTCGTGATCCGTCTCAAGCCTACTCGGCGGCAGATTTTCGTGAAGATGCGCTCACAGAAATGGCGACGATTGTCGCCGATGGTAAGATCCCACTGTTGGTGGGAGGCACCATGCTGTATTTTAAAGCATTGTTAGAAGGGCTATCGCCGTTGCCGAGTGCGGATCCTGATATCCGTGAGGGGTTAGAAAACGAGGCGCAACAGCATGGTTGGGAAGCATTACATGCTCAGTTATGCGAGGTTGATCCCGTGTCGGGCGCTCGGATCCACCCTAACGATCCGCAAAGAATCATGCGGGCGTTAGAAGTCTATCGGATCAGTGGGCAGACCCTAACAGCATTAACAGAAAAAAAAGGTGAACCTTTGCCGTATCAGGTACACCAATTTGCAATAGCGCCTCAGGATCGAGGCGAATTGCATCGCCGCATCGAGCTTCGTTTCGATAAAATGATCGACGCGGGGTTTGAAAAAGAGGTACGCACATTATACGAACGCGATGATCTGCATGTCGATCTGCCATCGATTCGTTGTGTCGGGTACCGTCAGATGTGGGACTATTTGGCCGGACGTTGCACCCATGATGAAGCCGTTTACCGTGGGATTTGCGCGACGCGCCAGTTAGCCAAGCGTCAAATAACCTGGCTAAGAGGCTGGGATAATGTGACGTGGCTTGATAGCGACACGCCGTCGCTGTCTTTACAAACGGTGACAAAAGCGTTGACGGCAGGGACGGAAACTTGATGTATACTGTCACTGACAAGGACGCTGCTTAACCGCGACAATTGACTACAATTACAAACAAATAAGGAAAAGAAATAATGGCTAAGGGGCAATCATTACAAGACCCATTCCTGAACGCGTTACGTCGTGAGCGCATTCCTGTTTCCATTTACCTAGTAAATGGTATTAAGTTGCAAGGCCAAATCGAATCGTTTGATCAGTTCGTGATCCTGCTAAAAAATACGGTTAATCAAATGGTGTACAAGCACGCGATTTCAACCGTTGTGCCGGCACGTGCTGTGAGCCACCACAACAATAATCAAGGGGCTGGTGAGCGTCCACAGGGCGAACGTCAGCAAGAAAAACCTGAGGAATAAAGCATTCTATTGCTAAGGAGTCTATCGCTTGTTTGACCGTTACGAGGCCGGTGAACAGGCTGTACTCGTTCATATAAACTTTACCCATGATGGCGAGTGGGATGATCTCAGCGAATTTCAAATGCTGGTGTCATCCTCGGGTGTCGATGCCTTGCAAGTTGTTGTCGGCAGCCGTCAGTCCCCTCATCCCAAATATTTTGTTGGCGAGGGAAAAGCCCAAGAAATAGCAGATACTGTGCAACAAGTCGGCGCGGACATTGTGATTTTTAATCACACTTTATCCGCGGCCCAAGAGCGCAACCTAGAGCAGCGATTTAAATGCCGAGTGTTAGACCGAACCGGATTGATCCTCGATATTTTTGCCCAGCGTGCGCGTACCCATGAGGGTAAGTTGCAAGTTGAGCTGGCTCAGTTACGCCACTTATCTACCCGGCTTGTGCGAGGCTGGACTCACCTTGAGCGTCAAAAAGGCGGGATTGGCTTGCGTGGCCCGGGTGAAACACAGTTAGAAACAGACCGTCGCTTAGTGCGTGATCGGGTGAAAGCGATTTTAAAGCGACTGGATAAGGTTGCGAAGCAGCGTGAGCAAGGGCGACGTGCGCGCGCGCGGGCGGAAGTGCCGACTGTGTCATTGGTCGGGTATACCAATGCGGGCAAATCGACCTTGTTTAATCGGATCACCGAAGCGGGGGTATATTCGGCCGATCAGCTGTTTGCCACCTTGGATCCGACATTGCGCCGTATTGAAGTGGACGACTTGGGTACCGCGATATTGGCGGATACCGTCGGCTTTATTCGTCACTTACCGCATGACTTGGTCGCGGCATTTAAAGCAACGCTTCAAGAAACGCAAGAAGCGAGCTTGCTACTACACGTGGTCGATGCCAGTGATGAACGCTTTGGTGACAACATTGAAGCGGTCAACAGTGTGTTGGATGAAATCGATGCGGCGGATGTGCCTCATCTTATCATTATGAACAAAATAGATAGTCTGGATCAGGCTGAGCCTCGTATTGAACGGGACGAAGAGGGCGTTCCGAAAGCAGTATGGGTGTCAGCGTTGTCTGGTCAAGGTATCGCGCTCATATTTGAAGCCCTTACCGAGCGTTTATCTGGCACCATGGTGCGGCATCAATTACGGCTGCCACCAAGTATGGCTGGGCGAATGCAAAGTAAATTTCACCAGATGCGATGCGTTATCAGTGAAGAGTACCAAGATGATGGGCATCTACTCGTCGATGTCAGGCTGCCGCAAACGGACTGGTATCGGTTAGAAAAAAGAGAAGGCAACCAGCTCGGCGACTTTATCGTCAGTGATTAGGCTGCTAGAGTAAAAAATTATCGTCAGATCAATTTGATGGAGTGCGCGAATGGCGTGGAATGAGCCAGGAAACAATGGCGGTCCCGACAAAGACCCCTGGGGGAATCGTGGAGGCCGTAATCAAGGGCCACCGGATCTTGATGAATTGTTTAACAAACTAAGCCGCAAATTGGGCGGCTTAGGTGGCCGCAAAGGTAAAGGACCATCGTTCGGCGGTGGTATGGCAGGGCTAGGCGTTCTCGCGCTGGTAGGTATCATTGTCTGGGGTATTTCCGGGTTCTATACCATCGGGGAAGCTCAGCGTGGTGTGGTGCTGCGGTTTGGTCAGTATGATCGTATCGTTCAACCGGGCCTGAACTGGAAGCCAACCTTTGTGGATACGGTCAGCACGGTGGATGTAGAGTCGATTCGTTCGCTCAATAGCTCTGGCCTGATGCTGACCAAAGATGAAAACGTGGTCAACGTGGAGATGGACGTTCAGTACCGCGTGATGGATCCACAGCAATATCTTTATAGCGTGACCAATGCAGATGACAGCTTGCGTCAAGCAACCGATTCAGCATTGCGTGCGGTCGTCGGTGACTCTTTGATGGATGACATCATCACTCGTGGCCGTCAAGAAGTGCGTGAGCGCACTCAGGTTGAGCTGAACGAAATCATCGACAAGTACGATATGGGCTTGTTGGTGGTGGATGTCAACTTCCAGTATGCGCGCCCACCGGAGCAGGTCAAAGACGCCTTTGATGATGCGATTGCAGCGCGAGAGGATGAGGCCCGCTTTATCCGTGAAGCCGAAGCGTATCGTAATGATGTGTTGCCGAAAGCAACGGGTCGTGCTGAAACGCTGAAAAAAGCGGCATTGGGTTACAAAGAGCGTACCGTTAACGAAGCAGAGGGTGAAGTCTCTCAATTTGAGAAACTCTTGCCTGAGTATCGTGATGCACCCCGTGTGACGCGTAACCGGCTATACATCCAGACCATGGAAGAAGTGTACAGCAATACGAGTAAGGTGATGGTGGATTCGCAAAGCGGAAACAGCAACCTCATGTATCTCCCACTGGATAAGCTAATGGGAGGCGCAGCCGTCGGCGCTAACCAGCGTAAAGAAACGTCGAGCAGCCAATATGGTATTGAGCTTGAGCAAAGCTCTCAGCCTCAACAGCAAGAGTCGGCGCCGCGTTCTGGTTCATCACGAGAAGGGAGATACTAAGCATGCGTAAGATGATGATCCCAGTTGTCGTCCTAGCGGCAGTGGTCTTTTTGATGTCGATCTTCGTGGTGAGTGAAGGTGAGCGTAGCATTGTGATCCGTTTTGGACGTGTGCTTAAAGCGGATAACGACGTGGCGAAAATCTACCAGCCCGGTCTGCACTTCAAACTGCCGTTATTTGATCGCGTTAAGACCTTGGATGCGCGTATTCAAACCATGGATGATCGCGCTGACCGCTTTGTTACCGCGGAGAAAAAAGACGTTATTATCGACTCTTACGTCAAATGGCGTATTAAAGACTTTGGCCAGTACTATCTGTCCACAGGGGGCGGTAATAAATTGACGGCTGAATCTCTGTTGCAACGTCGTGTTGCCGATGGCCTGCGTGCCGAAATTGGTAACAAGACCATCAAAGAGATTGTGTCTGAAAAACGTGATCAAGTGATGAAAAGTGTCCTTGAGCGGGCGGCCAGCGAGGGTTCGCGTGATTTAGGGATTGAGTTGATTGACTTGCGTATCAAGCGTATCAACCTACCGAGTGAAATCAGTGAGTCGATTTATGCGCGTATGCGTGCTGAGCGTGAGGCCGTCGCCCGTCGCCATCGTGCACAGGGTCGCGAGCAAGCGGAAATCATTCGTGCGCAAGCGGAGCTAGAAGTGGCGACGATTCTGTCCAAAGCAGAACGTCAAGCGCGGATCACTCGTGGTGAAGCTGATGCAGAAGTGGCGAAGCTATTTGCCAGCGCTTTCAAAAAAGAGCCTGAGTTTTATAGCTTTGTTCGCTCGCTACAAGCGTATCGTAAGAGCTTTAACAGCAAGAGCGATATGCTCGTCGTGGATCCGAAGAGTGATTTCTTCAAATACATGAAGCAACCTGAAGCGATAGAAAAGTAAATCGTTAGATGGGTAGCGACGCATAAAAGACAAGGCTCTGGCCTTGTCTTTTTTTATGTCGTCATCCCCTATTTTCGACGTAGGAGGTAAGAATGACTAGCCTGTGGGGCGCGCTAGCGCTGGTATTAGTGGTTGAGGGGTTAGGGCCGATGTTACTGCCGAAACAGTGGCGACAGATGGTCATGGCTTTGGGTGAACAATCTGACACCCAGTTGCGGCGTATTGGTGGCTGCTTAGTGGTGATTGGGAGTGTGCTGGCTTACCAGCTTTTAACCTAGCATTCAGCCACCTGGCACCGAGCAGACAAGTGAAAATGTCAATACGGTTAAAAAATGACTGCAACCGAGTTTTTAAGGTGCTAGAATCCATTTTTAACTAGCTGCATATCGAAGAAGATGGGTAATAACGTAGTCGTTCTCGGCACCCAATGGGGTGACGAAGGTAAGGGAAAGATCGTTGATCTTTTGACTGAAGATGCAAAATACGTGGTTCGCTACCAAGGCGGTCACAACGCAGGTCATACTCTTGTCATTGACGGTGAAAAGACCGTCCTACACTTGATTCCTTCTGGTATCCTCCGCAACAACGTTAAATGCATTATCGGCAATGGTGTGGTGCTGTCCCCGGACGCCTTGCTGAAAGAAATGGGTGAGCTGGAAGCACGTGGCGTGCCTGTGCGTGAGCGCCTATTCCTGTCAGAAGCGTGTCCACTGATCCTGCCTTATCACATTGCGCTTGACGCAGCACGTGAGCAAGCACGCGGTAAGAAAGCTATCGGTACCACAGGCCGTGGTATTGGTCCTGCGTACGAAGACAAGGTCGCCCGTCGTGGCCTACGCGTTGGCGATTTGTTCGACAAAGAAGCCTTTGCTGAAAAGCTTAAAGAAGTGATGGAGTTCCATAACTTCCAGCTTGAGCATTTCTACAAAACCGAGCCAGTAAGCTACGAAGAGACCTTGGCGAAAGTCATGGAGCAAGCGGACATCCTCACCGGCATGGTGATGGACGTGACTCAAGAGCTGGATGATGCCCGCAAGCGTGGTGACAAAATCATGTTTGAAGGCGCGCAAGGCACTTTGCTTGATATCGACCACGGCACCTATCCGTATGTGACCTCCTCAAACACTACCGCTGGCGGTGTAGCAGCGGGCTCAGGCTTTGGTCCTCGTCATCTTGGCTATGTGTTGGGGATTGCTAAAGCTTACTGCACCCGTGTAGGGGCAGGCCCATTCCCAACTGAGCTGGATGATGAGATTGGCATGCACCTTGGTACCAAGGGCGCTGAATTCGGTGCCACCACTGGCCGTAAGCGTCGTTGTGGTTGGTTTGATGCGGTGGCCATGCGTCGTGCCGTACAGATTAACTCGGTATCAGGCTTCTGCTTAACCAAGCTTGACGTGATGGACGGCTTGGAAGAAATCAAAATTTGTACCGGTTACAAGATGGCAGACGGTTCAACCGTTGAGGTGTCTCCATTAGCTGCTGACGCGTATGAGAACATTGAGCCTATCTATGAAAGCATGCCGGGGTGGAGTGAAAACACCTTTGGGGTGAAGTCTCTGGATGAGCTTCCACAAGCTGCACTGAACTACATCAAGCGTATCGAAGAGCTGACTGGTGTGCCTATCGATGTGGTCTCGACCGGTCCAGACCGTAACGAAACCATTATCAAAGTGCATCCTTTTAATAGTTAAGCACGTAAGACGGTTCGATACCAAAAGCCAGCGTTGATCGCTGGCTTTTTTCATATTTTAGTGTGGCGTAGGAAGCCAAATCGCGTGAAAGCGGAAAAAACTTGCCGCCTTTGCTAAAGTCAGTATGCAAGGTGCCGATACAAAAAAGCACACGGCGAGCGTGCGCGTTGCTGTTGGGTTTCTTGGTTGAATAGCGAGTAGGCATGAAGTTTCGAACGCTGATTTTTTCACTTTCTTTGACGACAGCGACGCTGACGACAGCAACGGCCCATGCGGACGTCGGGGCGGCTGTGCCTTTATACGAAGAAAGTGAGCTTATCACGCTGTTTGAAACCAACTCTCACCTTGAGCGCGTCAAACAAGACGAATGTCAGCTCGTACAAGATATTGAAGCCCGTGCCACCCGTGTGGGCTCCCCTGCCTATGAATTTTTATATGGCGATATGCTGGCGTGGGGGGTGTGTGTTGAGCAAGACGCGGATCTCGGTGTTTACTACATGAAGCAAGCGGCTCAGCAAGGGCTACCCGCCGCATTGGAGCAAATTGGCCGTTACTACGCCAATGGCACACTGGTGCAGCAAGATCAGCACCGTGCGATCCCTTATTTACGTGAAGCTGCCTCGTTGGGGGATACGCGTGCCCGGATCCAGCTGGCAGAGTTGCTGGTGGACGATGTCGGTTCGCCGCTTGATTATGAAGACGCTTACCGCTGGTTATATCAAACCATCACCGCGGATTCTCGCACCCGTAATCGTATCGCACAGTTACGTTCAGCACTTGAGGCGCGGATGCCGCAAAACATTATCGCCCGTGCTAAACGGCGCACCAGCTACTGGTAGCCGTCGGTCTTGTCAGTAGGCGACTTTGCGCGCAAAATCCGTTACACTCTCTATACACATCTGTTCCCAATCTGATTTGATATGGCCAATGCGCCATGCTCCTCTCGTTGCCTGCAAGCAAGGCGCTGAAACAAAACGTCAAACTGCGATCATCGCGGCGCAATAGCGACAGTTTACAGATATAATGAAATCAACATACGCCAATAGGAAAAGGTCTATGTCGCAAGACACAGGTTCGACAAATAATACCCCGAGCAGCCTCGCAGCCGATCCTCACCAGGCACGCGAAGCGGAGAAATACGAGAATCCGGTGCCCAGCCGCGAGCATTTGCTGGAAATTATCCGCAGCTTCAAGGCACCAGTGAGTCGCGATAATCTGTTTTCACATCTGGGCCTAGCTGGTGATGAGCAGTATGAAGGGCTACGTCGACGCCTGCGCGCCATGGAGCGTGATGGACAATTGGTGTTCACCCGTCGCCAATGCTATGCCTTACCCGAGCGGTTGGACTTGGTCAAAGGGACCGTGATTGGTCATCGTGACGGCTTTGGCTTTCTACGCCCAGAAGGCAAAGGCAATCACGATGATTGGATGCTGCCGCATCATCAAATGCGGAGCGTGATGCATGGTGACGTGATTTTAGCCCAGGGTGTTGGCACCGATAAGCGTGGGCGCAAAGAAGCCCGTG
This sequence comes from Salinivibrio sp. VYel1, assembly GCF_009377945.1. Classification (NCBI taxonomy): domain Bacteria; kingdom Pseudomonadati; phylum Pseudomonadota; class Gammaproteobacteria; order Vibrionales; family Vibrionaceae; genus Salinivibrio; species Salinivibrio sp. VYel1. Next base: position 148,765 of record NZ_RSAM01000008.1, on the reverse strand, counting down.
TGGTTCGCGTGCTCGAAGCGCGCCAAGGCCAGATTGTAGGTCGTTACTTTGTGGAAGACGGTATGGGCTTTGTGGTGCCCGATGATAGCCGTCTTGGTCAAGATATTGTGATCGACAAAGAACAAACCCAAGGTGCGCGTATGGGCAATGTGGTGGTGGTCGAGATCATGCAGCGCCCAACCCGCCAAACCAATCCTGTCGGTAAGATTGTCGAAGTGCTGGGCGAGAACATGGCGCCGGGCATGGAAATCGAGATTGCACTGCGCACCCATGATATTCCCCATCAATGGCCGGATGCCGTGCTTAAACAAGTCAAAAACTTGAGTGAAGAGGTGCCAGAAAAAGCCAAAGAGGGGCGTGTCGATCTGCGTGATTTACCACTGGTGACCATCGATGGTGAAGATGCCCGCGACTTTGATGATGCGGTGTATTGTGAGCGTAAACGCTCTGGCGGCTGGCGCTTGTGGGTGGCGATTGCCGATGTCAGTTACTATGTGCGTCCTGACTCGGCGCTGGATAAAGAAGCGCAAAACCGCGGTAACTCGGTGTACTTCCCTAACCAAGTCGTGCCGATGTTGCCGGAAGTGCTTTCTAATGGCTTATGCTCGCTGAATCCGCAAGTCGACCGCCTGTGTATGGTGTGTGAGATGACGATTTCAGAATCAGGGGCGTTATCTGGTTACAAACATTACGAAGCGGTGATGAACTCCCACGCGCGTCTGACCTATACCAAGGTTTCCCATATCTTGGAAGGCGACGAGGAGCTGCGTGAGCGCTACCGTTCTCTGGTCCCGCACTTAGAAACCTTACACGATATGTATAAGGTGCTGAGCGATGCACGTCAGCAACGCGGGGCGATTGAATTCGAGACGGTGGAAACCCAGTTTATTTTCAACGCACAGCGTAAAATCGACCGCATTGTGCCGGTGGAGCGTAATGATGCACACAAGATCATCGAAGAGTGTATGATCCTGGCCAACGTCGCGTCTGCCCGTTTTGTGGAAAAACATAAAGAGCCGGCGCTCTATCGTGTCCACGAAGCGCCGGGCGAAGAGCGCCTCAGCGGCTTTAAAGATTTCTTAGGCGAGTTAGGCTTGAGTCTCAGCGGCGGCCTTGAGCCGACGCCGAAAGATTACGCGGCGCTGATGCATGTGGTGCATGGTCGTGCTGACAGTGAACTGATTCAAACCATGCTGCTCCGCTCGATGAAGCAAGCGGTGTATCAAGCGGATAACCAAGGCCACTTTGGTTTGGCGCTCAAGCAATACGCGCACTTTACCTCGCCTATTCGTCGTTATCCGGATTTGCTTCTCCACCGAGCGCTTAAATACCTGATTGCCAAACAAGCGGGTAAAAACCAAGATCGTTGGACACCCACTGGCGGCTATCACTACTCGTTTGATGATATGGATGTGCTGGGTGAGCAATGCTCGAAAACAGAGCGACGTGCCGATGATGCCACCCGAGATGTATCGGACTGGCTCAAATGTGAGTACATGCAAGATCACGTTGGCGATGAGCTGGAAGGCGTGATTGCTAATGTCACTGGCTTTGGTTTCTTTGTCCGCCTTAATGAGCTACATATCGATGGTTTAGTCCATATTTCCAACCTCGATAATGATTACTATCGCTTTGATATGGTAGGGCAACGCTTGGTGGGCGAAGGGTCTGGCCGTGTGTTCCGACTCGGCGATCAGGTGACAGTGAAAGTCTTGGCGGTGAACTTGGATGAGCGACAAATCGACTTTGAGCTGGTAGGCTCTGAACGCAAAGCTCGTCGCCCGGGTAAAACGGCTCGTGACAAACGTAAAAAAGGCCGAGCGGAGTCGAATAAAGACCCGCAAGCCCGTCGTGAGCGAACCTCGGTTCGCCAACAGCTTAAACGTGGTGCGGTGCCAAGTGTTGAAGAAGACAAGGCGCCTGCAGATAAAAACGGCAAAAAGCGTAAAGTGAAATCGCCTGCGGAAAAAGCGCGTAAGAAAAAGGCGAAGAAACAAAAAGCCAAAGCGGGTCAGAAAAAGAAGTAAATCATGAGTAATGAAGTAATTTACGGTATTCATGCCGTTAAAGCGATTTTAGCGACCGACCCTTCCCGCTTTATCGAAGTGATGGTGTTAAAAGGGCGCCAGGATGAACGTCTGGTACCTGTGCTAAATGAGATTGCGATGTTGGGGGTCAGCATCCAACAAGTGGGTCGCAAGGCCTTAGACGACAAAACCCAAGGTGCGTCGCACCAAGGGATAGTGGCACGTGTCAAAGCGGGCCGTCAGTACAACGAAAATGACTTGGAGGCGATCCTCGCCAATACCGAGAACCCTTTGTTGCTGGTTCTTGATGGTGTCACCGACCCGCACAATTTGGGGGCGTGCTTACGTACCGCGGATGCGGCGGGAGTCAGTGCGGTGATTGTCCCGAAAGACAAATCCGCTCAGCTTAATGCCACGGCGCGAAAAGTGGCCTGTGGCGCCGCTGAAGTCGTGCCTTTAGTGCGCGTCACCAACTTAGCGCGAACCATGCGTGCGCTCAAAGAGCAGGGCGTGTGGTTTGTGGGCACCGCGGGTGAAGCCGATCATGATGTTTACGACACCAAATTGGTGGGGCCGCTCGCCTTAGTGATGGGCGCAGAAGGTGACGGCATGCGCCGTTTGACGCGTGAAACCTGTGATGAGCTGATCCGGATCCCGATGGCGGGCAGTGTGTCGAGCTTGAACGTGTCCGTGGCGACCGGCGTCTGTTTGTATGAAGCGGTGCGTCAGCGTCGTTAAGCACAGCGCCTCTTGCTCAACGTTGAAGAAAAACGCCCCAGCTTGGGGCGTTTTTTATTTGGGAGGAAAAGCAGCTCGTTACAGTAGTTGCCAGACTGCGGCGCTGCCCGGCTTGTCGCCTTGCGTCCACCACTTGGCTTGGTAGCGTTGGTTGTTATATTCAACTTCAGCGCCGCCCGAATAAGCGACGGTTGCTTGCCATTCACTGCTTTGGTTGGCTTGGCTATCCCCGACGCGCTCCCATGGGTCGCCTTGGTCTGGGCGCTGGCCTTTGGTCCACCACTTGGCGCGATACTCCACCCCTTGATATAGGACACGATCGCCGCCCACATACACAGTGTTTTCATCCCACGTTGGTAAGCCACTGGCCGGCGTCACGGTTACCGTGAATTGCGATTGCGTGGTGTTGTCGCCATCGCTGACCTCGACCGTGACCACATAGTCGCGATTCTCCGTCACGGTGGGCGCGGTCAGCGTGACCTGATCACCGGAGCCAGAAACGGCCAGATCGCCGGATGCACGGTAGGTGTAGCTAAGTGTATCGCCATCTGGGTCGTTTGCCTCAATCGTCACACTGGTTTGCTCACCGCTTTTCAGGCTAACAGGGGCGATAGGCGCCACGGTGGGGGCTTGGTTTTCACCCGGTACCACCACCTTAATGATGGCGCTGGCCTCGTCATCGGCTTGGCCGTCTGACACCGTCACCGACAGGGAATAGTCGGTGCTGGTGCTCACATCGGGAGCGGTCACTGTGACCGAATCCGTGTCGCTATTGGTCAGAGCCAACGCCGCATCGCCTTGCCAGCGATAGGTCAGTGTATCGCCATCCCGATCACGCCCATTGGCGGCAATGGTTAACGACGCTCCGGGCGCCAGCGTATAGCTTTGCTGCGCAATGGTAACGGTGGGAGCATTATTGACTGGCGGCTGACCATCCTGTGCTAGGCCTTCGTGCATCGCATTGAGGATATCGCCATTGTCGGCATCGATTTCCCAAGCAAACAAACCGGCAAAGTTATGATTACGCACATACTGGCCTTTGGCTTTGACCGAGCGTTGGTTGTCATAAGTGACGAGCTTACCGTTGTCTGGGTTCCAAACATAAGCCGCTTCGGCTTGCTCATCATAACCGGGTTGGAAGCCATTGATACCGTTCCCCGCGCTGCCGAGCATGGACTTGACGATGCCTTTGTAGTCAATCACACCGGCTTCCCAAATACCGTCTGCGGTGCTGCCTTTGATCGGGCCATTTCCGGGTGCGGTCATCGGGTTGCTAGGATCGGTCGCATTGGCAGGGAAAACGCCTTCCCAACCACGGCCGTACATCGCGGTACCGATCACCATTTTTTCCGGTGGTACGCCGCTTTCTAGCAGTAATTGCACGCCATTATCGAGCGTGTAGGCCGGGCCTTTGCGGGGCTCGCCGTTATCATCGACGCCAGTACCATCACATTCATCGGCGCTCATATGGCTGCCGCAGTAAAGGGCGGTTTGGTGACCGGTGACATTATTCCACGCGCCGAAGAAGTCGTAGGTCATGGCAAAGATGTAATCCATGTACGGCGCGCTGGCGCTGTAATCGACGTTGGCGATTTTGTCATAACCGGCACCGACGGCCGAGGTGAGTTGGTACTCACGGCCCGTGTCGGCCTCGAGCTCATCCAGCATCGCGCGCAGCTCACGCATTAAGGCTGCGTAGGCTTGGCTGTCTTTATCTGGATTGCCTAGATCTGGGTTGGCACCGCCACCGCCTGGGTATTCCCAGTCAATGTCGACCCCATCATAGAATTTCCAGGTTTGTAGGAACTCTTTCATCGAGGCAACAAAGACATCACGGTTGGCTTTGTCGGTGAAATCATAGAAGGGGTCTGATAGGGTCCAGCCGCCAACAGATGGGAGAATTTTCAGATCCGGGTAGCGCTGCTTGAGCGCCATCATTTGCGCATAAGTGCCACCAATCGGATCTTTAGCTGGTGTGCCGGGCAGTTTTTTCTGAACCGCCGCCCAAGGGTCATGGATCACCACTTCATAGTCTTTTGAGCCTTGGCAGGCGAGCTCAAGTGCGCGCAAGCTGTTGCCATTTTCGATGTCGCCCAATGACTCATTGGGGCCACAAATGGGGATAAAGCCATATAAGATGTGGGTGAGATTCCCCGCGGGCACCTGGCTGACATCGAAGTTACGGCCATAAATGCCCCATTCGACAAAGTATGCCCCCACCACGGTATCAGGCTGTTTGGGGTAGTCATTGTTGTTCGGGTCGACATTCATCGGCAGTGGGTCAAGGTGCACGCCGTCGGTGTCTGCGATCACGATGGGTTTGGCGGCACTGGTCGCACACTGGCCATCCACGCCTCCCTCACATAAGGCGAGTTTAAGCTGGTGGCGGCCTCCTTTGTCATAGGGGAAAGTGACAACGCCAGATTTGGTTCCTGCCGGTAAGGTGCCTTGATTGACGACCTGATCGTCAAAGTACACCTTGTAGCTATCACCGCCATCACCGGACCAGGCATTCCATTTAATTTCAATTTGGACTTCGTCCACGCGTTGTACCAGATCTTTGTACGATCCGCGGCCATATTCGTCGACTTCAACAAAAGAATAGTTTTGTGGCTTCCAGTCCAAACTTGGGGTTGAGGGGGCCGCCACGGCGTGGCTGGCACCCAGTGCCCCAGCAATCGCCAGAGAGAGTAGGGTCATTGGCTTCATGTTTGCTCCTTATTGTGTCACGCGTTGCCAAACAAGGGCAGCGCCGGGTTGCTCGTTTCGTGTCCACCATTTTGCTTGGTAGATGTTGTCGCCGTAGCGCACGCGATCCTTGGCCACATAGACCTCAGAAGCGCTCCACGCGGGCAGGTTGCTGGTGGGTTCGTCGGTAGCCGGGATCACCGACAGGTTGAAGCTATAGCTATCGTGGTGGCTAAAGACTTGGTTTTGCACCACGTCATCGGCATTAAACTGGATCTCACCGTGGCGCATCACCCCGATACGTAAGGGCTCGTTAGCCTGTTGTTCGATAAGGCTGGCCAGCGCGTGTGGCCACTCCGCCACATTTTGGTCCGTCAGAGTGAGTGTGACATCTACCACTTCTTGGCCTTGGCGGTTGTGCAAGCGGGCACGTACGCGATCGCCCAAAGCTGCCATTTGTGGATGTGGGACAAAGTAGCCCAGCTCGTGCCATTGGGCTGGCGCTGTCTGACTGGGGGTGATAGTGATGTCGGCACAGTTGTAGAAGCCTTCACCGGCCGGATCAATGCGTTGCCAACGGCTATAGAGAATGGCGTCACCTTGACGATCGGCGGGCAGGGTCACGGTCATCTCGTAATAACGGTTTCCGTTATCGCCGATCACAATGGGCAGATCGCCAAAGGTGTCGATCTTCTCGAGATCATCCCACGTCAGCGCATCGGTCGCGCCGTTGTAGTCTGGCTTGGTGAGATAAATTTCCCAATAGCTTGGGTTGTGAGGTGTGGTGGCGCGAAAACGTACGTCAATTTGGCCATTGCCATCTGGGGTGACTTCGGTCCGTTGCCAATCCGGTGAGGGCAAACTGATCCCGGCTTTATTGGGATCGCCGGCACCACATAAGTTGCCATCGGTCACGGCCGCTTTCACCGCATCCATATTGCGGTAATCCGCCACCAATTGCGCTGATTCGTGGTGTTGCACAAACGGGTAGTGCCCCGACTCTAAGAACGCAGCGCGACAGGCAGCATTGGGAATACGTGACCCATCTGAAGGCCACCAATAGCCCCCTTGCTCATGGCAAATCGCTTGGCGTGCTTTGGGGCTGTCTAAATAGCCATGTGCCATCACTTGTGAACTGCTTGCGACCAGCGCAAGGGCCACGGCGGTACGACAGGAAAACTGTGTGAACGAAGACTTGAACATAACGACTCCTTAACGGGGGCACGCAGCCCCCGCATTCAAGACCAGAAATGGATTAGAGGCTGCAGACTTGGCGCCAAGCTTGACCACCGGGTGCCGCTTGGGTCCACCACTTGGCTTCCCATACCGCATCTTGGTAGATAAGTTGGTCGCCACCGCTGGCATGGTTGCCCCCGTTAGGCCAGTTGGGATAGGTACTCAGGCTGGCAACATCGACGCCGGGACACTGAGACTCTCCGCCACTTTGGCTGGTGCTACCGGGTAGCGCAGGCGGAAGGCTTGGATACTCCTGCTTCACCGCATAGCGCTGGCCATCTTTTTCGATGGTGATATTGGTCGGGTTGGTGATCGGCATGTAGTACATCACCTGAGCATCCAAGGTTTCACCGGGCTTAAAGCTTTGCTCAATGCCGCCCCATTCGTTAATCAGGGTGATGGCAAAGCGATGGTGCGTAGCATCAAACCCGCCGATATTGTTGCCACTGGCGTTGCTGCTATCACGCACAACTTCCATGCGTAGCTTTTTCTGAGCGTTCCAGTCAGATTTAAAAATGGCCGAGGTGGAAACGGGCACATCAAAGCTGATGGTGGCGCCCGATAAGTCCAGATCGGAGTGGTTGGTAAAGCGGAACGTAGGGCGAATAGGATAGTTGTCATCGCCCACCGGGAAGTCCAGCGCGTCAAAGGTGACATCCACTTGCTCGCTTGGCACTTGGAAGTTGGCATCGCCACGTTGCAGTGAGTAGTCGCTGCCAGCTTGCTTAAAGGTTTGGTACGCCAGCGAAGTCAGGGTATCGCCCATAAAGTAGGCTTGACGCTGATCATCATAGCGATAATCCCCCGCCAGCTCCCAGAACATCACCCCGCCTAGACCTTTATTGATCACGTAGTCGACCTTTTCGGCCATCGAGGTTTCGTCTTCCATCGATAGGAATACGCGTTTTTCTTCGTTCCAAACCCACGGCGCTTTGGCGATGTCATCGTAATAACGTTGATAGTTACCGGTGAGACGGTCGCTAGGATCTTGCTCTGGGTCGAGTCCGTACTCCGCCGCATAGGCCGGTAGTTTGCCATCGAGCAGGTTTTTCAAATGCCACAATGGGTTAGAGCCTGCAGGCACTTCGTTGCCGAGCTCGTCCACATCGTGCCAAAGATTATCTATCCCGACTGCACCGTTGCCGCATTTGTTTTTCTCACCGACACCGGTGCCGGCTGGGCACTCACTTTGGTTTGGCAGTGGCGCGCGTCCCCAAAGGCCTTTATCGCCGCCTTGTACGTCTTTAAAGCCGCGGGTGTAATACGGGATACCGATATTGATACGGCCGGGTGACATACCGCCCATAAAATAGGTTGCTGCCCAGTCGGTATTTAAATAACCAATCCCCTCAAATTCAGGCGTTTGGTAGACATTCCACTGTTTAAGCTCTGAGTCTTCGCCGGTGTCATACAGTGGCGCTTGATGGCCAACATGATCATTCCATGCCCCATGTAGGTCATAGCTCATGATGTTGACGTAATCTAAGTATTGGGTGGTTTGGAAAGTTTCCATCCCGCGCAATAAGTAACCCGATGACGGTGCGGCGATGGTCAGCATATAGTGCTTGCCATCTTGTGCACTGGCTTTATCGAGCGCTTCACGTAGCGATTTCATCAGCACTTGGTAGGATTTATTCAAGTGCGCCCGACGTGGGTTAGAGTACTCGAAATCGTCCGGATGCCCCGAGTCTTTCATTGACGATGGGTATTCATAATCAATGTCTAGACCATCAAAGCCATACTGGCGCAAGAAGGCGACGGCACTGTCGGTGAAAGCCCTGATGCCTGCTTGGTTGACACTGCCATCGGCATTGGTGGTCATGGTGTAGAAACCGCCACTGTCGATACGCTCGCCGTTTTCACCGAAGTAGCCCCCAGTTTCGGCCCAGCCACCCACGGAGATCAGCGTTTTCACGTCGGGGTGCTGCTTTTTATACTTGTTGAGCAAGTTAAAGTGGCCTTTGTACGGCAGGGTTGGATCCATCTCTGCGCCGGCCACGCCCGGCCAGGTCATTTGGGTTGCTGGATTATCGGGGGCATTGGGATCGCCGATAGACAATTGGTTGTCCGCATTGACGTGAGCAAAGGCGTAGTTAATGTGGGTGATCTTGTCCCAAGGAATATCGCTGACTAAATAAGCGGGCTGGCCGTTGGCACCGTTTCGCCAGCTGGTGAAATAGCCGATAACACGGCGAGGGTGATCAGCGCCCATGTATTCAAGGCCGTTCTCGTCATACACCGAGCAATACGGCACGTCGACATCGGGGGTGGTGTATAAACCAGCCGGACGACAGGCATACTCATCGCCGCCGGTTTGGTCATCACCCACCACCTGTTGCAATGTTTGGGTATCGGTCGCGCCTTTGTCGTCGGTCACGGTGAGACTAAACGTAAAGCGCCCCGTTTGTTCGGCTTGCCAGTCAATGGTGGTCGCTTCTGCACCTTCATATAAGACAGTGTCGCCTTGTGAGAGTACGAATGAGGTCACTGTGCCATCCGTATCGGCCCCGGCGAGGGTGAAGGTGAGTGTGTCGCCAACCTCAACGGGTCCAGACGGTGACACGGTTAAGGTTGCGGTAGGGGCTTGGTTAACGCTGCCCGCGCACTGGCCGAGGATTTTCCATGCTTTCCACTCGCCAGACTGAGTGGCAGGATCGGCTTGCGTCCACCACCTTGCCTCATAGGCGGTATTGTCCGCTTTGACTTGATCCCCTTTGGTGTAGGTATTGCCATTCTGCCAATCGGGCAGAGGCTGGCAATCAACCGCAGCATGCACGCTGGGGCTAGTTAACGCGAGCCCCGCCAAACCTAGCGCGACGGCACGTGATGGCGTCATCAGTTTCATATTTTGCTCCCAAAATTTTTGAAGCGAATTTCATCAATACAGTTAGCGATTGATGCGTCCTTCCCTACGCTTTTTGCACTAAAAAACCGACTTTCAGGTCAAGTCTAGGCAACAAAGTGGTTATATTGGGCAATGAATGCCAAGAAATGGAGGCGAAGGTGTAATAATTTGAGCGCGGGTTCAGAAATTAATTATCGATAAAAAAGAAGTGCATCAATAGCGTGATGTCGGTTGAAAATTAAACAAACTTGACAGTTTGCAGGCTTGATTTCTTGATTTTTTTGCGATTTGTCATGCTTTTTCGGTCTATGTCACGGAGAATGTTATCAGTAGGTTGTTGTTTTGAGCGAATTAAGTGGTGCGCACATTCTATGTTGTAAAGGGGGAGGATAAGGCGCGTGTTCCGATAAGTAACGCAGCGAGGGCCTTTTGACGTTGTGGTGACACGGTGACAGAAAGAAAAGCGGATAAAGAGAAAATCTGTTTGCTTATGCCGCTGCAATTCTGTACTATCTCGCGCCTGATTCTCGGTCTTTTACTTTTCGTTCCTTGCTTCCGCTGGACGACCGAGCCAATTGTGGAAGCTGATTAATCCGTAAGGAGCAACTCAATGCGTCATTACGAAATCGTATTCATGGTGCACCCTGATCAAAGCGAGCAAGTTGCTGGCATGATCGAGCGTTACACTGCGTCTATCAAAGATGCAGGCGGTCAAATCCACCGTCTAGAAGACTGGGGCCGTCGTCAACTGGCTTACCCAATCAACAAGCTGCACAAAGCACACTATGTTCTGATGAACGTAGAAGCTGAGCAGGCTGTGATTGACGAGCTGGAAAGCATGTTCCGCTTCAACGACGCGGTGATCCGTAACATGATCATGCGTACCAAAGACGCTATCACTGAGCCATCTGTCATGATGAAGGCTAAAGAAGAGCGTACCGCTAAGCGTGAAGAGCGCCCAGAAGCGAAACCAGAAGCAAAAGCTGAAGCGCAAGCTGAAGGCGAAAACGCAGCTGAGTAATTGCTGTGATGACCAATCGGTTGGAGCTTGCTGGTGTTATCAGTAAAGGTCCGGTCCGTCGCCAAAGTCCTGCAGGAATTCCGCACTGTCACTTTGTGTTAGAGCACCGTTCCACGCAGGTTGAAGCTGACCTACCTCGACAAGTGTTTTGTCGCTTATCTGTGGTAGCCAGTGGGCAAGTGTCAACACAACAAACGCAAAATTTAGTTTTAGGCAGCCATATCAAGGTAAGCGGGTTTCTCGCCTACCAAACCAGCCGACAAGGCGAGGGTAAATGGGTATTGCATGCCGACAACATCATAGACATTTAGATCAGGAGATAAGCCCATGGCACGTTTCTTCCGTCGTCGTAAATTCTGCCGTTTCACTGCAGAAGGCGTTACAGAGATCGACTACAAAGATGTAGCGACTCTAAAAAATTACATTACCGAATCAGGTAAAATCGTACCTAGCCGTATCACTGGTACTCGTGCTAAGTATCAGCGTCAACTGGCTCGTGCTATCAAGCGCGCTCGTTACCTGGCCCTGCTGCCGTACACTGACAAGCATCAGTAATCGGAACTGTCCAAGTTAGAGAGGATTGAAGAATGCAAGTTATTCTACTTGATAAAATCGGTAACCTGGGTGGCCTAGGTGATCAGGTAACTGTTAAATCTGGTTATGCGCGTAACTTCCTTATCCCTCAGGGTAAAGCAGTTATGGCAACCAAAGCCAACATCGAACACTTTGAAGCACGTCGTGCTGAGCTAGAAGCGAAAGTTGCTGAGCAACTGGCAGCCGCTCAAGCGCGTGCAGAAAAAGTTGAAGCACTAGAAGCCGTTGAAATCGCGTCTAAAGCGGGTGATGAAGGTAAACTATTTGGTTCTATCGGTACCCGTGACATCGCTGATGCTGTGACTGCAGCAGGCGTTGAAATTGCGAAAAACGAAGTGCGTCTACCAGAGGGCGCATTGCGTCACACTGGTGAGTACGAAATCAGCGTACAGCTGCACTATGACGTGTTCGCAACCGTAAAAGTAAACGTTGTTGCTGCGTAATCGCGCATCAAAACGTTGATAAAAAGCCAGCCCTCGGGCTGGTTTTTTTATAGCCACTGATAGCGAAGGCCGACGGTTAGCACGCTGTCGTGGTGCTTCAATCCTGGAGGCACATCCGTCATATAGTTGTGTTTGCTGGTTATTTTTATCGAAAGCTTTTCGGTAATGGTAGAAGCCAGAGTGACGGCACCTTCCACGCTGGTATTACTGGCGCCCGAGATTACAATGCTTCTCCCCTCTAAGCTGACACTGTCGACCAGTTGCCACTCTCCTTTAGCCTGTGCACGAATCACCGGCTCGCGAACCGAGTAAGGCATGATGAGATCGTCATCGTCGATTTCATCAAGATTGGGACGCTGGTAGCGATACCCTGGCCCCACTTCCGTGCTGAGTTGGAAGGTGTCACTTTGCCACCATTGGTGGCCAAGCCCTGTGGCTAACATAAAGTCATCGTAATAGGGACCGTAGCGGTCAGCGACATAGGTAGCGTTTAGTAAGACATAGCTGCGCGCGCTAATACCACGGTTTGCTTGGGCTTCTAATTCTGTTTTACGTTTATCTTCCTCGCCATCTTTTTCCACTTGTAGCACGCTCGCGCTGGCTTGATAACGTGTTTGTTCGCCATCATATTGACCATTCACTTCCCCGTTGACTGTTTGTGAATCGGCATTGCCGCTTAACTGTTGCAGTCCTAACGACAAATCACTTTGCCAAGGGGATGACGTGGTCTCCGTGGCGTGGCTAAAAGGGATATATAATGTGGACATCACAAGGAAGAGGGACGGCACTTTCATCGTGAATCACCTGTTGACAATATCGCGCCTTATCCTAGGTGTCCTGGCCTCCTAGGCGGTCAAATTTAAGTTAAAATCTCGGGGACTTATTCAGCGTTTGGAAAAAAATGCTGCATGGGGCAGCGTCCTGCGAGGACAGCGGGTATAATGACCCCCAGTAGCAATAGGTGAGTTTTTATGGCAGACAATCGTAAACCCGCAAAAGATCAGCAAGTCGCTAACCTCAAAGTGCCCCCACACTCTATCGAAGCCGAGCAGTCTGTGTTGGGTGGTTTGATGTTGGATAACGAACGTTGGGACGCGGTTGCGGAAAAAGTGGTCGGCCATGACTTTTATAGTCGTCCGCACCGATTGATTTATGAGTCCACCAAGTCTTTGCTTGATGAAGGCAAGCCGCTTGACTTAATCACCTTATCTGAACACCTAGAAAAAACCGGTCATTTGGATGATGTGGGCGGTTTTGCCTATCTGGCTGAGTTGGCTAAAAATACGCCAAGTGCGGCGAATATTGTCGCTTATGCGGATATTGTCCGCGAACGAGCCATGGTTCGTAACCTGATCGGGGTAGCCAATGAAATTGCGGATGCCGGCTATGACACCCAAGGGCGCACGTCAGAAGATCTGCTCGATATGGCGGAGAGCAAGGTGTTTGCGATTGCTGAGTCACGAACCAGTGAGACCGAAGGGCCGCAACATATCGACTCGGTGCTCAGTAAAACCCTTGAGCGTATCGAAGAGCTTTTCAAAACCCCACAAGATGGAGTCACGGGCGTATCGACCGGCTTTACTGATCTGAACAAGAAAACGGCAGGTCTGCAGCCTTCTGATCTTGTGATCGTGGCGGCTCGTCCTTCAATGGGTAAAACCACCTTTGCGATGAACCTGTGTGAAAACGCGGCGATGGATCAAGAAAAGCCGGTACTCATTTTCTCGCTCGAGATGCCAGCTGAACAGCTGATGATGCGTATGTTGGCCTCGCTCTCACGGGTTGACCAAACCAAGATCCGTACCGGTCAGCTTGATGATGAAGACTGGGCGCGTATCTCGTCATCGATGGGGATCTTAATGCAGAAAAAGAACATGTACATCGATGACAGCTCCGGCCTGACGCCGACGGATGTGCGTTCACGCGCGCGCCGTGTTGCCCGTGAGCATGGTGGGGTGAGCATGATCATGGTCGACTATCTGCAGCTAATGCGTGTTCCTGGCTTGCAAGAGAATCGAACTCTTGAGATTGCCGAGATCTCCCGCTCCCTCAAAGCGCTCGCGAAAGAGCTGAATGTGCCTGTGGTGGCGCTATCACAGCTTAACCGTTCGTTGGAGCAACGGGCCGACAAACGCCCGGTTAACTCGGATTTGCGTGAATCGGGTGCCATTGAGCAGGATGCTGACTTGATCATGTTTATTTACCGCGACGAAGTCTATAACCCGGAAAGTGCGATGAAAGGGATTGCAGAAATCCTGATTGGTAAACAGCGTAACGGCCCGATTGGCTCAGTACGACTGACTTTCCAAGGGCAGTATTCGCGATTTGATAATTATGCAGGGCCGGCGTTTGATGACGAGTAATCCTTTTATCATGACGAATGCGGCCAAAGCCGTTATCGATCCGGAGGCGATGATACACAACATCCAGGTGATGCGTCGCCAAGCGCCCAATAGCAAAGTGATGACAGTGGTTAAATCGGATGGTTACGGCCATGGTTTGGTCTCAGTGGCCTCCACACTTGCGCCTTATAGCGATGCTTTTGGGGTGGCACGGATTGAAGAAGCACTGACGTTACGGCAGGCCGGTATATGCTTGCCTATTGTTTTGTTGGAAGGTTTTTATGAAGCCGACGAGCTGCCGCTATTGGTTGAACACCAACTGACCGCCACGGTGCACTGTGATGAGCAAGTCACCATGCTGACTAACGCGGCACTGAGTGAGCCGTTACCCGTGTGGTTAAAGGTCGACTCTGGGATGCATCGCTTAGGCTTTGAGCCTGAGCAAGTGCCAGACGCACTCTCTGCCTTGAAAGCGTGTGACAATGTGGCGCCGCAAATTGGCTTTCTCAGTCATTTCGGTTGCGCCGACGAGATGGATAATCCCATTACGCAAGCGCAAATAGACACCTTCACACAGGTGACAGAAGGACTGCCCGGTGAACGCTCACTGGCGGCGTCGTCGGGAACCTTGTTTTGGCCGCAAAGTCACTTTGATTGGGTGCGCCCTGGCATTTGCCTATATGGTATTTCGTCGCGGATTGAACTGACGGGTGAACAGCTGGGCTTGAAACCGGCGATGCGCTTAACCTCAAGGGTGATGGCCGTTCGCAAGCTAAAAGCCGGTGAGCCGGTAGGATATGGCGCGCGCTGGCGTAGCGAGCGCGATACGCTGATTGGTGTGATAGCCATCGGTTATGGTGATGGCTACCCACGACTGGCGCCCGATGGCACCCCTGTTTGGTTGAATGGCCGCGAAGTACCACTCGCTGGGCGGGTATCGATGGATATGATCACGGTCGATTTAGGGCCAGATGCCGCTGACAAAGTGGGGGATGAGGCGGTGTTATGGGGGCCTGAGCTTCCCGTCGAGCGCATTGCCCGCTTGGTCGATACCATCGGCTATGAGCTCGTGTGCCAAGTGACCGGCCGAGTGCCGCGCCAATACCTGACCACCACCTCTGAGCGGCGGGCGGCGGGTTAGGCCCTGCCCCCTTATCTAAACGCATGCTGGCCAGCGAGACTAGACGTTGGCTTGTGGTGCGCCTTGCAGGGTCACTACCAAGGTACGCATGCCGCCCTCATCGCGATGCTCGCCTAGATAAATCCCTTGCCACGTGCCTAAATTCAGCCGACCTTGGCTGATGGGCACCGTGACGCTTGCGCCTAACAATGACGCTTTGATATGCGCTGGCATGTCATCGTCCCCTTCGTAGGTGTGGCGATAATAAGGCGCACGCTCAGGCACTGAGTGATTAAAGTGCGTCTCCATATCTTGGCGCACGGTCGGGTCGGCGTTTTCATTGAGGGTTAAGCTCGCCGAGGTGTGCTTGATAAATACTTGCACCATACCTACATCCATGTCGCCCAACATGGGGAGCGCGTGCACGATCTCGTCGGTGATCAGGTGAAACCCGCGCGGCAGAGCACGCAGACGAACCTCAGTTTGATACCACATAAGCAATCCTTGTTGTGATCTTTATCGTATGCTGTTGGCTCACAGGCGATCCAACTATTCTATGATTGATCGCAACCTACTCACAGCGATTAGATGTGAGAATCGAGCCATGATTATGTAATATTACACCAATGACCGCTGCGTACAGCGTGGTGGTGCTGACGTTATACAGGATCCTTGCCTGCTGTGATACCCACAGCAGCACTCACAACGCGATTTGGATGACATGATGCTAAAGACAACGAATCCCACTCAGACCGTGGCGTGGCAATCACTGACCGCCCATTTTGAAGAAGCGCAGGACTACACACTGGCTGATCTGTTTGCTGATAACCCAGAGCGATTTGCCCACTTCTCAACGCAATTCGAAGACAGCATTCTGTTGGATTATTCCAAAAACTTGATCAGCGAAGAAACGCTGACCAAGTTATTGGCACTCGCCGACGAAACCGGGGTCGCTGAAGCGATTGAGTCAATGTTTAGCGGTGAGAAAATCAACCGTACAGAAGATCGCGCGGTTCTCCACACAGCACTACGTAATCGTAGCAACACGCCTGTGATGGTTGACGGCGAAGATGTGATGCCTAAGGTTAATGCGGTACTGACGCAGATGCAGTCTTTTTCCGAGCGCGTGATCAGTGGCGAATGGAAAGGTTACACTGGTAAAGCGATCACCGATGTGGTGAATATTGGTATCGGCGGATCAGACTTGGGTCCTTATATGGTCACTGAAGCGTTGGCGCCGTATAAGAATCACCTTAACCTGCACTTTGTCTCTAATGTCGATGGCACCCATATGGCTGAGACGTTAAAAGATCTTAACCCGGAAACCACCTTGTTCTTGGTGGCGTCAAAAACTTTTACCACCCAAGAAACCATGACCAACGCACACACGGCGCGTGACTGGTTTATGAATGCAGCAGGGGATGAGACCCAGGTGGCGAAGCATTTTGCCGCGCTATCAACCAATGCCGATGCCGTGGCAAATTTTGGTATTGATACCGCCAACATGTTCGAGTTCTGGGATTGGGTTGGCGGCCGCTACTCACTGTGGTCGGCGATTGGTCTATCTATCTGCTTGGGTGTAGGTTACGACAACTTTGTCGCGCTGCTTGATGGTGCGCACCAAATGGACAATCACTTCAAAACCGCGCCGATGGCACAGAACATGCCGGTTTTGTTGGCACTGATTGGTCTTTGGTACAACAACTTTCACGGGGCGGAATCAGAAGCTATTTTACCGTATGACCAATACATGCACCGTTTTGCGGCTTACTTCCAGCAAGGCAATATGGAATCAAACGGTAAGTATGTCGACCGCAATGGTCGCCCGGTTGACTACCAAACAGGGCCTATCATCTGGGGCGAGCCAGGCACGAATGGTCAGCACGCTTTCTACCAGCTGATCCACCAAGGCACCAAGTTGATCCCATGCGACTTCATTGCTCCTGTGCACAGTCATAATGCGATTGGCGATCATCACGCCAAATTGATGGCGAACTTCTTCGCCCAGACGGAAGCGCTAGCCTTTGGTAAGAGCCGTGAGCAAGTCGAAGCTGAGTTGACGCAAGCGGGCAAATCAGCCGAAGACGTGGCTGCGATTGCGCCATTTAAAGTGTTTGAAGGCAACCGTCCAACCAACTCGATTTTGGTGGAGAAAATTACCCCTTATACACTCGGCGCGCTGATTGCCATGTATGAGCACAAGATTTTCACCCAAGGAGTGATTTGGAATATCTTCAGCTTTGATCAGTGGGGCGTTGAGCTCGGTAAACAGCTGGCGAGTAACATTCTGCCTGAGCTCGGTGATGCGCAGCAGGTCGAAAGCCACGATAGCTCAACCAATGGCCTGATCAACGCGTTTAAACAGTGGCGCCAAGCCTAAACTGAGCGTAACCGTGATTGAGAAAGTCAAACGCCGCGATGGTTATCGCGGCGTTTTTATATTTTTGGGGTCCAACCATTGGAGGCCACCTAGTGAGCTGTCGCCTTTGGCACAGCGCATGATCGCTTGCGACGTATGTCCGTTTAGTGATCGAAGCAGATCTCAATAAAGGCAGTGCCGTGCGGGGACTTAAATGGCATGATGATCACAGGCCCATCGCTTTTGTGATTGATGGTATGGCCTTTGCCGGATACGACCACAGGGGTGGCCATCTCAAACTCGAAGCCCTTTTCTGACAAAATACGCTTCGCGCCACCTGTCACCATATTGGTGATCTCACCGACCATATCCGTCACTTCTTCATCAATCGACTCTGACCGCTCTCCAAGCATACGCTGCATGATTTCAAGCGCCATATCTTCATCAAAGGTGACGGAAAAGGAGCCCTTAGTCTGTGGGCCGACCATGCCAATTAACCCAGAAACGTCCCCTTTGGCGATCTCTGACTTTTTCAAGTGAGGCTTCTCTGGCTGGATTTCCAGCTGTGCCATCGTCTGTAGCACATTGATCAGTGAAGTAAGAAACGGGTTGACGAATTGTGCTTCCATAAAGAATGTCCGTCCTAATCAATTCAGTATTAGTGAGCTAGGCATTGTGCGCAGGTACCATGGGTTTCAATCACGTGATGTTGGACCTCAAACCCCATTGTTTGCGCCTTTTCACGCAACGCCTCAGAAAGCTCCTCAGTGTGACACTCTTCCACGGTGCCGCATTGATCACAGATGAGCAGTTGGGAGCAGTGCCCCTGGTGGCCAAGATGACAACAAGCGATATAGCTATTGGTTGACTCCACCTTATGCACAAACCCCTGCGCTAACAGAAAGTCTAGCGCACGATAAACCGTTGGTGGTTTGGCTTGTGGCTCTGTTTCACGCAGCTCGTCTAGCAGCTCATAGGCGCTGATCGCACGTGAATAGTTGGCGATAATCTCGTAAACGCGCGTCCGCTGCGGCGTTAATCGCACGCCGCGTTGCTCGCAAAGCTGCTGTGCGCGGTGCAGTAACCCAGTGGTGTTGGTCATAGCGCCTCAAAGTGCTAACAGTCAGTCAGTTATCTTACCATAGCTGTATAACATCGCACCCCACCTATCGTCATCCTATGCGCTTTGCCACAAGTGTAAATAGGTAGTCCAATATCACTTGATCGCGATCAGTTACCCTACAGTAATGATAGAAGTAAAAATAAAAACCAATCAGTCGATTTTTGAATCGGCTAACTGTTTTGTGCTGTCATGTCAGTATGATGACAGCGTGCCACAGGCATTAAAAACATACCTTTACATCCATAATAGGAGTATGTACCGATGAAAAAACTGTTAGCCCTCGCCGCCATGGCGTTCGCGTCTGTTTCAACGCAAGCGGCTGCCAATGAGTGTGAGTTAACTGTCACCACCGGCGATAAAATGGCCTACGACCAGTCATCGTTGTCCGTACCAGCAAGCTGCAGCGAAGTTACGCTAACGCTGGAGCATCAAGGCTCAATGCCTGTGACCTCTATGGGCCACAACTGGGTGCTGTCGGAAACGTCTAACCTGCAAGATATCGCCATGAAAGGCGCCGGTGCCGGCGCAGATAACGACTATCTGCCACAAGGCGACGATCGCATATTGGCACACACTAAGCTGATTGGCGGCGGCGAAAGCACCACCATCACCTTCTCAACCGAAGGTTTGCAAGGCAAAGACTTAACCTATTTCTGCTCATTCCCAGGCCACTGGACTGTGATGAAAGGCAAATTCACCATCGAATAAGTCTTGTCGCGAGAGAGCACCTCGTTCGGCTCTCTCGCTTGCCAAGGTCGTTGTGATTTGGCAACCTGTAAGTGGTATTTATGGTAAGTTATCAAACGTGAAGAAGTTTCAATACTATAGTTATAACATTGCGATAAACGCTATCCCTAAGTTTTTATATCGTAAGTTAGTAGACAGAGACTTCGATGAGCTTTATCGCCAACATCAGAATGATATCGATTATCGTGTCGCGTATTATAACCGCATGGTCCAACCATTTTCTTTTGCTCCTTCGCTGATTAAACACGCAACCGGTAACCTGAAACGAGATTGCGGCTCTGCCTATTTTCTCGATATGTTACGAGTTATGCGCCGTTTTCCAGATGGGTTATTTTTGCACTATATAGGTGGGGATGTCATCAATGTACCTACATGCCCTGCGTTCGTGAAAAGTCGCCCGATTCATGGTGATAACCAAAACGCTGTCCTGCTGAAACTCAATGCTATTCGTCATTTTCAATTTATTGATGATCCTGTGCCTTTTGTGCAAAAGCGGGACAGTATGGTATGGCGAGGACGATGCTTCAATGATAAGCGCCGCCAGCTTCTTCAGCGCTTTTACACGCATCCAACTATTGATGTCGGGGATACACGCCCCGCGAATGATACTGACCAAGCCTATCGAAAAGCCCCGCTGACACCGCAAGCGCAGCTACAGCATAAGTTTATTCTGAGTGTGGAAGGGAAAGATGTCGCGACCAATTTAAAATGGATCATGTCATCTAACTCGCTTTGCGTGTCACCACCAATGGAGTATGAAACCTGGTTTATGGAGGGACGATTAATTCCCGGGGTTCACTATGCTGAGGTCAACGCGGACTTTTCTAATCTCGAGGAGGTGATGGACTACTACCTTACTCACCCTCATGAAGCGGAGGCCATTATTAACAACGCCCATCAATGGGTAAATCAATTTCGCGACCGACAAAAAGAGGCGGTGATCAGCTACTTAGTGGCAGAGAAATACTTTCGGATTTCGCAACAGCGCTAGGAGACAAGGGTCGCCATCCACTTTAGGTCATTACAGCCGCGTTCGTATTCTCATCCGTTTCTATTTCAAACCCTTCACGTTCACCTGTTCTGCTTAAATCTTACCGGTGCAATGTGTATAATCCGCGTCCGCCTGTCGAAAATGACCGTCGTTCAACGTAATTGCAGAGATTCGAGACCATGACTACCCCCAGCAAAACCGCCGCCAGCCCTGATGTGACGCCAAAAACGGTGATGCAGCGTTTCTCTGTTGCGCCCATGTTGGATTGGACCGATCGCCACTGCCGGTATTTTCATCGCTTACTATCAGAACACACTTTGCTGTTTACTGAGATGGTCACCACAGGCGCGATCATTCATGGTAAGGCCGATTACCTTGCCTACAACGAACAGGAGCATCCGGTGGCGTTGCAGCTGGGGGGATCGGATCCGGCGGACTTGGCAACATGCGCCAAACTGGCGGCTGAGCGTGGTTATGATGAAATTAACCTCAACGTTGGTTGCCCGTCGGACCGGGTGCAAAACGGGCGTTTTGGGGCGTGCTTAATGGCTGAGCCTGAGCTGGTGGCGCAGTGTGTGGCTGCCATGCGCGAAGTGACCGATGTGCCTATTACGGTGAAAACCCGCATTGGTATTGATGAGCAAGACAGCTACGAATTTTTGACTGACTTTGTGGGTACCGTCAGTGAAAAGAGTGGTTGTGATATGTTTACCGTGCATGCACGTAAGGCGTGGCTAAAAGGGCTGAGTCCCAAAGAAAATCGGGAGATCCCGCCGCTGGATTACCCGCGTGTTTATCAGCTTAAAAAAGATTTTCCGCACCTCACACTTGCCATCAATGGCGGGGTGAAAAGCCTTGAGGAAGCGGAACAGCACCTAGCGCATCTTGATGGCGTGATGGTCGGCCGCCAAGCTTATCAGAGCCCGTTTATGTTGGCCGAGGTCGATCAGCGTTTATTTGGCAAGACAACCCCTCGCATTACACGTCGCCAAGCAGTCGAGGCGATGTTCCCATACATTGAACAGCAGCTCACTCAAGGGGCGCAACTCAACCATATTAGCCGCCATATGTTAGGTCTGTTCCAAAATATGCCAGGCGCGCGGCAATGGCGCCGCTATATCAGCGAGAATGCGCACAAGCCGGGCGCGGGTGTTGAGGTACTGACCACCGCAATGAGCCATATCCCTGAGCAATGGCTTGATGCCTGAACCGGTGAAAAGCACCAATTATTGGTTAAAATATAACCGCACCTTCATGAAGACCTGAAGGCAACGCTGTAATCTATTGAATTAATGATAAAATATAGAGTGACAAATTGGCCTGAAACCTGCAAAGTCTGTCTCGCTATCAAGACAAGGAGATCGCAATGATCGAAATACTCTTTCTGATTGGCTTTGCTGTTGTATTGTTTATGACAGGCGTAAGCATCATGGGCATGGTGCTGGCCATGCTGGCCGGCTTTGCCGTGATGATGCTGGCCGGGATGATAGGTACGCTGCTTAAGCTACTACCATGGCTTTTGGTGATCGCCTTGGTTGTGTGGCTTGTTAAACGCCAGCGTCGCAGCCGCAAAGGTGAGCCTGAAGTGATTATCAACGAAAAGCGCTGGACACGATTCCGTCGCCGTTAAGCGCACAAAATTTGCGCGTCGACACAGCAAACACACGCCGTTGCGGGTTTTTCTCTTCACCTCGGCACAAAGCTTGCTATTATTCTAAGCAATCGGCGACAAGGCATGGCTTTGCCGCCTCCGCGTGACGACCTTTTTTAATCGACAATGTGGAGAGTTTCATGAAAACCACTTCAATGACGCTTGCCGCCGCAGCGCTCACTGCGTTTTTGGCCATGCCCGCTCAGGCAGATACCTTGGCAGGCGGTAAAGTAGGGGCGGATGCCTGGTTTATGGATGCTGACGTCAATAATGTAGAAGCCGATGATGCGAGCACTGCTGGCTCTTATTACGCGGCGATTGAGCATCCGTTACCATTGATCCCCAATGCGAAAATCCGCCAAACCTCGGTGAGCGTGGATAACCCTGATGTTGATTTTGATCAAATTGACTTTGTTGCCTATTACGAGTTTCTCGATAACGATCTCGTGTCGGTCGATGCGGGCATTAATATGCAGCGTTTCCAATCCGGTAAGTTTCAAGGGCAAAGCTTTGACGAGTGGCAACCGAACATTTATGCCGATGCACGTGTAGGTCTAGTCGGCACGCCTTTATTTGTATTTGCCACCGTGAGCAAAGGCGAGTTTGATGGCACCAGCACCTTGGATGCCGAAGCGGGCTTGCAATATCAGTTAGGTTTAGTGGCCGCTGATTTGAACGTGCGAGGCGGTTATCGCATGATCGACCATGACTTCGACTACTTTGACAATAATGACGGAGAGCTTGATGTGACTGGCTTCTTTGTCGGTGCAGAGCTCGACTTTTAATCGGTTGAGCGTCAAGGCAACGAGTAAAAAGCCGCGCACATGCGCGGTTTTTTTATACCTGAAGATTCCGCCTATTCGCTTCTGTTGCCCATGTCTCACTGCGACTTTCGCCTAATACCCAGCCAATAAAAACTCTGCCACGCTTTTTGAGCAATAACGGCAAGGAGAGAGCAGTACGTGCTCCGCCATCTACTCAAACACGGAATAAGGAAAGAGTATGATCTACGCAAAACCAGGAACAGATGGGTCAGTGGTTAGCTTTAAGTCGCGTTATCAAAACTTTATCGGTGGTGAATGGGTGCCGCCGGTGAAAGGGCAGTATTTTGCCAATACGTCACCGTGCACTGGCGAAACCCTTGCTGAAGTGCCGCGCTCAAGTAGCGACGATGTGGATCTGGCATTGGATGCGGCGCATCGCGCGAAAGACGCATGGGGGAAAACCTCTGTCACTGATCGGGCCAATATTTTGTTAAAAATAGCGGATCGGATTGAAGCGAACCTCGAAATGCTCGCCGTGGCGGAAACCTGGGAAAACGGTAAAGCGGTACGTGAAACCTTGGCGGCGGATATTCCTCTCTGCGCCGATCATTTCCGTTACTTTGCCGGTTGTATTCGCGCTCAAGAGGGCACCGCGGCGGAGCTGGATGCAGGCACGGTGGCGTATCATATTTACGAGCCTTTAGGTGTTGTGGGGCAGATCATTCCGTGGAACTTCCCCTTACTGATGGCGTCATGGAAGCTTGCGCCGGCCTTGGCGGCGGGCAACTGCGTGGTACTCAAGCCGGCGGAGCAAACCCCGACGACCATCTTGCTATTGATGGAGTTGATTGGCGATCTGCTGCCTGCTGGTGTGGTTAACGTGGTCAATGGTTATGGCGCAGAGGCGGGCCAAGCGCTTGCGACGTCGTCTCGGATTGCCAAACTGGCGTTCACAGGCTCTACGCCAGTGGGTCATCACATTCTACGTTGCGCGGCAGAAAACCTCATTCCTTCAACCGTTGAGCTGGGCGGTAAATCCCCCAACATCTATTTTGAAGATGTGATGCAGCAAGAAGAAGCATATATCAATAAAGCGGTAGAAGGCCTGTTGCTTGGCTTTTTCAACCAAGGCGAAGTGTGCACCTGTCCGTCGCGCGCGCTGATCCAGGAAAGTATCTATGACGACTTTATCGCACGCGTGATTGAGCGCGCAGGCACGATAAAACAGGGTAACCCGCTCGACACCGAGACCCAGGTCGGGGCGCAAGCATCAGACGAACAGTTTGATAAGATCATGAGCTATTTGAAGGTCGGGCAAGAAGAGGGGGCGAAGGTATTAATTGGCGGTAGCCATCAGGATTTGGGCGGCGGCTATTATGTGCAGCCGACCCTACTGGAGGGCAATAATAATATGCGGGTTTTCCAAGAAGAGATCTTTGGGCCGGTGATTGGGGTGACCACCTTTAAAGATGAGGCGGAAGCTTTAGAGATTGCTAACCACACCGAGTACGGGTTGGGTGCAGGGCTTTGGACCCGTGATATGAACCGCGCCTATCGTGTCGGACGTGCGATTGAAGCAGGGCGGGTCTGGACAAACTGCTATCACCTTTATCCGGCGCATGCCGCCTTTGGCGGCTACAAAAAGTCAGGGATCGGGCGAGAGACACACAAAATGATGCTGGGTCACTATCAACAAACGAAGAACTTACTCGTTAGCTACGACATTGATCCATTGGGTTTCTTTTAATAGAGACCACCTCAATGCGGAGGCGGTGACAACATCGCCTCGGCTCATCAAGCCTCCTGCATGGCAGCTTTGCTTATCTGAGACTAAACTCAATAAGTGATCCAATTCAGTGGGCAAAGCATCATGACAGCCGAACAGCTACGTGCTTTATACCGTCAGCAGCTTTTGATTGAGGCGGTTGTTGAGCCTTCGTTAGATAGCGAGGGGTGGGTTGTTGAGTGTCGCCACACCGGTGGTGGTTTAATGGCGCTTACCAATGCTGAAGGGATTGAACAATGCTTTACCGATATTGACCAAGCGACGTTGAATGCGCTTGAGATTGGTTTTCAGCAAGTTCGTATTGCTGACTAACATTATGTTCCCGCTCAATGACACGCCGCTGCGCACCTACCTTACAAAAAGTTATAAAACATTCACATCTATTCTTTATTGTTATTAATTGGTGAGGGTACGCTAGCATTCACGCAATGTTAGCAAGGAATGTCGTCACCATGTTACTCAAGGATCTCTCCGGGTTAACCAGCCCGCTCAATGATCAGCAGATAGGCCAGTTGCAACAAGCCGTGGCGGAGTTGTCACCGCAGCAACTGGCCTGGATCAGTGGTTATTTTTGGGGGTTAAGCCAAACACCTGCTGGTGAAGCGGCGGCACCCAATGCTATGCCACAAGCCAGTTCTGCTCCCAACCATACACTAACCATTTTGTATGCGTCACAAACCGGCAATGCTAAAGGCGTGGCGGAGGCGCTGCATCAGGAAGCGGAAGCGGCTGGGATCCCGGCCAAATTGGTTGCAGCAGATAGCTACAAAGGCAAGCAACTGGGCAAAGAAACCCATCTTGTGATTGTTGCTTCCACCAATGGTGAAGGCGAGCCGCCCGATAACGCCATTGAGTTACATGAATTTTTGCAATCGAAAAAAGCTCCCAAACTGGATCATCTTCATTATGCCGTCTTGAGCTTGGGAGACTCGAGTTATGAGTACTTCTGCCAGACGGGGAAAGACTTTGATGCCTTTTTGCAAAAGCTTGGCGCCAAGCCGATGGTTGCCCGCCTTGATTGCGATGTGGATTATGAAGCCACGGCCAGTGCTTGGCGAGAGCAAACCTTAGCCGAGGTGAAGCAACAATTTAAGGCCAGTGGTGATGCGCAGGTAGTGCCGCTTCATCAAGCCACCGCGCAAGCAAAATACACCAAACAGTCGCCTTATACCGCTGAGCTACTCACCTGCCAGCGCATTACCGGACGAGGCTCAGATAAAGCGGTTTATCATGTTGAGCTGGATCTGGATGAATCCGGCATTGAATATCAGCCAGGCGATGCTTTGGGGGTGTGGTATCAAAATGATCCCGAACTGGTGGACAGCATCGTCGCCAAGGTGGGTCTGCGTGGCGATGAAACCGTCGATATCGACGGTGACAGCCTCTCGTTGCGAGACGCGCTAATTGCCCACTATGAGATCACCGCCTCTAACCCACAGCAGATCAGTGCGCTGGCAGCGTTATCGGAAAGCGACACACTCACCGCATTGACCGAAGACAAAGCCGCCTTGCGCGAGTTCGCGAATCGCACTCAGCTGATTGATGTGCTGGCACTGGCGGACGTCAACCTGAATGTCGAGCAATTTCAATCGATATTGCGTCGGCTCACGCCGCGTTTGTACTCGATCGCCTCTAGCCAAGCAGAAGTGGAAGATGAAGTACACCTCACCGTTGGGCTGGTGGCTTATCAGCATGAGAGCGGAGAATCACGCCAAGGCGGCGCCTCGAGCTTTCTCGCCCACCGCGCTGAAGCGGCCGAGACGGTTAAGGTGTTTGTTGAGCACAACGATAACTTCAAACTGCCAACCAGTGATGACACTCCCATCATTATGATTGGTCCCGGTACCGGTATCGCGCCGTTCCGCGCCTTCTTGCAAGAGCGAGAGCAACGAGAGGCAAAGGGTGATAACTGGTTGTTCTTTGGCGATCGCACCTTTACTGACGATTTCCTCTATCAGGTTGAATGGCAGCAATACCTTAAATCTGGCCTGCTGACGCGGATGGATGTGGCCTTTAGCCGCGATCAGGCTGAGAAAGTGTATGTCCAGCACCGGTTGCTCGCGCGTGCTGAGACAGTGTGGCAATGGCTATCAAATGGCGCTTACATCTATGTGTGTGGTGATGCCAACCAAATGGCGAAAGATGTCCATGAAGCCTTAATCGAGATTGCCCAGACACAGGGTCAACAAAGCCGTGAGCAAGCGGAAACCTTTATTAATGAATTGCGCAAAGATAAGCGCTATCAAAGGGATGTGTACTAATGAGTGAGCAGAAATTTGCGGGCGATACACTGGGCCCACTAGCTGATAACGAGCGTTTGAAAGAGCAAAGTGATTACTTGCGTGGCACCATTGATCAAGACTTGGATGATCCGATCACTGGCGGATTCACGGATGATAATTTCCAGCTGATCCGCTTCCATGGTATGTATCAGCAAGATGATCGCGATATCCGTGCCGAGCGACAAAAACAAAAACTGGAGCCTTTGCACAATGTGATGTTGCGTGCGCGGATGCCGGGCGGGATCATTACGCCCCAGCAATGGCTGGCGATTGATAAGTTTGCCCGTGAAAGCTCGCTCTATGGCAGTATTCGCCTGACCACCCGACAAACCTTTCAATTTCATGGTGTCCTTAAGCCTAACATCAAGCTCATGCACCAGACCTTGAATGAATATGGCATTGACTCGATTGCCACCGCTGGGGATGTGAACCGCAACGTATTGTGTACGTCCAACCCGGTGGAGTCAGAGCTCCATCAGCAAGCTTATGATTGGGCAAAGCGGATCAGCGAGCACTTGCTGCCTAAAACCCGCGCTTACGCAGAGATTTGGCTCGACGGTGAAAAAGTCGAAGGCAGCCAAGACAAAGAGCCGATTTTGGGTGAGCGTTATCTGCCACGTAAGTTCAAAACCACGGTGGTGATCCCGCCACAAAACGACGTGGATGTGCACGCCAACGATCTCAACTTTGTCGCCATTGCTGAGAACGGACAGCTTGTCGGCTTTAACGTCCTCGTTGGTGGTGGGCTGGCGATGACCCATGGTGATACCAACACCTACCCGCGTCGCGCGGATGACTTTGGCTTTATTCCGCTTGAGCATACACTGAAGATCGCGGAAGCCGTGGTCACCACACAACGTGATTGGGGAAACCGCTCAAACCGTAAAAATGCGAAAACCAAGTACACACTTGATCGCGTTGGTGCGGATGTGTTCAAAGCGGAGGTGGAAAAGCGCGCCGGCGTGAGTTTTGCGCCAAGCCGCCCGTATACCTTTACCGGACGCGGCGATCGCTTAGGCTGGACCAAAGGCATTGACGGTAAATACCACCTCGCCCTGTTTATCGAAAATGGTCGTTTGCGAGATACACCAGAAAAACCACTCAAAACCGGCATGGCGGAGATAGCTAAAGTTCATCAGGGCGATTTCCGCATGACCGCGAATCAAAACCTGATCATCGCGGGGATCCCGGAAGCGCAAAAAGACGAGATTGAGGCGTTAGCGCGCCGTTACCGTTTAATTGATGACGAACACAGTGTGCAGCGCACCAACTCGATGGCGTGTGTCTCCTTCCCAACGTGTCCACTGGCGATGGCTGAAGCCGAACGCTTCTTGCCGGACTTTGTCACGGAAGTGGAGAAAATTCAGCAAAAACATCAGGTGCAAGATGATCCGATTGTACTGCGTGTAACCGGTTGCCCGAACGGCTGTGGCCGCGCCATGTTGGCAGAAGTGGGTTTGGTGGGTAAAGCGCCGGGTCGTTATAACTTGCATTTAGGTGGGAATTGGGAAGGTACCCGGATCCCTAAGATGTACAAAGAGAACATCACCGATCGTCAGATCCTTGAAGAATTGGATCAGTTGATTGGTCGCTGGGCGACAGAGCGCGAAGCGGATGAGCACTTTGGTGATTTCTTGATCCGCCGCGAGGTGATTGCCCCCGTGCATGTATCTAAGAGGGATTTTTATGCCTGAAACCGTTCAACCTAACGCGACGTTAGCCTTAGCTGACATTGCCGCGATGAATAAAAGTCAGCAAGCCTTGGCATTGGCGGAGGTGAATGCCACCTTGGAGGCACTCTCGGCATCTGAGCGTGTCGCCTGGGCGTTAGAGCACCTTGAAGGGCAGTTTGTCCTCTCGTCGAGCTTTGGGGTGCAAGCGGCATTGATGCTGCATTTGGTCAGCCAGGTGAAGTCGGATATTCCAGTGATTTTAACCGACACGGGTTACTTGTTTGCAGAGACCTATCGGTTTATCGATACCTTAACCACAAGGTTGGATTTGGACTTACGGGTGTATCGCGCCGCACTTAGCCCCGCTTGGCAGGAAGCGCGTTATGGCCAACTGTGGGAGCAAGGGGTGGAGGGGATCACCCAATACAATCACATCAACAAAGTCGAGCCGATGAAGCGCGCGTTGCGAGAGCTAAACGCCGGCACCTGGTTGTCGGGATTGCGCCGGGGTCAATCAGACTCTCGCGCCAATCTGCCGATACTCAGTGTCCAGCATGGAGTATTTAAGTTCTTGCCCGTGATTGATTGGTCAAACCAAGCGGTGGACGACTACTTGCGCGAGCATGATTTGCCGTATCATCCCTTGCGAGACCAAGGCTATGTGTCGGTAGGGGATGTGCATACCACCCAGCGCTTGGAGCCAGGTATGCGAGATGAACAAACACGCTTTTTTGGCCTAAAACGCGAATGTGGATTGCACGAAGATGACTTGAATGATGGCGCTGGCATATAGCGTGTTGAGTCTTGTCTGCGACAACGCTTCTCTCAAACGTCACCCTAGGGTGGCGTTTTTTTGTTCAAACACGCGGAACTTGTCTATCTTTTTTATTGAGTGACTCGTCAGCCGTGAAGTGTTCTGTGATATAAACAGCGCGCATTGCCAGGAGGCATAAATAAAAGCGGTCAGCTTTTATTTAACACGTCACGGATGCTCCATTTATGTGACCAACAGTGAAGCTTATGAACAAAAAATTCTCTTTAGTGGCGCTTGCCGTCGCCGGTGTCGTTGCCCTTGGGGCACCCGCCGTCATGGATTACTCCTCGCCTACGCCGTCGACGCCTGATACCGGCAATCGTTATATGGGGCATGGCAACGGCTGGCTAGAAGTGAGCACCTCCACCTTTGGCGACAATATTCAACGTGTGCAGCAGAAAGTCAGCGAAGGCACCAAGATTTGTGTGGTCATGAAAGCCGATGCCTATGGCAATGGTATTGCTGGTCTTTTACCTACTGTGATTGCCAGTGGCATTGATTGTGTTGGCATTGCTAGCAATGAAGAAGCGCGGACCTTGCGTGAAGGCGGTTTTACCGGCGAGATCATGCGTGTGCGCACCGCGACCTTACAGGAAATGGAGAGCGCATTAGCATTGAATATGCAAGAGCTGATTGGGTCGGCAGAGCAAGCCGAACAAATGCGTCAGCTTGCCGAGAAACATGATATTACCATTCCAGTCCATATGGCGTTTAATGCCGGTGGAATGGGCCGCAATGGCATCGAGATGAACGAGGAGTCGGGTAAGCAAGTCGCGTTGGATATTGCCACTGACCCGCGTTTTAACGTGGTCGGTATCATGACGCACTTTCCTAACTACGAAGCCGATTATGTGCGCAGCAAGTTAGGACAATTTAAAACCAACAGTGAGTGGTTGATTGAACAGGCAGACTTGAAGCGTGAAGATGTCTTGCTGCATGCCGCGAACTCGTTTGTCACTTTAAACGTGCCAGAGGGTCATTTTGATATGGTTCGCCCTGGTGGGGCGCTGTATGGCGATCAGCCAACCAACCGGGAGTTTCCGCCCATCATGAGCTTTAAGACCAAGGTGGCCTCTGTGCATCATTTACCCGCGGGCAGCACGGTTGGTTATGACAGCACTTATACCTTGGAGCGTGATTCTATTCTGGCCAATTTACCGGTCGGCTATTCGGATGGTTTCCCCCGTAAAATGGGTAATGATGCCGATGTGCTCATTCAGGGGCATCGCGTGCCTGTTGTCGGCGTTGCGTCAATGAACACTATTATGGTTGATATTACTGATATTGCCGATCAAGTGGCCCCCAACGATGAGGTGGTGCTATTCGGTCAGCAAGGGGATAAAACCATTGGTGCGGTAGAGTATGAGACCAATGCGGATGTGATTTTCCCAGAAATCTATAGCTGGTGGGGCGCAGTGAACCCACGTGAATACGTGCAATAACGCCGGACTAAAAGACAAAAAGCGATGCCGAGGCATCGCTTTTTTCATTCCTGACTTGGCGCTTGTATTCAATCAGCGATTACAGGATGTCGAGTAGCTCAACTTCAAAGACAAGGGCAGCAAACGGAGGAATGGCTGCGCCCGCACCACGCTCGCCATAGGCGAGATCTTGTGGCACATACAACTTCCACTTAGAGCCAACTGGCATCATTTGCAGGGCTTCAATCCAACCTTTAATCACGCCAGTCACCGGGAATTCAACCGGCTCACCACGTGTGACTGAGCTATCAAATACACTGCCGTCAATCAATTGACCATGGTAGTGAACACGCACCTGCTTATCGCTGGTTGGAATTTCACCGTCACCTTGTACCAGTACTTCGTACTGCAAACCTGAATCTGTCACGGTGACGCCTTCGCGCTTGGCATTGTCTGCCAAGAAGGCATCGCCTTCTGCTGCTTGTGCTTTTGCAGCCTCTTGACGAACTTCTTCCGCTTTTGTGTGAAGCTCACGCAATGCGTTATTGATGTCGTCAATTTCAATCTCTGGCATTTCGCCAGCCAGCGCGGTGCTGATGCCTTTTGCAATGGCATCAACATGTAAGCCTTCTAGGCCGCTACCGGCAAGCTGTTGGCCCATTTGTAGGCCGATGCCATAGCTCGCCTTCTGCTCGACAGTTTCCAGTTGTACGTCAGACATAACGTCTCTCTTTTTTGCGTCAATAAAGTGTGAAAGGATAACAGGTGATGGTTTCGTGGGTAAACTTTTGTGCCAATAAGGCGTCCAAGATGAGGACAAAACAACAAAACATGCGCGGAGTGGCAATGAAGTTAACAGCAATGCGTTCATACTGGAACAAACTGCGTGCTGGATGGCGAGAGAAACTCACAGCGGGATGGGAAAACCGTCCTAGCGTAAAAAGCCTACATGGTTTGACGGGGCTAAAGCAGGGTTGGCAACGCCTACCGGCTTTACACCGACGCCTATTGATGGTGCTTATCCCGACTGTATTGGTGTTGGCTGTGCTTCCTAGTCCCTCGCCCAAAGCCCCCTCGCCCCAAACTCGTCAACCCGTCGCCCTGAATACAGGGGCGAATGTATCGTCAGCGTCGCAAAGTGATTCGTCAGTCGCGGCGTCAACCGCTGAGCCTGCGACTCAACAAGCTGAAAAAAAAGAAAATAGCCCTTGGGTGAGCCATCAAATTGAGCCCGGTGACACGCTGGCCAAAGTCTTTCGTCGCTACGATCTAGCGTTAACCGATCTGTATGCGATTGCTAATATTGAAGGTGAGGGAAAGCCGATTAGTCGCATCCAGCCAGGGCAGTGGATCCGCTTTAAACGTACACAGAGTGGTGCGTTAGATATTCTGCAAATCGAAACCGAGAAAGGGCAATCGGTACTCTATTTCCGTTTGTCTGATGGCGGGTTTGCTCGCCAGCGTTAGTCTTTTGATGTCAAGAATCCAACCGAAAGCACAGTAACGGGGTGCTTTCGGTAGTCAACCTCTCTTTATCTCAGCCTTGTTCTGTCTTTTTTCTACTCGATGTGTGATTAAAGTCGCTGCCGGACGATTTTTGATCTACTTTTTATAAATCGGTCAATAGAGCCGAATACGCTACACCATTGGGGCGGAAAAGGGATAAGTTGCTGTTCAGGGCAAGAATGCTTACACAATCAGCCATCATCGTATGACAGACTTTTTGCAAAAATAATGAGTCTTTCATCACACTTTGGTTATTTTTTGTGCTAGTATTCGTGCCGCTGTGTAGGACAGACACGCAAGCCCGCCTCAACATGGATGTCTAGGCATTAACACGCTAATCACTAATTTGTTGAGGACTCGCTTTTCCATGTTGAAAAATCTATCTATTGGTAAAAAGTTTACGGCGGCTTTTTCCCTGATTGGTATCGCTGTGGTGATCTTTGGGTTTTATATCTATACCCAAGTCAGCGGCATGCGCGATAATATGCTGAACTTTACGGACGATACCCTCCCCGCAGTGCTTGAGATCGAGCGACTCAATGAAGAGATAATACGTATTCGTCAAGATCAGTATGCGGTTCTCACCTTTAGTGATCCGGCAGAACGACGTGAAATCTTGGGTGAAATCGATGTCATGAAGCGCGATTATAGCCGCGCGCTTGATGCCTATGAAGAAAGCCTTTGGTACGACAACGAGCGTGCTATTTTTACTCGTATTCAAAATCACTGGGACCAATACAATCAAGAGCTCAGTGCCTTTCCTGACAGGGTCGAAGCGGGACAACTGACCGCGGCGCAAAAAATCCTGTCGAACTCGTTCGGCACCTTTGGCCAGTTGGATAAATCGCTTAAAGAAATGTCTGAGCTGACCCAAGGGTTTATTACCTCAAACCGCACCTCCATGCTGAATCAAGTGTCGACGGTGAGCATGACCATTATCGGGGTATTGTTTGCGGTGATTGCCTTTATGATTGTGGTCGCGATTATCTTCACCCGCGCGATTATCAATCCGCTACGCTTGGTGATGGAGCAGTCGTCTGCGATTGCCAAGGGCGACCTGACTTACCAGTTGGATCGTAGCCAGATTGGTAATGATGAAATGGGTAAATTGGCCGACTCCAGTATCGCCATGCAAGATAGCTTGCGTAGCTTGATTGAAGAAGTGATTGCCGCGGTCACTCAATTGAGCAGTGCGGTCGAAGAAGTGAGTGCGGTTTCTAGCCAAACCTCCAGCGGTATGCAAAATCAGCAGCATGAAGTATCACAAGTCGCGACCGCGATGGCGCAAATGAAAGCCACCGTGGCGGATGTGGCGCAGAACACCGAGAGCTCATCCACCGCGGCCAATGAAGCGAGTGAACAGTCGCGCATGGGCGCACAAGACATTGATGGTATGGTGGCCTCGATTCGCAAAGTCGCCGAGGACATGCGTCAAACCGGCGATACTGTGAATGAATTGGATCAGCAGTCGAAACAAATCAACATGGTGGTGGATGTGATTCGTGATATCGCTGAGCAAACCAACTTGTTGGCCTTGAACGCAGCTATTGAAGCGGCACGTGCCGGAGAGTCGGGCCGTGGCTTTGCGGTGGTTGCCGATGAAGTGCGTACCCTCGCGGGCCGGACGCAAGATTCGACCGGTGAAATCACCACTATCATTGAGAAACTGCAGCAGTTTGCAACCCAAGCGCGCAACGCCACCACCCAAAGCTGTGAAAGCATTGAGCAATGTGTGGAGCAGGGCGATCAGGCGCAGCAATTGGTGCGTGGGATTGAAACCTCGGTTGAGAACATTGCTGATATGGGCATGCAGATCGCTAGTGCCTGTGGTGAGCAAGACTCAGTGGCGGATGAGCTCAGTCGCAATATCGAGCGCATCAATGATTCAGCACAAGAAGTGGCAGGTGGCGCCGATCAAACTGCGCAAGCCTGTAGCGAATTGAGCCAATTGGCGCAATCACTGCAAAGCACTATGCAGCGTTTCCGCCTGACAAAATAATCGCGAAACGATCGCGCACGCTTCATGACAATGAATCCCGCTCTTTGAGCGGGATTTTTTTGCTTAAACGGCAGACGTCTCACTGACTGATAAGCGCATATCGATATGTGGGATACCGTCTTCTAAGTAAACGTCGGAAAACGCGACAAAATCGTGCTTTTGGTAAAAGCGCTGTAGGTGTGCTTGAGCGCCTATTTCGATGTTTTGCGCGGGCCATTGCTGTTGGCATACTTGAATGGCTTGGCGGATCAGCTGATGGCCCCATTGCCCATTGCGATGAGTGGGTGCAATGATCACGCGACCAATACTGCTCCCTGGGTAACTTGCCCCGGGGGCGAGAATACGGGCATAGGCGGCGAGCTCTCCGTTCAGCCAGCCCATTAAATGCACGGTGTCTGGGGCCGTATCGTGCGTGTCCAGCTCTGGATAGGCGCAGGCTTGCTCAACCACAAACACATCGACACGCAATTTCATCAGTGTGAATAAAGTGCGCGTATCCAGCGCGTCAAAGGTTGCCTGTTGCCATTCCATGTCATTTCCTCTTGATTGAACATAAAAAATACCGCAGACAGGCTGCGGTATTCAAAGGCTATTTATCTTTCTGTGTTAATTACTGGCGAGGTTGGCCTAAATCAACATGATAAACGGCAAAGCCGACCTCATCTTTTCCTTCTCGCGTCATCGACCAGCGGCCTTTTTGCTCAATAAACTGCGCCGCTTGCTCACTCGGGGAGGTTTCAAAGCTCACCACGGCATCGCCCTTAATCGGGGCAATCGACCAGTTATTGTCAGCGCTAACGGTCACCTCACCTTCCTCTTCACTCACGCGACTGATGTAGTTGGCGACCACGGTGCGGTTTTCATCCGGCGCGGCAAAGGCAATATGATCGCTGCCGGTGCCCGGGAACTTCGCGCCATACGCACGGTAGTTATTGGTCGCCACCAAGAAGGTTTGCTCGGGATCAACCGGCTTGCCTTGATAGGTGAGGTTGACGATCCGTGATGCCTCTGGGTTCACTTCATTACAACCGCCGTCGTAACGCGCGGGCTGGGTGACATCAATTTGGTATTCCACCCCATCAATCACGTCAAAGTTATAGGTGCGGAAACCGTCCCAGTTGATCAGCGATTGCGGCTGCGCTGCGTTTGGATCGATTTGATTAAACTGGCCGGCGCTGCACTCCAGCCATTGGGTGAGTTCGGCGCCAGAGACTTTCAGCGCCACCAAGGTATTCGGATATAGGTAAAGATCGGCGGCGTTGCGGAAGGTCAGTTGACCGGCTTCCACTTCGGTAAAGTTGCTCGGATCGTTTTTGCGTCCACCGGCCTTAAAGGGCGCAGCGGCAGAGACAACCGGAAGGTCGGCCAAATCTGGGTCGCCTTGGATCATGCGATCGACATAATCTTGTTGAGCGAGATTGACGATTTGTACGGTTGGGTCATCTTGTAGCAATGCCAAATAAGAGTACATCACATCATTGGCTTTGCCGATTGGTTGATTCACAAAATCTTGTGTGGCTTTATGATCGGCTTCTACCGCATCAAGTATCGCCTTATCGGCTTCAACCAATGCCTTATTGTTGGCGCGGTCAAAAATGGGTCGCGCATGCGCGTTGCTATCAGTGACTTGCCATTGACCGTCCACTTGCTCGAGGGCGAGATCAATCACCCCGACGTGGCTGCCCCAGCGGCCAGCCATCACACTGGCCACGCCATTGATGGTGCCTTTTTCGATATCCGCGCCGGGAATATTGGCAAAGTCCTCGCCGGGGAACACCGCGTGTGAGTGACCAAAGGCAATGGCATCAATGCCGTCGACATCGGTGAGGTAATACACGGAATCTTCAGCCATCGCTTTATACGGCGCTTGGGAGATCCCAGAGTGTGGGATTGCCACCACCACGTCTGCACCCTTGGCTTTCATCTCTGGGACGAGCTTTTCAGCGGTTTGTTTAATGTCTTTGGCGATCACTTTGCCTTCAAGGTTGGCTTTATCCCAAGTCATGATCTGCGGTGGCACAAAGCCGATGTAGCCGACTTTGATGGTATGGCTGTCACCGTCTTCATCTTTGAGTTGGTATTCTTTAATCAAATACGGGTCAAAGTAATGCTCGCCAGTCTCTGCATCGAACACGTTGGCGTTGATATACGGGAAGTTGGCGTCGTTAATCGACTCTTTTAAGAATGCTAGACCGTAGTTGAATTCATGGTTACCGATGTTACCCACTTCATAATTGAGCAAGTTCATCGCTTTATATACCGGATGTACTTCACCGGGTTTAATGCCTTTGCTGGCCATGTAGTCGCCCATCGGGCTGCCTTGAATCAGGTCACCGTTATCCACCAATAGTGCGTTTTGTGCTTCATCACGCGCTTGCTTAACCACAGTGGCGGCGCGGACCAAGCCGATTTTTTGCGAGGGCTTGTTTTTGTAGTAGTCGTAGTCCATCACGTTGGTGTGAATGTCGGTGGTTTCAATCACACGTAGGTTAACGGTGTCGGCAAAGGCACTGCCAGAGGCAGCAAGCAGACCGGCAACTACCGCTGTAGCGACCGCAGAAGGCATCAAACGCATAACAAAGTCTCCAGTGAAAAGTGTGCGTTAGTTATCAGGCAGATGAATTATGCCGTTTCTCATACCTAGAAAGCTGTGCGATTGATCGGCTTATTATCTTCGGCTGTCGCTCAATACCGATATCTTGCACGCTTTGCGATCTCAGTCATCGTTAATCCTTTCAGGCAAAGGCACTTCAGGTCTTTTAATTACAAAAAAGAATAAAAAATGAATTTATAGAATTTCAGGTAATAGATGTGGGGCGATATAGTGGCGGTATTGTCATCAAGGGAATGCGCGATCATGGATTATCTTCCCCTCTTTGCTCAGCTCAAAAACCGTCCTTGCCTCGTGGTAGGGGGCGGCGAAGTCGCATGGCGCAAAACGCGCATGTTGCTCAAGGTGGGCGCGGCCGTTACTGTGGTTGCCCCTGACGTCGACCGTGAAATTGCGGAGGCGCAAGCGCAAGGAAAGCTGACCGTTTTGCGTGAGGCGTTTCGTCCCGATCATCTGGACGGAAAGATGCTGGCGATTGCGGCGACTGACAATGCCCTCGTCAATGAGCTGGTCTCCACCGCTGCTGACAGCCGCAATATCTTGGTCAATGTCGTTGATGATACCCCTAAGTGCAGCTTTATTGTCCCTTCTTTGGTTGATCGCTCTCCCATCATTATTGCCATCTCATCGGGTGGCAAAGCGCCGGTATTGGCGCGGATGTTACGTGAAAAAATTGAAACCCTAGTGCCGCAACATATTGGCAAGATGGCGGCAATGGCGGGTGCGTTTCGCGACAAACTGAAAGCGCGTATTCCGACCTTAACGGGCCGGCGCAAATTCTGGGAGGCTGCTTTTAGTGGGCGGTTTGCCGATTTAGTCGCGGCAGGCAAACACCAGCAAGCCGAGCAAGCGCTGGAGCAGCTTAGTGGACAAATCACCACCCAAGGCGAAGTGGCGTTGATTGGTGCCGGGCCGGGGGATCCTGGGTTATTGACCTTGCGCGCGTTGCAGTTGATGCAGCAAGCCGATGTGGTGCTATACGACTACTTGGTGGCTGAACCGATTATGGAGCTGTGCCGTCGAGATGCGGAGCTGATTTGTGTGGGCAAACGGGCGAGCTACCACAGTGTGAGCCAAGACGACATCAATCGCCTGTTGGTCGAGCATGCTCAAGCCGGAAAACGGGTGGTGCGCTTAAAAGGGGGCGATCCTTTCATGTTTGGCCGCGGTGGTGAGGAATTACAAACCCTAGCCAACGCCGGTGTCTCTTTTCAAGTGGTACCCGGGATCACCGCTGCTGCTGGGGCGACGGCCTATGCCGGTATTCCGCTCACCCATCGCGATCATGCCCAGACCGCACTGTTTATTACCGGTCATTTGAAAAAAGAACAAGACACCTTGGAGTGGGCGACGTTAGCGCGCCCGCGTCAGACCTTGGTGATTTATATGGGATTGATGAAGTCGGCCCATATTCAAAGCCAACTGATGGCTCACGGCCGATCGCCGGACACCCCTGTGGCGGTGATTGAAAACGGCACGCGTCCGGAGCAGAAAGTCTTTACCGGTCAACTCAACAACTTACCGTCGCTGGCGGAACAAGCTGCGTCGCCCGCGCTTATTGTGGTGGGCGAAGTGGCGGCACTCGCCGGTCAGCTGACATGGTTTGGCGAGGGGCGCGCGGTAAGCGATGCCGACCCCACGCAAGCCCCCACCGCTGTGGTTAACTTCGCTTAAAGGATAGTTAGAATGGATGCAAAAACACTCACTCACCTCCAGCAGTTAGAAGCCGAGAGCATTCATATACTGCGGGAAGTCGCGGCGGAGTTTGATAACCCCGTGATGCTGTATTCGATTGGCAAAGACTCGTCAGTGATGCTGCATTTGGCGCGCAAAGCTTTTTACCCCGGAAAGATCCCGTTTCCGCTGCTGCATGTCGATACCGACTGGAAGTTTCGCGACATGATTGCCTTTCGCGATCGTACTGCCAAGGAGCTCGGGCTGGATCTGATTGTGCACAAAAACCCAGAAGGGATGGCTCAGGGGATCAATCCTTTTGATCACGGCTCCGACAAGCACACCGATATCATGAAAACCCAAGCGCTGAAGCAGGCGCTGGATCAGCATAAATTTGATGCGGCATTTGGCGGCGCGCGTCGGGACGAAGAAAAATCCCGCGCCAAAGAGCGTGTCTATTCGTTCCGTGATAAGAACCATCGCTGGGATCCGAAGAACCAACGGCCAGAGCTGTGGCGCAACTATAACGGTCAAGTGAACCCGGGCGAGAGCATTCGTGTTTTTCCGCTCTCTAACTGGACTGAGCTCGATATCTGGCAATACATCTATCTGGAAAATATCGACATTGTTCCGCTTTATTTAGCAGCCGAGCGCCCAGTGGTAGAGCGTGATGGCACCTTGTACATGGTGGATGATGCGCGGATGCCGATTGGGCCCGACGAAACCGTGACCCATAAATCGGTGCGTTTTCGCACCCTGGGCTGCTACCCATTGACCGGGGCAGTAGAGTCACACGCCAATACCTTGCCAGAGATCATCGAAGAGATGTTGGTCGCTACCTCGAGTGAGCGTCAAGGGCGGGCGATCGACCACGATCAGTCCGGGTCCATGGAGCGCAAGAAGCGTCAGGGTTATTTCTAAGGAGCAGTCATGAATCCAGCAATTCAACAACAGGTGGCCGATCTGGGTATTGAGGGTTACTTGCAACAGCACCAACACAAAAGTTTATTGCGCTTTTTGACCTGTGGCTCGGTCGATGACGGTAAATCGACCTTGATTGGCCGCTTGCTGCACGACTCGCAGCAGATCTATGAAGATCAGCTGGCTGCGGTCCATGCCGATAGCCAGCGTGTCGGCACCACGGGCGAGAAACCCGATCTGGCGCTACTGGTAGACGGCCTGCAAGCCGAGCGCGAGCAGGGGATCACCATTGATGTGGCGTACCGGTATTTCTCCACCTCCAAGCGCAAGTTTATCATCGCTGACACCCCCGGCCATGAGCAGTACACCCGTAATATGGCTACCGGCGCGTCGACCTGTGATATGGCGGTGATCTTAATCGACGCGCGTCACGGCATCTTGGATCAGACCCGCCGCCATTCATACATCGCTAACTTGCTGGGTATTCAGCATTTTGTGGTAGCGGTGAACAAGATGGATTTGGTGGAATATAGCCAAGCTCGGTTTGATGAAATCCAAGAGCAATATTTGGCGTTTGCCGATCAGCTCAACCCCGGCTTGTCGGTGTCTATGGTGCCCTTGTCGGCACTGGAAGGCGACAATGTGGTCAATGCCAGTGACGCGATGGCGTGGTATCAAGGCGAGCCGCTGCTCAGCCAACTAGAAGCCATCGACATTGAAAAATCGCGCGGGACGGGCGCATTCCGTTTTCCGGTGCAGTATGTCAATCGACCAGATCTGAACTTTCGCGGTTACGCCGGCACCCTTGCCAGTGGCGAGGTGCATGTGGGCGATGAGGTTAAGGTACTCCCTTCTGGGCTTACCGCGAAGGTCGCGCGCATCGTCACCTTTGACGGTGATCGTGAATTTGCCTTTAGCGGTCAAGCGGTCACCCTCACTTTGGATAGAGAAATTGATATTTCGCGCGGCGATCTCTTGGTGCGAGCGGACGATGACGTGGCGGTGGGGCAACGATTTGACGCCGACGTAGTGTGGATGACGCAAACCCCACTGGCACCGGGGCGCGAATACGAGATTAAGTTGGCCAGCAAGAAAACCTCGGCACAGGTTGAGGCGCTGTCCTATGGGGTGGATGTGAATACGCTTAACACCCATGACGCAGACACCTTGCCGCTCAATGGCATTGGTCGTTGCACCCTGACCCTGAGCGAAGCGGTGCCGCTGGATACCTATCACGATAGCCCGAATACCGGTGGCTTTATCCTGATTGATCGTCTCACCAATGTGACGGTCGGCGCGGGCATGATCCGTCATGTGGCGGAGACGCAGCCGCAAACCACCTCGTCGTTCTCAGCGTTTGAGCTTGAGTTAAACCAGCTGATCCGCAAGCACTTTCCGCATTGGCAAGCGCGGGATCTGCGTCAACTGGGATAAACGATGAGTTGGCAAGAAACCACGGTACTCACCTTGCTGGTGGCGATTGTCGCCGGCTTGGTGCTCACCCGCATAAAGCCTGTACTCTTGTTTGCGGGGGCCGCGTTTGTGGCGTTCCAAACCGGGCTCACCTCGGTTGAAGCGCTGACGGCGAACTTTACCGCGCCATCACTGCTTACCTTGGTATTGCTGATTTTGGTTTCTTGTGCGTTGGAGAAAACCCATCTGACCAGCTGGGTCGCCCGACAGGCGTCGCACGGCGCGCTACCCACCGTGATTGCCAAATTAGGCATATCGAGCGCGCTGCTATCGGCGCTGGTCAATAACACAGCGGTGGTGGTGTCGATGATTGGCGCGATCAAGCGTAACCGACGTCACTCACCTTCGCAGCTTTTGATCCCATTGTCATATAGCGCCATTCTCGGTGGCACCCTAACGCTGATTGGCACGTCCACCAATCTCATTGTGAACAGCTTTGTTGAGCGGGCGGGTTTACCCAGTTTGGGCTTTTTCACCCCAACGTTCATCGGTGCCGCGGCACTGGTGGCGGGGCTGTTGGTGTTAATTCCGTTCAGCTATCGGTTGCCACGCCAGGATGGTGAACAAGAGGAAAGCTTGCCGTATGTACTTGAAGCACGACTAGCCGCCGACTCGCCCTTATGCGGTCGCAGTGTGGCCGACAATGGCTTGCGGGCACTACGCCGCTTGTACTTGGCCGAAATTCATCGTCAAGACGGGGTGATTGCGCCTGTGTGTCCGGATACGCCGTTATTGGCCGGTGACAAGTTGCAGTTTGCTGGTGATGTGGAAAGTGTTGCGACCTTACAAGAGATCCCAGGCTTGACCTTGTTCGGTCAGCATCACATTGATGGACAAAATTTGATTGAGGTGGTGGTGAGCCACAGCGCCAGCATTTGTGGCAAAACCCTCAAAGCCGCCCGTTTTCGCGAGACCTTTGATGCGGTGGTGGTCGCCATTCGCCGCGGCCATGAAAAACTCGACGGGGGACTGGGCAATATTCCTTTGCATGCCGGCGATACGCTGGTGTTGGTGCCGGGTAAAACCTTTCGCCAAGACAGCCAAGCGTTGCGGCGTGAATTCGTGCTCTTTAATGGCTTGGAAGCCAGTACCCGTATTTCCGAGCGTAAAAGTGTTGCGGTACTGGCAGGGTTTGTGGCGGTGATCGGCGCTGCCTTGCTGACCCCGGTTCCGCTGCTTAATGGCTTAGCCGCTTATTTGGTGGTGTTGCTGGTCACCGGCATTATCTCCTTGCACGATTTACAACGCCGCTTTCCGGTTGAAGTGGTGGTGATTGTCGGCGCGGCGCTGACGTTGGCACAACTGATGTTGGCGTCAGGGCTTTCAGCACGCTTTAGTGATTGGTTTATGGCGACTTTTAGCGCAGGGGGCGCGATAGGGGCACTGGTGGCGGTGTACTTGCTGACTTTGTTGCTAACCGAGCTTATCACTAACAATGCCGCGGCGGCGCTAGCTTTCCCGCTAGGCTATAGCTTGGCGCTAGGGTATGGAGTGGATCCTATGCCCTTTGTGATGGCGGTGCTGTTTGGCGCCAGTGCCAGTTTTATTTCCCCTTACGGGTATCAAACCAATTTATTGGTATACAGCGTGGGCAATTACCAGCTACGTGATTATTTGCGTCTGGGACTGCCATTATCTGTGGTGTATTCCGCGGTGGTGCTCACCCTGTTACCGATTGTTTTTCCTTTAACGCCGGTGGCCTCTTAATCATAGCGTGGCCAACGAAATTGCGGAGACTTTCATGACTGACACTGTATCTGCGCCAACCGATCCCAACGTGATTTGGCATCAGCATCATGTTGATCAAGCCCAGCGCAGCGAACAAAAACAGCAGCAACCTGTAGTGCTTTGGTTTACCGGCTTGTCTGGCTCGGGTAAATCGACCATCGCGGGCGCGCTAGAGGCGGCCTTGGTGGCCGAAGGGCACCATACCTATTTGCTGGATGGTGATAATATTCGTCATGGCTTATGTCGCGATCTGGGTTTTTCCGATCAAGACAGGCGCGAGAATATTCGCCGGATTGGTGAAGTGGCCAAGTTGATGACCGATGCGGGCCTGATTGTCTTGAGTGCTTTTATCTCACCGTTTCGTGCGGAGCGAGAGATGGTGCGCGAGCGTTTGCCAGAGGGGCAGTTTATCGAAGTCTTTGTCGATACGCCGCTGACAGTGTGTGAGCAGCGCGACCCCAAAGGGCTGTACAAAAAAGCGCGTGCCGGCGAGATCCCCGCCTTTACTGGCATATCGTCCGACTATGAGCCACCGCAAACACCGGCGGTCCATTTGACCGGTGATCACAGCGTCGCTGAGCATGTGGCGACCTGCCTTCGCATACTGCGTGAGCGCGGGGTGCTACGCACGTCGGATTAAGCGTGGGTGTTGACCGTATCACCCACATCGCTGTGCATCTCAAAGCCTTCGGCGAGCAACTCACAAATGGCGTGGTGGTAATCGGGATGCACGCGTTTACCGACCAGTTTTGCGAGCTCATGGCCGGTGGGACTAAAGCGGTAGTAATAAAGACGCATCCCTTTGTGTAATGGGGTGAGCATGTATTGGGTGTCTTGCAGTTTAAACGGCATCGCTGGCTGCATTTCAATCACGCCGGATTCGAGCTCAGTGCGCAGGATCAGCCCCAAGTCCATCAACAGCATTAAGTCGGTGTAAGACAATTGATAGTGACCCAGCGAGAGTTTATGAGGCGGCTCTGGGCGCAGCAGTTGCACCAAGCCTTGGCGGCGGCGAAAACCGGTGACTAGCTTTTTGGTGCTGTCTTGACCAAAGGTGCTGGATAATGCACAGGCGCGTTGCAGTGCTTGCGCTTCGCGCTGGGTCATGGTCTCGAGAATGGTCAGTGCTTTAATTGAGGTGCTGCCGGGGCGGAGCATTTCTTGTTTGAGGATCTTCGCCCACAACTGCTGCATCGCATGGCCGTGAATATTGCGTGCTAAATCGAAAAAACGCACTAGCCAATCTGGATCTGGGGTCTGAGCGGTTTCGCTATGACACTGGTCGTAGGTCAGAGCGATGATGGCTTCGAGATTGGCCTGCTGCTTTTGCATCACATGACGCTGGCGGTTGGCACTGCGGTGAGCGAGATCTTCCTGCTCAACCTCCTGCAGGCGCGCATCCACGTGGTACTCACTGGCAATCGCTTTCAGTCGTCCTTTACTGCCACGCAGATCCGCGTCTTCTTTGTAACTGTGATCTTGATGTTGCCGTTTGTCGGGATGGGCGTCGACGACCACGGGTTTGTCTTGCTCTGCCATGCGAGTCTCACACTGATTGTCAGCAAAATTTAATGCTGGCAAATATGTTAATTAAAGATTAAATTTGTTAACATCATGAGTGTTAACAATCAAGTGTAGGGATGCGTGTGCGCAAGCAAAAACTCAACCCCATCAATCTGCTGTTGATTGCCGTGTACATTGGCGCACTGGCGATCTTGTCTCATTATATTGTCTGACAACATCGGGTGCGCCGATCGGGCTCACTGATTGATAGGGACTTATCCGTCGTCGTAGTCAGTTAATTCGGTGCCTTGTAGCACATATCCCACTTCTGCCAAGTCATGACTGACATGCTCGGTTTTCAGTGTGCCCTCGACATACACCACATCCCATAGTTGTTGAATCGGCGCGCCGCCGGCAAACTTTACATAAACAATCTGATTAGGTGGCGGCGGTGGGACATGGATACAGGCGCCAAGAAAGGGCACCAATAGGAACTCCGTCACCACTTTATCGTCGCCTTCTAGAGGGATCACAAAGCCAGGGATTTTGACCTGGCTGTTGTTGAGCTCCGGGCGAACTGAGCCGACAAGACTTTGTGGATTCTCACTGTCGTGGCTGATTTCCGGCATCCCGCGGCTATCAAATTGGGCGCGTTCGTGCTCGGGGACCAAATCAATCCAATCTAGCGTGAGTGGCTCACTGCTTGCCCACGCCAGTGAGCTTA
Source organism: Salinivibrio sp. VYel1 (assembly GCF_009377945.1). Taxonomy (NCBI): domain Bacteria; kingdom Pseudomonadati; phylum Pseudomonadota; class Gammaproteobacteria; order Vibrionales; family Vibrionaceae; genus Salinivibrio; species Salinivibrio sp. VYel1. The sequence continues at coordinate 103,961 of NZ_RSAM01000008.1, read as the reverse complement.
ACAGGCCACTGAGTAAAGCGATAAGACCGAGCGTTATCCGTTTTTTCATCTGTTACACCTTAATTGTCATGCCATCGGCGAGCGCCTGTCGATAGGCCCGCCAGGCCGGGATCAAGCCCACGATAAAACCGGCGATTAACACACCTGCCATCAGTGATAGCTCATAAGAAGATGGCCAGTCGAGTGGCAAGAACAAGCCAAACTCACTGAGGATATAAGGCTGCGCCAGCGCCAGCCCGCCATAAAGCAGGAGCACACCAAAGACGATCCCTGCGACGGTGATCGCGACCGCCTCACTGACCAGAAGCAAAATAATATGCAAAGGACGCGCGCCCATCGCACGTAAGATTGCCATTTCTCGCCGACGTTCATTCAGGCTGGTAAGTAGGCTTGAAAGCATGCCCAAAAGCCCGGCGACGGCGACAAATCCGGAGATCACCAGCAGTGCTTGCTCGCCAACCCGCATCATACCCCAGAGTTCATGCAAGGCAATACCGGGCATGATCGCGGTGAGTGGCTCGCGTGGATAGGTATTAACCCAGCGCTGGACGGCAAAGGTTTTGATTTTGCTGTTTAGTCCCACCATCACTGCGGTCAGCTGCTCCGGTTGTAGCTCGCGTTGCTGCGCTTGCGCTTGGGTGAGACCTTGGCCGAGTCGCGCGCCACTTTCCCAGCCGACGTGAATCGCTTCTATGGCTTCAAGCGACACATGCACACTGCGGTCGACGGGGGTGCCAGTGGGCGCTAAGATCCCGGTGACCGTAAAGGGTAAATTGTCATGCTGATTAAAGCCTTTGTCGGCCAGTCCATGGGCAATGATCAGACTATCGCCCATCTTGTATCCCAGCTCTTTCGCCACTTGGGCGCCAATCACGGTATCAAATAAGCCGGAAAACGGGCCGCCTTGGCGAAAGGCGAGTGGTTGTTTTTGACCATATTGATAATGAGCAAAGTAATCATTGGTGGTGCCGACCACGCGAAAGCCGCGATGAGAATCGCCCAGTGAAATGGGAATGGTCCAATTCACATCCGAGTGCTCACGAAGGCGCTGGTAACTGTCCCAGCCGATATTGTTGGTGGCGTTACCAATACGAAACACTGAGTAGAGCAGTAAATTAATGGGACCGGAGCGGGCACCGACAATTAAATCGGTATTGGAGATGGTGTTGGCAAAGCTGGCCTTAGCTTGGGTGCGCACCTTCTCCACCCCGAGTAAGAGCACCACGGCGATGGTGACAGTCAGCAAAGAGAGCAGGGCGGTGGCGCGGCGATTCTTGAGGCTTTGCCCTGCCAATCCTAGTAGTGAAATCATTGGTTGGCCTCCTCGCGGTGTATGGCGCGATTAAGCGCGGGAAGCGAGACATCGCGGTCAAACAAGGGCGCCAATTGGCTGTCATGGCTGACAAACAGTAAGCTGCTATTAGCTTCACGGCATCGGTCTTGAAGTAATTGAATAAAGGTATTTCGGGTGTCTGCGTCGAGCGCAGAGGTGGGCTCGTCAGCGATAATCAATGCTGGTGCCCCAATTAATGCGCGAGCCGCTGCGACCCGCTGTTGCTGGCCGATACTCAGTGCAGTGACTGGCTGATGGTAACAGTGCGCGGGAAGACCAAGTTTATCGAGTAAATAGGCGGCCTCTTGGTGTGCAGGCTGGCTGAGTGCCTGACGCCGCGTGTGAGAAAAGCGCAGCGGGACGGTGACATTGTCAATCACCGATAAATAGGGCAGCAGATTAAATTGCTGAAAAATATAACCAATATGGTTAGCACGGAATTGATCCCTTTGGCGATCATTCAGTGCGGTTAGCGCTTGATGATTGACCGTCAGTGTTCCCGATTGTGGGGTATGAATGCCTGCAATCAGGCTCAGCAGGGTGGATTTCCCGCTGCCACTGGGGCCTTTTAAAAATACATGCTCGCCATCATCGATCGCAAAGGTGTCGATATCTAAGATCGGTTGCGACTGATCTGGCCACGTAAAACGCAGTTGTTCGATGGTTATCATGCCTGACAGGGGCGCTTAACGCGCCCCGCCTCCTTGTTCACTACCACTGGATATGCGACTTGGCACGATTCAAGGTGTCTACCCAGACCTTATCATCAGTAAAGGCCTGAATTTTGATGGTTTCTGTGTTGGGGAACAGGCTAAACCAATCAGTTTGCAATTCGGTGAAGGCTGGCGGGTTTTGGCAAACGAATTGGTAGTTCGCTGATAAGGTGTTGTGGTTACCGTGATCATGCCCATGATGCTCATCGTGGCCGTGGTGCTCGTCGTGGCCGTGGTGCTCATCGTGGCCGTGGTGCTCATCGTGGTCATGGTGCTCATCGTGGCCGTGGTGCTCGTCGTGGTCATGGTGCTCATCGTGGCCGTGGTGCTCGTCGTGGTCATGGTGCTCATCGTGGCCGTGGTGCTCATCGTGGCCGTGGTGCTCATCGTGGTCATGGTGCTCATCGTAGTCGCTAAAACTGCTGGTGACTTTGGCCTCGGCGAGCTGGCAATTTGCCTCTTTGGCTAGCTGGAAGCGTTTCCCACCATCACGCAGCAGCGCATAAGCATCTTCGAGTGTTTGCTGGTCGGCGGCATTTTTCGGGTGGTGCTCAAACCCAACCACATCATGGCCGGGTGCGGTCAGTTCAATCAGCACACGCTCACCGTCTTGGGCGAGGCTTGCCGTGACTTCACCGTGCACATGGGCATCGAACGACTGATAGTTGGCTTCTTCGGCGAGCGTGGCTGTGGACGCGGTTGCGATGGCCATGGCGATAACATTGGGTAAAAAACGCGTTTTCATTGGGTTCTCCTAGTGAATAAATGGGTTAAATCATTGCGGTATTTATTCGACTAGGTGGGTCGCGCGCCGAAAAGGCGATGGCGATGTGGTAAGCACGTGGTGGATTAGAAAGGGTAATAATTGCGTTGACCACATAGGTGGGCGCAGGTGCTGTGACAGCATAAGCTAAGAGGGCGGGTGGCACCAAGTGGCAGGCGCTGCAGTGCTCACTGTGATGCGTTGGAGTGAAAGTATCGAGGTGATGATACCCCCACAGCCCAGCTTGGCTGAGCAGCAAAACAAACAGCAGATGGACGATCAATCGCCGAAACATACCAACTTCCGCGCCATATAAGTAATGTGATAACATAACAATTATCATCATCAACGCCAAGTATTGAATGGCAGCGCGGGCTGTCCCCGCGCGCGGTTGTTATTGGTTGACCAGTTGGGTGACTAAGCTGACGACTTGATTCACTTCATCGGCACTTAATTTGCCTTCTTTGACAAAACGTACTGAGCCTTTGTCATCCAATACAGCAATTAACGAGCTTTCTTCTTTTAGGCGCCACGCTTCGGCAACACTGCCGTTTTCGTCGAGCACGATAGAAGACCAACTAAACTCGCGTTTACTGTCTTCGGCTGATGATTTCACAAAGCCACCGGTGCCCCACATGGCATCATCTTGGTTAATGATGGTGGTGGTTTGGTAGCGAGCGTCATCAAAGTCCGCGGCTGTGATGGCTTCCATTAACGGCGCGTTCATTTCCTTGGCACTGCTGCGTCCGGCGATAGCTTGGATCACGCGCACCTTGCCTGGCAATTGCTCGGTTTGCCAGTCTTGATAGACGATATCGTCGCCATTGAGGGTCAATTCGCCATGCTCGGCGACCTTGGCTGAAGGTAAAGGTGCACCATTTTGGATCGTGTGCGCCATACTGGTGCCAGAGAATAACGCAAAGACGAGAGCAAGTAGGGTGGTTTTTTTCATTATTAATCATCCATGTTTGTGGTCACTATTTGGCATCAGGTGCCAAGTTATCTATGGTTACGCCAGACGGTGATTTGTGCCAAGTATCTAAGGTGAATCCGTGCGCAAGATCGGAATTTTATCCGGTGATCTTAAAAAGCCTTGGCTCGTCATCGATCAAACGAGGGAACTTTTGGTGTTGTGTTGCCTCTAACACTGTGTTGGTCACCTTGGCAAGGTGGCACTTTGCTTGCTTAGCTTTGTACGCGGAGATGGTTAGATAATCTTCTGCTCTCCATGGTGGTAGCTCATATCTGCTGTGAACAGTGAATGAATCGGGTTACCGTTTCGGTCTGTTAATCAGACTTTGTTGAGAAAAAAGAAAGGGATCCTTATGCTTCGCATCTTTCGTCAATATCGACCAACCCAGATTGCGCGGTATGTGAAACGATTTTTTAAGGGCCGACTCTATATCGAAGGTGTAGGCGCGTTTGAGTTTGATGGTGGCCGTTTGCTGCCGCCGGGACACAGTGACAAACGAGCGTTATCGGTAATGACCGAGGTGAATAAAGAAATTAAAGCCATGGCCATTACCGCATAAACATCGCCACACTGAAAAAACACGTCCAACCGGACGTGTTTTTTTATGCCTCACCCTTCAGCCATGGTTGATGATGAATGGCTGAGCACCAATGGTTTACTGCGGGGGGAAACAAACACCTGTGCCACCTAAGCCGCAGTAGCCTTGCGGATTTTTGTGCAAGTACTGCTGGTGGTCAGTTTCCGCGAAATAGTACGCGCCAGCGGGTGCTATCTCAGTGGTCACCGCATCTGGCTTACCCGCCTCTCTCAATGCCGCCTGATAGGTCGCCAGACTCGCCTCGACGCTGGCTTGGTCCGCTGGATCGCAATAGTAAATTGCGGAACGATATTGCGGGCCGACGTCATTGCCTTGACGCATGCCTTGGGTCGGATCGTGGTTTTCCCAGAACACTGCAAGTAGGGTGTCTAAACTCACCACTGACGGGTCAAAAATCACGTTAACGACTTCGGCATGGCCGGTTTGCCCTGTGCACACGTCTTGATAACGCGGATGCTGGGTGACACCGCCACTGTATCCGACTGATGTCATGACTACCCCTGGCTGTTGCCACCACTTTCGCTCGGCCCCCCAAAAACAGCCCATACCAAAAATAACCTGTTTTTGACCGGCCGCTGGCGTGGCCGTGATAGGCTGATTAAATACCGCGTGCGGTTCGGTTGGAATAATAGGATCGGTGCGATCGGCTATCGCATTGTCAGGTTGGGTAAAGGAAGATTGCATCGACATAGGCATCCTTTGACTGCTGTGATGGAAAAGCGCAACGCGTGCTGCTTTGCGCGTTAATGGTTGGCGTTCAGGCATAGCTCCCGCACCTTGTGATCAACATGGTACTGGCATCCATCCCCGCTCAACACGTAATATGGCAAGATATCATCAATTTAGCCGGGCGACACCCGGGTAATGGATCTCACTGTATGAATATACGGCTACTCCCGCTATTCGCGATCGCTATCAGCTTGATGGCTAGCGTTGCTCGTGCGGATGTCGACATTGATATTGAAGGGCTAGACGGCATTGCACAAGACAACGTCGAGACCTATCTCGCGGCGATTGCCCCAGAAGAACGGGATGGCTCCTACCGATTTATAGCCCGGGTCGAAAAAGATGTGCGCAAAGCGCTGCAAGCGGTGGGTTTTTATCAACCTAAGATCACCACGCGAATGGATGAAGACGCCACGCTGGAGGTCAAGGTTGACCCAGGTAAACCCGTTCGTTTGGCACAAGTGGATGTGGTGTTCAATGGCGAAGCTAATATGGATGATGACTTTCATGCTCTCATCGCCCAAGGGCCTCAGCCGGGCGCGAGGCTCAATCACAGTGATTACGAGACGCTAAAAAGCCAGATTCAAAGTTTGGCAGTGAAAAAGGGATATTTTGATGGTCGCTTTACGCAAACGCGATTAGAGGTTGCCCCTGATCGTCAGCAGGCCTTTATTCGGCTTCACTTTGCCAGTGGTAAGCGCTATCACTTTGGTGCGATTCGCTACCAAGGTGCGCAAATTCAGTTGCAGCGTCTCGACACTTTACGTGATTTTTCCCCGGGCGAGCCGTATCGCGTGTCGGTATTGGGCGAGTTTAACCAAGCTCTCGCGAATACCGGTTGGTTCGCCAATGCCTTGGTGCAAGCGGACATGGAAGAAGCCGATGACAACGAAGTGCCGATCAAGGTAACGCTCACCCCTGAAGCACGCAACAAGTTTGAAACCGGGATTGGGTACTCCACCGACATTGGTTCGCGGTTCAAGTTTAACTGGCGAAAGCCCTGGTATAACTCACGCGGCCACAGTATCACCACATCACTGGCGATTTCTGAGCCCGAACAGACGCTAACCTCGACCTACAAGGTCCCCTTGGAGGATGTTTCCCGCGAGTATTATCAAGTGCAGTTAGGGTTACAAAATACCGATCAACGCGATACCTCCAGCCTCGAAGTGTCCACCTCTGTCTCTCGCCATTGGCTGTATGATACCGGCTGGCAACGCAGTGTCTCATTGCGCTGGCTATATGAAAACTACACCCAAGGGCAAGATGAAGACATCGTTAGCGTGGTGCTGCCTGGGATCAATTTCACTCGCACCCGCGCTCGCGGTGGGTTAATGCCGCATTGGGGAGACAAACAATCTATTACATTGGAAGCGGCTGATCTGGTTTGGCTGTCCGACATCAGCTTGGTGCGCTTACAAGGGCGGAGTGCGTGGATTCGTAGTCTCAATAAAAACCATCGCGGCTTATTACGCGTTGATGGTGGCGCTTTGATTTCTGAAGAATTTAGTGAAGCGCCACCATCGTTGCGTTTTTTCGCCGGGGGCGACAACAGCATTCGTGGCTATGCCTACGAAACTGTTTCTCGGCGTGACGATAGCGGTCAGCTCAGTGGCGCGCGCTATATGTTAACCGGTACGTTAGAGTATCAATATCGCCTCGGCGGCAACTGGTGGTGGGCGTTATTTACCGATGGCGGTGATGCGTGGACCAGTCATTTATCGTGGAAGCGTGCGGCCGGTACCGGTATTCGCTGGTCATCGCCGGTCGGCCCGATTCGTCTTGATGTCGCACATGGCTTTGATAATGACGATGATGATTTTCGTGTACACCTTACCTTGGGGCCTGAGTTATGAGTCGCTGGTTCGTCAGGCTAACGTTTATTGCGTTAATTGCTCTTTTTTCATTGGTGGGGCTGGTGGCGGCCGCACTTTTTACTCCGGTGGGTCTGCAAGTGGGCCTGTGGGGCGCGCAAAAAGCCTTGCCAGCGTTATCGGTCGATGAGGCCGAAGGCAGCCTGCTGACCGGCTTTATGCTGCAAGGGATGCGCTATAAGGATGCGCAGCTGCAACTGAACGCCAAACAGCTGAATCTTGTTATTGAGGGTAAGTGCTTACTGACGCCTGCGCTTTGTATTGACCAATTGGCCGTCGAAGGGGTCACGCTCGATATTGATTTGCCCGCGAATAAGGAGGATACATCGTCGGAAGACGTATCCACGTCGGCTATCCACGCGCCGTTGCCTATTCATGTTAATGCCTTTGTCTTTAACGAGGTGGCGATTCAGGTCGCTGGACAGTCGGTGAGTTGGCACCAACTGCAAGGTGGCGTGCATTTTGTGGGTGATACGTTAACTGTATCGCCGACCGATTGGCAGCAGTTGGTGGTGAGTCTGCCGAGCAACACCGAGCCTCAACAAAATACCGACCAAGCGGTCGGCAAACCGGATAGCGCGGTGGCAAGCACACCATGGCATTACCCGGGCTTGGAGTTACCCACGGTGGCGCTGCCGCTGGCTATCGAAGTGGAGCAGCTTCGTCTGCAAGATACGCGGATTGAAGCGGGCACAGTACAAACCCTCTCAGCGTTATCCTTGGCGGGCAGCGTTCGAGGCAGTGCGGTAACCATTGATAGCTTCTCGGTGACCGCCCCCCAAGGCACGGCAAGCCTTGCAGGTGATATTACACTCGAGGGTGAGTACCCACTGACCTTGCAAACCCAGTTGACCACTCATCTCGCCCCCCTTCAAGGCCAAGCCTTATCACTGTCGGCTTCAGGAAGCCTGGCCGCGCTTGAGCTAGGCGCGAATGCGCGCGGTCCGGTGACAGCGACGCTGGAAGGAGAGGTAAACCTGCTGGCGGCGAACTTACCTTTTGCGGTGCAATTGGATAGCGAGGCATTGACGTGGCCGCTGACGGGGGAAGCGATCGCGGCATTACGCGAGCTACAATTTCACGCCGATGGGGATTTGTCTGACTATCAGCTCGGCTTACAAACCGGTGTCGGTGGCCCTGACGTGCCAACCACTCAGCTGAGTCTTGCCGGCCAAGGCAGCCTGACGGCGCTGACCCTCTCGCAGTTGGAGGCCAACACGCTCGGCGGCAAGGTGGCTGGCCGTGCTAGCGTGGATTGGTCCAGCGTGCCTTTTTGGCAAGCTGAGTTAGGCTTTGCCAACATTCAACCTCAGCAGCAATGGCCAGAGGTGACGGGAGATTTAACCGGTGCAATCAGCCACCGTGGCCGCTTAACCGCCCAAGGCGGCTGGGATGTGTCGGTGCCCACGTTGGTGGTGCATGGCGAGTTGCAAAAACTGCCGCTAGCGGTCGCGGGCGCGCTCAATGCGTATGATCGTGATGGCGATGGTCAGCCGAGCGTGTCGACATCGGGACTGACCCTGTCACACGGCCCCAACCAAGTAACGGCGCAAGGGCAAGTGCGTGATGAGTGGCAAATGGGGCTCTCGGTCGATATTGCCGATTTGTCGCAATCCTTGCCCATGCTCACTGGTGTGATCCGCGGAGATGCACGACTGAGCGGGCCGTTTGCGCAGCCAACCGCAAAGTTGGCACTCCATGCTAAGCAGCTGCGTTGGCAAGATGTGCGCATCAATCAGCTGACGGTAGACGGCAATCTTGCCGTGAAAGACCGCTTAGGCGGTGATCTGACGGTATCGGTATTGGGCGGGCGCTATCAAACCGCGCGTTTAGATAACCTCGATTTAACCGTGCGCGGTGATGAAGCCGCCCATCAGCTGGATTTGCGCTGGCAAGGTGCTCCAGCTTCTGGCGCGCTGCGCATTGAAGGTGCATTGTCGCGAGACACAGGTTGGCAAGGAAAATTACTCGATACATCGGTGAGCGTGGAAGATCTTGGCGACATCGTGCAGCAAAGTGCAGCACCGATTACGCTCGGTTTCGCCGATATGCAAACTGAGGTTGGCGAGCATTGTTGGCAGTGGCAAGCGACGTCTTTGTGCTTATCGCAACCGGCGACAATCGGTGCGCAAGGGGAGGTGGTTGCCAAGATTGAAGGCTTTGAAGCCGCGCAAATCGCTGCCTTCTTACCGCCGGAATGGCAACTTGATACACGTGCCAATGCCGCGGTTCATGCACGCTGGCAGCCTGACGCCTCGCCGGATGTGCAAGCCTCGATTGATATCGCGGATGGTGATGTGCGCCAGCAGGCCGACACACCACTGGTGATTGGCTGGCAGCATGCCAATCTCAATGCGCGTTGGCATCAGGATAAATTGCAAGGCGCGATGGCGCTGACATTGTCCGAAGGAGGGACCCTAGCCTCGGCCTTTACCTTGACCGATCTGTTGGCGCCAAGTCGCTCCTTACTGGGGGAGGTGACGGTCAATGACGTTCAACTCGCGACACTCGAACCTTTGCTGGGTAGCGATCAGCAAGCAGATATTAATGGTGAAGTGAACGCTAACTTGCGGATGGAGGGGCCGCTGACCTTGCCGAATGTGTATGGCGGGCTGACGATTGACGCGTTGCGAGTCAAAGGCTTGGCTTCACCTGTCGATGTGAACGATGGGCGGTTAGCACTCACGGTGGATGGTAAACAAGGCAAGGTGGAAGGCGAGCTGTTGACACCGGATGGTGTGCTGGCACTTAACGGCGATGGGCAATGGCCCAGCATGGACGACTGGCGCTTTGGCTTAAACGTGGCGGGGGATACCTTACGCGTCAACGTGCCGCCCATGGTGCGGCTGGATGTGGCACCTGACCTCACGGTATCGGCAACGCCGCATGATATGACTATTCGGGGCGATATTCGTGTGCCTTGGGGGCGGATTGAAGTCGAGAATCTGCCCGAGTCTGCGATCACGGTCTCGGATGATACGGTACTGCTGAAAGAGAACTATGTGCCAGAGGATATTGAGCAAAGTGAATCTGTGCCCTTTAATTTACAGACTGATGTGCGACTGGAGCTGGGGCAAGATGTGCAATTAGCGGCGTTCGGACTGAAATCGCGTTTGGCAGGAGCGCTTAACATCAAAAACAATCAGCAAGGTGCCTTAATTGTGGGGAATGTGAGCCTGCTGGACGGTACTTACCGCTCGTTTGGCCAAGACTTGCTGATTAAAAAGGGCGAGATCTTATTCAATGGCCCCGCTGATCAGCCGTATTTGCAGGTGGAAGCGATTCGAAATCCTGAACGCATCGAAGGGGATGTCACAGCGGGGATCCGTTTAACCGGGCCCACCGATGACCCGGTTGCTGATGTGTTTATGGATCCGGCAGGCTCGCAGGCAAACGCCCTGTCTTATTTGTTACGTGGCCGCGCGCTTGATGCCGGCGCCGGTGATGCCAATATGACCTCGATGCTGATTGGCTTAGGCTTAGCGCAAAGTGGCAAGCTAGTGGGCGAAATCGGTCAAGCGTTCGGTGTGGAAGATCTCACTCTTGATACCGCTGGTGCTGGGGATGAGCAGAAAGTAGAAGTATCGGGTTATATCCTGCCCGATCTAGAGGTGAAATACGGTGTGGGGATCTTCGATGCGATAGGGGTGTTTACGGTGCGCTACCGATTGATGCAAGACCTTTATCTCGAAGCAGTCTCTGGGGTGGATCAAGCGGTGGATTTGCTCTATCAGTTTGAGATCAAATAGAGGAAAAAAGCCCGCGAAGGCTCGCGGGCTTATGTGCCATTGACGCGGAGGATTACTGCTTTGCGCGCTCAAATGATGACAGGATTTCGTCTTTTGCTGCCTGGGCATCTTCCCAGCCATCCACTTTCACCCACTTGCCTGCTTCTAGCTCTTTATAGCGCTCGAAGAAGTGCGTGATTTGGGCTTTTAGCAGCTCAGGCAGATCGTTCACGTCTTTCACGTGATCGTACTCTTTGGTTAGCTTGCTGTGCGGTACGGCGATCACTTTCGCATCTTCACCCGACTCGTCGGTCATTTTCAGCACGCCAACAGGGCGGCAGCGGATCACTGAGCCTGGTACCAATGGGAAGGGAGTGGGTACCAGCACGTCGACAGGGTCACCGTCCAACGACAAGGTGTGGTTCACATAGCCATAGTTACATGGGTAGAACATAGGCGTTGCCATGAAACGGTCAACGAAAACGGCGCCGCTGTCTTTATCGACTTCATACTTGATAGGATCGGCGTTAGCTGGGATCTCAATCACCACATAAATATCTTCAGGCAGCTCTTTGCCCGCAGGGACCTGGTTCAGGCTCATGGGATGTCCTTTTGTTTAATGAAAAAGTGTGTGCCAATTATAACCGCCAAGCGTGAAAATAACAGAGGCGACCGTGTTGGCCGCCTCTTTATCATGGAAGACTGTCGTTAGGCGTCTATTTTGCGCTTATTCGTCGTCATGATCGGGATAAGCGTCGAGATACTCCTCGACTTTATCGACCATATTGCTCGAGCCAACAAAGAATGGGACGCGCTGATGGAGCTCATTCGGAGCGATGTCCATGATTCGCTGGGTGCCATCGGTTGCTTTGCCGCCGGCTTGCTCGATAATAAACGCCATCGGGTTGCACTCATACAGCAAGCGCAGTTTGCCATTGGGGTAGGCGAGTGTGCTGGGGTAGAGGTAAATGCCGCCCTTTAGCAGGTTACGGTGAAAGTCAGCGACCAAGGAGCCAATATAACGCGACGTGTAAGGACGTTTCTCTTGTGGGACGTTTTCTTGACAGTATTTGATATATTTTTTGACGCCTTGCGGGAACTTGATGTAGTTCCCTTCGTTAATCGAGTAGATATTGCCGTCTTTAGGAATGGTCATGTTTTCGTGAGACAGGCAAAACAGGCCGAGGGACGGGTCATAAGTGAAACCATGCACACCATCACCGGTGGTGTAAACCAACATGGTCGATGAGCCGTAAATGATATAGCCGGCGGCGACTTGGCGGTGACCGGGCTGGAGAAAATCTTCTTCGGTGGGCGGTGTCCCCACAGGCGAGACGCGGTGGTAAATGGAGAAAATGGTGCCAACAGAGACGTTAACATCAATGTTAGAGGAGCCATCAAGTGGGTCAATCAACACCACATATTTGGCATTACGGTTAAGCTGTTTATTAAAAATAACCGCGTCATCTTCTTCTTCACTGGCCACGCCACACACTTGGTCGCGCGCTTCCATCGCGGCTTTAAATTTTTCGTTGGCATAGACGTCGAGTTTTTGCTGCTCTTCGCCTTGTGCGTTTTCCGTCCCAATCGCGCCGGCAATGTCGACTAAGCCGGCTTTGTTGATTTCACGGTTAACAATTTTGGCGGCCAGACGAATCGAGGCGAGAAGAGAAGATAAATCGCCGCTAGCATGCGGAAACGCGTGTTGCTTCTCAACAATGTACTCGCCGAGGGTCTTAATGTCGGGCATTCTCAATCCTTAATGATGATGAACTGTCTTTCTTGTGCAATCGGATACATGGGCAGTGGGCTGCCTCTTGAAATCGCCGCTATTCTAGCTTTCGTGACTTTTTAATCGTACTGAAGAAATGAATCAGGCGAGGGAAGTGTGATCGCGACATAAAAACCATGTCAGATGCGCGCAAGCGATAAGACCCAAGCGTTAATCCGAGGCATAATAAACGCCTGCGCCAAACGGCAGGGCAATCAACAATACAGTGAAGGTTATGCATATTCATATTTTAGGCATCTGCGGGACTTTTATGGGTGGCGCAGCCATGCTGGCAAAACAACTTGGGCACACGGTGACGGGCTCTGATAGCCATGTTTACCCACCGATGAGCACACTACTGGAGTCTCAGGGAATCGATATTATCGAAGGCTATGACCCTGCCCAACTATCGCCTACACCTGACTTAGTGGTGATTGGCAATGCCATGAGCCGAGGCAACCCTTGTGTTGAGGCGGTCCTCAATCAAGGGTTGCCTTATACCTCTGGCCCGCAATGGCTGCACGACTTTTTACTGCAAGACCGCTGGGTGCTGGCGGTATCTGGCACTCACGGAAAAACCACCACCGCGAGTATGCTGGCGTGGATTTTAGAAGACTGTGGTTATCAACCTGGCTTTTTGATTGGTGGGGTGGCGAGTAACTTTAACGCGTCGGCGCGATTAGGAGAGAGCCCGTTTTTCGTGGTGGAAGCCGATGAATATGACAGTGCGTTTTTCGATAAGCGCTCTAAGTTTATTCATTACCAACCGAAAACTTTGGTGATCAACAATCTTGAGTTCGATCATGCTGATATTTTTGATGATCTGGCGGCGATCCAGAAGCAATTCCACCATGTGATTCGCACCGTGCCAGGGATTGGGCAGATTATCGCCCCGTTAGACGATGCCAATGTCACGGATACCCTCGCCATGGGATGCTGGAGCGAGTGTGTTTATGCGGGGCCGGAGGGCCAGTGGCAGAGCATGAAAAAAGACCCGGCTGGCAGTCAATTTGACGTGTACTTTGCCGGTGAACTCGTGGGGACGGTGAGCTGGGATTTAGTCGGTGATCACAATGTGCGTAATGCGTTGATGGCCATCGCGGCAGCGCGTCATGTGGGGGTGACACCTGATTTGGCCTGCCAATCGCTCGAACGATTTATCAATACCAAGCGTCGGCTTGAGTGGCGCGGTGAGCAAGCCGGCGTCACTGTGTATGACGATTTTGCCCATCACCCAACGGCGATTCGATTAACCCTTGAGGGGGTGCGCGCGAAAGTAGGCAGTGGCCGTATTTTGGCGGTGTTAGAACCACGTTCCAATACCATGAAGCAAGGGGTTCACAAGGATACACTAGCGGCGTCGTTGGCCGGTGCGGACACGGTGTTCTTATATCAACCGCAAGGGCTAGATTGGTCGCTTGAAGCGGTGGTGGACAACTGCACGCAGCCGGCGCATATACATGACGATATTGATGCACTGGTAACTGCCCTGACTAAGCACGCCCAAGCAGGCGATACCGTGTTGGTGATGAGCAACGGCGGCTTTGGTGGCATTCATGACAAGCTGCTAACAGCTCTGGCGAGTAAGGAGGCGGTTTATGGCGGATAAACGAATAACCTTGGCGTGGACAGGCGCATCCGGTGCGCCCTACGGTCTACGTTTGCTCGAGTGCTTACTCGCACAAGATTATCAGGTTTTCTTATTGATCTCGTCGGCCGCACGTGTGGTGTTGGCGACCGAGCATGGGCTGAAGTTGCCCGCCGGGCCGGATGCGGCGAAAAAGGTGTTAGTGGAACACTTACAATGTCACACCGATAAGCTGGTGGTGTGTGGCAAAGAGGATTGGTTTTCGCCGGTCGCCTCGGGATCGGCAGCGCCCAAGCAAATGGTGGTGTGCCCCTGCTCGGCAGGTTCGTTATCGTCCATTGCCCATGGTTTGTCTGATAACCTTATCGAACGCGCGGCGGATGTGGTACTTAAAGAGCGCGGACAGTTGCTCTTGGTGGTGCGCGAGACCCCGTTTTCAACACTGCATTTAGAAAACATGCACAAGCTGTCGCAGATGGGGGTAACGATTATGCCTGCCGCGCCAGGCTTTTATCACCAGCCCCAGTCGATCGATGATTTAGTGGACTTTATGGTGGCGCGCATTTTAGATCACTTGGGGGCCGAACAAACCTTGGTGCCTCGCTGGGGCTATGACCAACGCCAGCGGTGAACAATGCTCAGGCACGCATCGACGTGCCTGAACCCTATGGTTAAGGTTTTAACACCATTACATGGACACTGGCACCTTCGAGCACTTTGGCTGCAACTGAGCCCAGCATCATTTTATTGACGCGTGAACGCTTATGGCTTGGCATCACAATCAGATCGCAGCCGATGCGCTCTGCCGTTTTAATGATCCCCTTGTAGGGCTTACCTTCTTCAACCGACACCTGACAGGCCACGTTTTCGGGGACATATTTATCCGCAAATCCTTGTAAATTGCGCTTCATGTCGCGTTTCATTTTATTGGCGGCTTCTTCAGGGAAGTAAGAGGCGACCATCGAATTGTGAATGCCGGGCAGCACAGTGAGCAGGTGTATTTTGGCCCCTGACTGGCTGGCGAGCCAAACGGCGTGATCCACGGCGGTATCTGCAAAGCTTTCGTCGTTCAAATCAACGGGAACCAATATATGTTTATACATAGCGATATCCTTTGCGCTTATAAAAGAAAGGGGCACGTGTTACCCACGTCCCCCTGTTATTAGGCTTGGCGAATACGGCGGCGTTGATTCCACCCCAACAATGCTAAGAGCAAGAGAGTAGGGACAAACACCCACTCTTTCCATGGCCGGACATTATCAACCGTCACCGTTTTGATTTGCCAGTCAAAATCGATGCCCGCTTTGTCAGCGTCACTGCCAAACTGGATCATATCCACCAACAACTTGTCATCTTCCTCACGAAGCATTAAGCCTGTGTCGTTAATGCGGGCTTCACCGCTTTCAAGGCTATGATCCACGGGCAGAACCACGTGTTTGGAGACTTGCTCACCAAAGAAGTTTTCCCCTTCCACTTCAAGCTGCAGCGGTTTTCCTTCTGGTAGCTGCTCCGCTACACGGGTGATCTCTGTGCCTGGGAAGCTGGTGGTCGGTGGATACACTTCGTCCCACCAAAACCCTGGGCGGAAGAGGGAGAAGGTGATTAACAACAGCAGTGCGGTTTCCCACCATTTGTTCTTGGTCATCCACCAACCTTGTGTCGCGGCAGAAAAAGCCAGCATGGCTATTGTCGCCGACACAATGGTCAAAATCAGGTGGAAGGGGCCATCGAGATCGAGCAACAACAACTGAGTGTTGAAGATAAACATAAATGGCAGGATGGCGGTGCGAATATCGTAGGTGAAACCTTGCACACCGGTGCGGATGGGGTCGGATTTAGCGATCGCTGCCGCCGCAAAGGCAGCCAGCCCCACCGGGGGCGTGTCATCGGCAAGGATACCAAAGTAGAACACGAATAAGTGTACCGCGATCAGTGGAATAATTAGCCCCTGCTGTGCGCCCAAGGTAACAATGACCGGCGCCATCAGGGTGGAGACCACGATATAGTTGGCGGTAGTCGGCAGTCCCATCCCTAATAGCAAGCTGATCACCGCGGTGAACAGCAGCATCAGGAAGATGTTACCGCCGGAGATGAACTCGACGAAGTCTGTCATTACCAAGCCGATACCAGTGAGTGTCACCGTACCCACCACGATCCCGGCCGCTGCGGTGGCGACACCGATACCGATCATGTTGCGCGCACCAGTAACAAAGGCCTCAGCTAAGTCTGTCACCCCGTCGCGGATCTCTTCTTTAAAGTTGGTACGCTGGTTGAAGTAGGCAATCAGCGGGCGCTGGGTGAGAATGATAAAAATCATAAACACCGTCGCCCAAAATGCAGACAGGCCTGGTGAGAAGCGCTCGACGGTCAAGCACCATACCAATACGCCGATTGGCAGCAGGTAGTACAAGCCTGAACGCACGGTGGGGCCCGGCTCTGGCACTTCGGACAAATCGGCCGCCGCGGGGTCTTCCGCTGCTTGCGATTTATACTGGGCGGAGTAGCGTACTAAAAGTACATAAGCCACCAAGGTGAGGATACCGATGACCACGGTTGCCATAGCGCCAAACACATCCTTGGTCCAACCAATGCCGTAGTAAACCGCAGCACTGAGCACCAGCAAGCCGACAAATACCGTCATGAACGAGAACAGTTTTTGTAATACCGTGCTGGTATGGCGGCGTGGTAAGCCTTCCATACCGGCTTTACAAGCCTCTAGGTGCACGATGTAAATTAGCGCAATATAAGAGATCAGTGCAGGGAGTAGCGCGGCTTTAATCACCTCGACGTAGGAAATCCCCACGTATTCCACCATCAAGAATGCGGCAGCGCCCATAATCGGCGGAGTCAGCTGGCCATTGGTCGACGCGGCAACCTCCACCGCCCCGGCTTTATGGCTCGGGAAACCCACGCGTTTCATCAGTGGAATGGTGAAAGTCCCGGTGGTGACGACGTTGGCAATCGATGAGCCCGAGACCAAGCCTGAGAGGCCAGAGGCCACGACCGCGGCTTTCGCAGGACCGCCGCGCATATGGCCTAATAGTGAGAAGGCCACTTTAATAAAATAGCCACCGGCGCCGGCACGGTCGAGGAGTGCGCCGAAGAGCACAAACAGAAAGACGAAAGAGGTGGACACCCCCAGTGCTACGCCAAAGACGCCTTCAGTCGTCAGCCACAAGTGTGACATGGCTTTGTTCAAGCTTGCCCCTTTGTGAGCGATGACATCCGGCATGTAGGGGCCGGCAAAGGTATAGAGTAAGAAGACACCAGCCACCACCATCAATGGGGGGCCAAGGGCGCGGCGTGTTGCTTCCAACATCAGAATCATGCCGATGGCGGCAACCGTGATATCAAACGAGGTGTAAGCACCAGCGCGATCAGCAAGCTGATTGTAAAAAAGGAAGAGATAACCTGCGGCTAAACTGCCTACGAGCGCAAAAACCCAATCGAGCAAGGGAACGCGATCACGGGGTGAGGTTTTACGCGCGGGATAAGCGGTATAAGCCAAAAACATTGCGAACGCTAAATGGAGCGAACGTGCTTCGGTATTATTGAGTACGCCAAAGTCGAGCGCAAAAGGTAGCGGTGACGCATACCAAAGCTGAAAAAGGGACCAGCAAAGTGGTACCAGCCAAAGAATACGTCCTGATAGTCCATGCGGTGATCGTGCGCCTGTGTCTGCTTGCGCCACCATGTCTTGCACATCAGGAGACGATTGATGTGTCTTCGTCATGCAGTTTGTCCTTATTATCATATGCACCGCTGATGCGGCTACAGTGTCCCGAGAAATGCATACCCGGCTGCGTCACTCTCCATGAGCGACTCGCCTGTCTGCAGCCCACTGCTACGTTCGCAGTATAATTGACGTTTAACGAAAGCGTGAACAGTGTGTGGCAGCTAAAAGCAGATAGTAACAGAGGGGTATCAAAAAATTAAAACGATGTTATCGCTTTTGCTTTCGTTGTGGCGACTCAAAAGTAAGACAGGGCAGGTAGGCAGCGGCTTCACGCTGCCTGATAAAGGAATCAATAATGATATTCAAAGAGATCACACACGGCCTCAAATAAGGCTTCTGTGCTGGTACCGCGGGTGGGTGTGATAAAGATGGTGTCGTCTCCAGCCACTGCTCCTAGGATACCTTCAGCCTTGCCCAGAGAGTCAAGTAGGCGAGCGATGAGTTGCGCCGCCCCTGGCCCCGTATGGATCACCACCACAGCCTCATTATAGTCAATTTCCATCACCAGCTCGCGCAAGGCGCTGCCAGTGGTTGGGACACCGAGTTCAATCGGTAAGCAATAGACCATTTCCATTTTGGCGTTGCGGGTACGCACAGCGCCGAACTTGGTCAACATGCGTGATACTTTCGACTGGTTGATGCCCTCAAATCCTTGAGCACGTAGGGCTTCGACAATCTCACCCTGAGAACTGAACTTTTCTTCTTTGAGGATCGCTTTAAACGCTCGAACCAATTGGTCTTGTTTTTCTGAGTTACGCATGACGGCAGACTCGCAATGACAAACGAGTGGCTATTTTGCATATACATGCAACGAGGGGCAATCACTGAGGGTGTAAAATGGCGACAATATCACTGTTGCTGACCAGACACCCCGCGACAACGAAAGGGTGGGGGAAAGGGAGAGCGAAAAAATGAGAGCTTAGGCTGATCATCACCGCCTGAGGCTTGAGTGGGGGTAGGGGCGGGCATATGATGAAGCAACAGTTCGCACCATTGATGGGCGATTTGTGCCCGAACAGAAGCCGGACCGGATCCGGACTATAAGAAATATCGAAAGGAGAACGACATGAAAGTTGCTGTGATTGGCGCCGCGGGAGGCATTGGTCAGGCTCTAGCCCTACTGCTAAAAAACAATTTACCAGCCGGTTCCGACCTGGCTTTGTATGATATCGCTCCTGTTACGCCAGGTGTGGCGGTTGACCTCAGTCATATCCCCACGCCGGTCACCATCAAAGGCTACAGCGGCGAAGACCCAACGCCAGCACTTGATGGGGCTGATGTGGTATTAATCTCTGCGGGGGTGGCCCGTAAGCCGGGTATGGATCGCTCTGACTTGTTCAATGTAAATGCCGGGATTGTTAAGTCATTGGCGGAAAAAATCGCCGATGTCTGTCCAAAAGCCTGCGTAGGCATTATCACTAACCCAGTGAACACCACGGTGGCGATTGCCGCGGATGTGCTGAAAGCCAAGGGCGTGTATGACAAAAACAAACTGTTTGGCGTGACCACGCTGGATGTGATCCGCTCTGAAGCCTTTATCGGTGAGCTGAAAGGCATGGATCCACGCGAAGTGTCTATTCCTGTTATCGGTGGCCACTCGGGCGTGACCATTCTGCCGCTATTGTCGCAAGTAAAAGGGGTGACGTTTAGCCAAGAAGAGGTTGAAGCCTTGACCCCACGCATTCAAAACGCTGGCACCGAAGTGGTGGAAGCCAAAGCCGGTGGTGGTTCTGCGACCTTGTCGATGGGTCAGGCTGCATGCCGTTTTGGTCTATCGCTGGTCCGTGCCCTGCAAGGCGAACAAAACGTGGTGGAATGCGCGTACGTTGAAGGCAGTGGCGAGCATGCCCGTTTCTTTGCTCAACCTGTACGTCTAGGCAAAGAAGGGGTCGACGAGATCCTAAGCATCGGTGAGCTCAGTGCGTATGAGCAACAAGCGATGGACAAGATGCTAGAAACGTTGCGTAAAGATATTAAAATGGGCGAAGAGTTCGCGGCAAAATAGTGGGCAATTCGACATTGGTGAGAGAAGCGGCGCAACAGCGCCGCTTTTTATTTTGGCTAGGGGCTTATATTGAGCTAGGTGTTGCGGTCAACCGCTAAATGCGCCAACGCCACTAAGGCGTGTTTATACGGGGTATCTGGCAGCGTATCGAGCGCACGGATCGCTTTTTCTGATTCCTGCTCGGCACGTTTTCGCGTATAGGCGAGAGAGCCGCAGGCGTCCATACAGGCCAGAATCGCCTCGAGTTTATCGCGGCCATTGCCTTTTTCGATGGCGGTACGGATCATCGCCGACTCTGCCTCAGACCCATGTTGCATGGCGTGCAACAAAGGCAATGTTGGTTTGCCTTCGGCGAGATCATCGCCCGTTTGCTTACCCATTTCATCGTCAGCGCTGGTGTAGTCAATCACATCATCAATTAACTGGAACGCCGTCCCGAGGTAACGGCCATAGTCTTGAAGGGCTTTCTCCGTCTCCGCGTCCGCCTCGTTAAGAATCGCGCCAATCTGGGTGGCTGATTCAAACAAGCGCGCCGTTTTAGAGTAGATCACCTGCATGTAACTGGTTTCTGTGGTATCAGGGTCGTTACAATTCATCAATTGCAGCACTTCCCCCTCAGCGATCACATTGGTAGCCTCACTCATTAAGTCCAGAATGCGTAACGAGCGCAGGCTGGTCATCATTTGAAACGAGCGGGTATAAATGTAGTCACCGACTAACACACTGGCCGCATTACCAAACAAGGCATTGGCCGTTGCGTTACCGCGACGCAAATCGGATTCATCGACCACGTCATCATGGAGCAAGGTGGCGGTGTGAATAAACTCAATAAACGCGGCGGCGGTGGTATGTTTGTCACCGTGATAACCAAGCGCACGCGCCGCTAATACAGCGAGCATCGGGCGCAGTCGTTTACCACCGCTATTGACGATGTAAAAGCCGAGCTGATTGATTAGCGCGACATCAGAGTTTAGCTGGGCGAGGATCTTTTGATCGACCAGCGCCATGTCGTCACTAATTAAGGCTTGGATTGATTTGAAATCCATGAATATATCCGGGCGTTGTCCTAGTTACTTGCCTGCCGAGCTAACGAAATAAATCACAACTCACTAGCAGCAAGAGGCGAAATATTGCATGTTAATACGTTCAGAATGGCGTGAAACCTTCGTCAGTATCGGCACCAGAGCGGGTATTTAGCTTCGCATAGTACACCAGATGACAGGCGACGAGATAGCGCTCACACAGGGAAAATGTGCGGGAATTAATGCTGAGCACCTTTTCACCAATTTTCTTGCTTTCCCCTCTTGCCTCAAATCAATTTCTGCCGTAGAATTCGCGCCCTATTGATGAATTATATGCGCACCCCTTGTTGCTTAATAATGCAGCAGGCCGTGCGGAAATGCGGAGTAAAACATGTACGCAGTTTTCCAAAGTGGTGGTAAGCAACACCGAGTAAGCGAAGGCCAGACTATTCGCTTGGAAAAGCTAGACGTTGAAACTGGCGCAAGTGTAGAACTTGACAAAGTATTGCTAGTGGCAAACGGCGAAGACGTTAAAGTTGGCGCGCCTTTTGTTAGCGGTGCAAAAGTAACAGCAGAAGTTGTTACTCACGGTCGCGGCGATAAAGTGAATATCGTTAAGTTCCGTCGTCGTAAACATTCTCGCAAGCACATGGGCCACCGTCAGTGGTTCACTGAAGTCAAAATCACTGGCATCAGCGCTTAAGAGTAGGAGAGAGAAGAGATGGCACACAAAAAAGCTGGCGGTTCTACTAAAAACGGCCGCGATTCAGAAAGTAAACGCCTAGGTGTTAAACGCTTCGGTGGTGAGTCTGTACTAGCAGGTAACATCATCGTTCGTCAACGTGGTACTAAATTCCACGCAGGCAATAACGTAGGTTGCGGTAAAGACCACACTCTATTCGCTCTGTCTGATGGCAAAGTGAAATTTGAGACCAAAGGTCGTCATAACCGTAAATTCGTTACTATCGAAGCTGAATAAGCTTCAACGCCAAGCGAATTTTTGAAGCCCTGCCTTTTGGCGGGGCTTTTTATTGTGTCTGGTGATCACCGGTCAGTGAGCGTCTGATCAGAGCAGCACAGAAAAGCGGTCAAAACAGAAAAATGATCCTAAGATCGATAAGATCGCCATTCACTAATCTGGGATAAAACTAATTGCAATAAACGTGCGTTTTAGCGATTGGTGCGGAGAAGTTAGCATGAAGTTTGTAGATGAAGCGATTATTCGCGTCGATGCCGGAGACGGGGGCAATGGCACCGTTAGCTTCCGGCGGGAAAAATATGTCCCTAAAGGGGGCCCAGATGGCGGTGATGGCGGCGATGGTGGTGACGTCTATCTGCTGGCCGACGAAAACCTGAATACCCTGATCGATTACCAGTTTGAGCGCTTTCATTCTGCGGCTCGTGGCGAAAACGGTCGCGGTGGCAACTGTACCGGTAAACGGGGCGACGACTTGGTGCTGAATGTTCCGGTGGGCACGCGCGCCATCGATGAAGATACCGGTGAAGTGATTGCCGATTTAACCGAGCATGGCATGCAGGTAATGGTGGCCAAAGGCGGGTTTCACGGCTTAGGCAATACCCGATTTAAGTCGTCCATCAACCGCGCCCCACGACAAAAAACCATGGGAACCAAAGGCGAAGTTCGTCAGCTGCGTTTGGAGTTGTTGCTGTTGGCTGATGTGGGGATGTTGGGCTTGCCGAATGCGGGTAAATCCACCTTTATTCGTGCGGTATCCGCGGCGAAACCGAAAGTGGCTGATTATCCTTTTACCACCTTGGTGCCAAGCTTAGGCGTGGTCCGTGTAGCGGCTGACAAGAGCTTTGTGGTGGCCGATATTCCAGGCCTGATTGAAGGTGCGGCGGATGGCGCTGGGTTGGGTATCCGCTTCTTGAAGCACCTAGAGCGTTGCCGCGTCTTATTGCACATGATTGACTTGCTGCCCGTGGATGGTACCGATCCGGTCGATAACGCGTTCACCATTATTGATGAGCTGAACCAATACAGCGAAAAGCTGGCGGATAAACCGCGTTGGTTGGTGTTTAATAAAGTGGATTTGATGCCGGAAGACGAGGCGCAGGCGCAGATTGACCGCGTGCTTGAGGCATTGGCGTGGGATGACAAATACTATGCGATATCTGCGATTAATAAAGCGAACGTCCAACCGCTTATTTACGATCTGATGGCGTCGATTGAAGCGCTACCCGCGCCGAAACCTGAAGTTGAGCCGGAAGATGAGACAGTGGCGTTTAAGTGGGATGATCACCACGAACAGCAGCTCAATCAAAGTGATGACGACGATGATTGGGACGACTGGAACGAAGACGACTACGATGTCGAGATCATCTACAAGCCTTAATCTTATAAAGCCGTTACTGTTGTAGCGGCTTTTGTTATCTCCGACGTGGCGATAATCTGAGCACAACTTTATTTGCATCAAAGACCGAGATGACGCTGTGGTGAATACTGCGAGTAGATAAGCGTAACGAAGAGGGATTTTTGAGGTGGGAAAGCGGTTAACCGAACCAGAGCAACGGGCCATATCGCGTCTGGTGATTGAAGTCGGCCAGCGGCTATTACAGCATGGTGCGGAAAGTAAACTCGTCAGTGATGTGAGTATCCGTTTAGGGCGGGCGCTAGGGCTCGATAGCGTTGAACTGGCGTTATCGGCGAGCTCCTTAGTGGTCACCACACTCAGTCAAGGTCACTGCATTACCACCGCCAGACGTTGTCCCGATCGCGGGATTAATATGAAAGTGGTGACCGATATCCAGCGCACGGTCATTTTGGCCGAGAAAGGGATCCTCGACGCCTTGGCGGTACGTAAGCGCTTGAGCCGGATTGAGCCCTTTCGTTACCCACCTTGGCTCGTGGTGGGGATGATAGGGTTATCGTGTGCGGCCTTTAGTCGTTTAGCGGGCGGTGATGCGGTGGTGTTTGCACTCACGTTTATCGCCTCTGCCACCGGTATGCGGGTACGCCAGTTGATAGCTCACCGTCAATTTAATCCGCTTCTCACTTTCGCGGTCACCGCCATGGTCACCACCTTGATATCCAGTGTGGGGACCATAATGCATTGGGGCAATGAACCCTTCCTCATCATGGCCTCATCAGTCTTAATGTTGGTACCTGGCTACCCGTTGATAAATGCGGTATCAGACATGGTCAAAGGCTTTGTCGATATGGGTATCGCACGCTGGACGATGGCATCCTTGCTCACCTTGGCAACAGCATTAGGCATTGTCGGTGCTATGAGTCTCGTGGGGGCGTGGGGATGGTTATGAGTTTATTGCTCGCCTTACTGGAAGATATGTTTTTTGCCATGATCCCTGCGGTGGGGTTTGCATTAGTGTTCAATGTACCGGTTAAGGCGCTCAAATACTGTGCTTATGGCGGTGCCGTGGGGCATGGCTTACGCTTTTTACTGATGGAGTCTGGTGTCGCGATTGAATGGGCTACGCTGGCAGGGGCGACCACGATTGGCTTTTTAGGTGTGTACTGGTCGCAGCGCTTTTTGGCGCATCCCAAGGTGTTTACCGTGGCAGCGATCATCCCGATGATCCCCGGCGTTTACGCGTTTAAAGCGATGATTGCGTTGGTAACCATCAACAATCAAGGCTATAGCCCTGCTTTATGGGCGAGCCTTATCGAAAACCTCACCACAGCCGGCTTTATTCTCTCGGCATTGGCCATTGGTCTTGCGATGCCCGGGTTATTGTTTTATCGTCGCCGACCAGTGATTTAAGGAAAAAGGCACCTAGAATGCGCATCAGTTTAGTTGCTGCGATGGCAAACGATCGAGTGATTGGCAAGAATAACCAAATGCCGTGGCATTTGCCGGCGGATTTAGCGTGGTTTAAACGCACCACCCTTGGTCACCCTGTGGTGATGGGGCGTAAAACCTTTGAGTCGATCGGTCGTCCGCTGCCCAAACGACCGAACATTGTGATCAGCCGTGACCCTGACTTTCAGCCAGAGGGCGTCACAGTGGTGAGCTCGCCAGAGCAAGCGCTTGAAACCGTGGTCGAGTATGAGGAGGTCATGGTGATTGGTGGCGGTACCATTTATCAGGCGTTTTTGCCCCGTGCTGACCGTTTGTACCTGACCTTTATCGATCTCGACGTCGACGGCGACACCCGCTTCCCGCAGTGGGGAGAAGGGTGGGTGAAAACAGAGGTCGGCGCCCATCCTGTGGATGAAAAAAACGCCTACCCCGTCACTTTTACTGTCTGGGATCGTGCCTAAGTGGCGCTATTGTCTGCCGCTAACGTAAAGCAGGCTTTATCTTCCCAACGAAGGAGCGTGAGCTTACCGCCCCATACGCACCCAGTATCTAGCCCATAAAGCTTGGGCTGGATGGTGCCATTTAACGCCGCCCAATGGCCAAACACCACCGACTGATCAAGCGGCTGGCGCGCCGGCACCTCAAACCAAGGTAACAAACCACTGTCTTCGGCCTGGTTGGGCGGCAATTTGCATTGCATATCAAGGCGGCCATCTGGGAAACAAAAACGCATGCGGGTAAAGCTATTGATGATATAGCGATAGCGGTCAAGCCCGGTGAGTGTTGGATCCCACTGATTGGGGCTGTCGGCATACATGTTTTCTAGCAACCAGCGCTGATCATCACTGCGCAATATCGCTTCTACCTCGCGAGCACAGGCGATCGCTGTCTTTTTATCCCATTGCGGGCTAACCCCGGCATGGGTGAGTAAAAAGCCACCGTCTGGCGCGGAGACATCCATCAGAAGCGGTTGCTGAGACAACCAGCCGAGGAGTTGCTCCCTATCTGGCGCATCGAGAATGGGCTGGGTGTTGTCTTTGGCTTTGACCGGTTTTATGCCATGGGCAACGGCCAGTAAATGTAAGTCATGGTTACCCAAGACAACCTGAGCTGCGTCACCGAGCTGATAAAAGTAACGTAATACGCCAAGGGAATCTGGCCCACGTGCGACCAAATCCCCAACTGAGTACAAAGTGTCTTTATCTGGGGAAAACCCGACTTGGGTGAGAAGCGCATCTAATGTGCGCTCACAGCCATGGATATCCCCGACAAGATAGGTCGCCATATGCCTCCCTGTTGGGGTTAGTGGAGAATGTTTGGCAGCGCGAGACGAAACGGTGCGATGTCGACTTTAAATGACTGATCGTCTTGACCTTGCATGGTATAAAAACCTTGCATCACACCCACAGGGGTCTCGATGATGGTGCCACTGGTGTAGGTGTATTTTTCCCCCGCGGCAATCTTGGGTTGCTCGCCGACAACGCCTTCTCCTTCTATTTCTAGCTCTTTACCATTGGCATCGGTAATGAGCCATTTTCTGCGCATAAGTTGCGCAGGGGCATCGCCGCGGTTTTCAATGGTGACGGTATAAGAGAAGACAAAACGCTCATTGTCAGGCTCTGATTGGTCTTCCACGTATTGGGTCGCGACGTGAATCTCGAATTGCGATTGTTCAGTGGCTTGCAAATCAAGGCTCCTGTTTATGATGAGTGATTGGCGTCCAACCAGTTAGCTAAGCGGGAGAACTGCGCCAAAGTCATGTGCTCAGGACGTAAGCTGGGGTCGATACCGAGCTCGGTCAAGGTGTCCGTGCTGACTAATGATTTAAAACAGTTACGTATGGTTTTGCGACGCTGATTAAAACCTTCACGACACACGCGCTCCAGCCATGACAAATTGGTGACTGGGTGTGGCAGGGTTTTGTGTGGCACCAGACGGACAACGGCAGAGTCCACTTTCGGTGCGGGTTTAAAGGCACTCGGTGGCACTTCCAATACAGGGATGACTTGGCAGTAGTATTGTGCCATCACAGTGAGACGCCCATATGCTTTGGTGCCCGGGCCTGCAGCCAGACGGTTAACCACCTCTTTTTGCAACATAAAGTGCATATCTTGCACTTGATCGGCAAACGAGAACAGATGGAACATTAACGGTGTAGAGACATTGTATGGCAGGTTACCAAAAATCCGCAGTGGACCTTGCTTGGCAAGCTCGGCAAAATCAAACGCCATGGCATCGGCCTCATGGACCGTGAGTTTGCGCCCCATAAATGGATGACTGCGTAGGCGTGCGGCAAGATCACGGTCAAGCTCAACCACGTTTAAGTGATCAACTTGCTCAGTGACGGGCTCGGTGAGCGCGCCAAGGCCTGGGCCAATCTCAACGAGATTCTCGCCGGATTGGGGATTAATGGCTGACACTATCCCATTGATGACATATGGGTCGTTTAGGAAGTTTTGTCCGAAACGTTTTCTGGCACGGTGGCCTTGATGGACTTTATCGCTCATGCTTGCTATCTACTAATTCAATGGCGTGGGAGATGGCCGTCCGCAGGCTTCCTGTATCCGCCGTACCGGTACCCGCTAAATCCAGTGCAGTACCATGATCTACTGATGTTCTGACAAAAGGCAGACCCAGGGTAATATTCACTGAGCGGCCAAATCCTTTGAATTTTAACACAGGTAAGCCCTGGTCGTGATACATCGCCAGCACGGCGTCTGCATCTTGCAGGTATTTTTCCTGGAAAAGCGTGTCTGCAGGTAAAGGACCGACTAAATCCATCCCTTGTTGGCGCAGATCATCCAGCACCGGCTCAATGGTGTCGATTTCTTCTGTTCCTAAACAGCCCCCTTCACCAGCATGCGGATTCAGGCCGCACACATAAATACGAGGATGTGTGATGGCAAACTTTTCGCGTAAGTCTTGATGCAAAATGCCGATAACGTCGTGCAAGCGCTCACGGGTGATGGCCTTGGAGACATAGGCCAATGGAATATGGGTGGTGACCAAGGCGACGCGTAACCCTTCAGTGGCGAGCATCATCACGACTTGATTGACATTGGCGTGCTGGGCGAAAAACTCGGTGTGGCCACTAAAAGAGACCCCAGCACGGTTGATGATCCCTTTATGAACCGGACCGGTGACAATCGCGGCAAACTCGCCGCTCATGTTTCCTTCCGCGGCGCGGGTGAGGGTATCAAGTACATAGCGGCCGCTGGCCTCATCCAGTTGCCCGGGCGTCACCGGCGCGCCAATCGGCGTCTCTGCGACAATGAGCTCGCCCGCCTTGTGTGCTTGCGGCTCAGTGCGGGGATCGTAGTCGCGTAAGCTGATGGCTAGCCCTAACTGCTTGGCGCGCTCAGCCAGCATCTGCTTATTGGCGACGGCGACAAGCTGATGAGGCCAGGCATGAAGCGCCATGGCCAAGACAAGATCAGGCCCGATGCCTGCAGGCTCTCCGGGCGTAATCGCGATACGCTCAGCTGTCATCGGTGAGCACCTCGACGTAAGCCCCTGCGCGTAGCTCTTGCAGCCAGGCCTGCGCTTCTTCGTTGAATTTTCTATTGAACAGCATGCGGTAAGCGCGATTTTTCACTGCCGCATCGGTTTTATCCACTTCACGACGATCAGTGACTTCGACAATATGCCAGCCATGTACGGTTTTAAACGGCTCGCTGACTTGTCCTTCTGGCAGGGCATCGACTTTGGCTTTGAAGGCAGGCACATAGGCATCTGTGGTTGACCAACCTAGATCCCCCCCATTGACTGCCGAGCCTGGATCGTCGCTGTACTGCTTGGCGAGATCGGCAAAACTTTGCTCACCACGTCGGATTTGGTTCGTCAGTTGGTTGAGCTCTTTCTCCGCGCCTTTATCACTCAGCACGATCGATGGTTTGATCAGGATATGACGCGCTTTCACTTCGGTGACGGCGACCGTTTCTAGCCCTTGTACATCGTCAATTTTGAGAATATGGAAGCCAACCCCGCTTCTAAACGGCCCGATGATCGCCCCTTTACCTTGGTTGGTGATCTGGTCGGCGAAAATGGTCGGCATTTCTTCTCGTCGCAACCAGCCCCAATCACCGCCGTCGAGCGCTTTGGGCCCTTTGGAATATTCCATCGCCAGTTCAGCGACATTCCCGTCATGGCGTAGAGTATCGACTAAGCGATGAGCTTGCTGTTTCACGCTTTCACGCTCAGCCTTGCTAGCATCGTCGTCTAACTTGAGCTGAATATGCGAAAGTTTGTATTTCACTTTTTGCATTTTTTGCTCGTTTAGTTGGCTAGCGAGCGTCTCGACTTCTTGCGGTAAAATACTAATACGGCGACGTACTTGCGCATTACGTGCTTCGGAAATGGTGAGCTCACGACGCACTTGTTCACGGTATTGTGCCCACGCGACACCTTGCTCAGCCATTTTTTCACGCAGGGCTTGTACGCTAACCGATTGCTCCTTAGCAATGTTTTCAATTGCTTGTTGCAATTGGCTGTCGTCTATCTGAATCCCTAAACGTTTAGCCTCTTGCAGCTGTAGCTCCTCAATAATCAGCCGCTCACGCATCTGCTCTTCAAGCACCTCTTGCGGCGGCAATTCGCGATCGCTGTTGGCGGCATTAAGGGTAACGGTACGACGCATCGCCGTCATATCACTTTTTAACACCACGCCGTCATTGACGACCGCAATCACGCGATCGAGTGCTTTCGGCGCGGCTTGTGTTAAAGGGGTCAGCAACACTAAAACGCCAGTGATGAGGGCGTGACTCCATTTGTTCATGCTTTGTCCACTTCTTTTCATAGGTTCAACAGTCCAGACCACAATATGGCGGGTTAGTTCTTCAGGGCAAAAGGATTACGATAACCCAAGGCGTTACCCGAGTCTGTACTGAAGTTAAAGCCACTGTCAGCTCCCAGTCCCAATAGGCTAAACGAGAGGGTCACGTTGTTGTCGTATTCTGGGTCTGTATTAATATCCGAGCGCGAGAGTAAGTACTCGTTATAGCTCAGGCCGACCACCCAACAATCCGAGCGATAGGTCAGGCTAAACTGATTTTCTAGCATCACGTCTTGAGTCAGATCGCGCCAGTATTGGCCTTTAAAACTGAGGCCTCCCCACAGTGGGAAGCCTGTGACCACACCGGCTTGGGATAGGCCGTCATCGGTGAGTGCGCTGATATCGCGGTTAGGCAAGGTAGACTCAATGTATTCTTGGGCCACATAGCGATAACTGGTTTGCGCGTAGAATTGTTGGCGGCGATACTCGGCAATCACGTTACCAAATTGCATTTCACTGAGGTTGCTGTCGTACTGCATTGATGCCCGTAAAAACAGGTAGTCATCAATATTCGCTTCCCCTTCGAGCGCCCAAGATGAATAGTCAAAGGTTTCTGCGTCTTGGTTTGACGGCTGATCAAAGTAATAAATTTGCCCGAACGACAGGTTGAGTCGCTCTTTATAGCCACCGTCGTAAAAACGAGTGGTCGCCCCGTAAGTCAGCTGGTTAGCCGGGTTAACATAATCAATGCTGCTAAATTGATTGCCGCGGAACAAACCATAGTAGTCGGTTTGTAAGCGTGCGGTATCGTAGCCACCACCACTGAAGTTGACGGGGTTATAAATATCCCCTTGCTCTACGTCTTTGATGTACAAGTATTGCACTTGAGGTTCGATCGTTTGGCTAAAGTGCCCCCCCATCGCCCAAAAGTTACGCTCTAGAACCACGCCGGAATGCAAGCGCACGGTTGGGATTTTACGCTCCACCGACTTACTCAAGGTCGCCGTCGACTCGGCATCTGGCATGGCATTGTCAAAGCGCTGATCGTAATGGGTGTAGAGCATGCTGGCTTCGGCCGTGGCATTAAACCAAGGGCGTGTGAAGGGCATGGTCAAGGTCGGGGCGAGATGTGTGCGCGTTGCTTCGGGTTTATTCGGGTCGTCGTTAGCAAACACACTAAATTGTGCCGGTACGCTGATATCCAACCATGGCAGCACTTGCGGCGCGTAGTAGTTAAAATCGACTTGCGGCATCAAACGATACACGCTGGTATTTTCTGTGAGCGGTTGGAAATCTCTCACGCGCACGGTGCTGTTCCAATCTAAGCCGCGGTAGCTGATTTCACCGGTTTGCAGCAAGGTATTGTCTTCCCGTTTACCCACGTCCGAGTCAATGTTTTGGAAGTAGGTGATGTCACTGACCTTGCTGTAATCGGCTTGGTAGCGCCAGTGACCCTGTACGCCGCTGTGTGCCCAATTAAAGCCCCAGCGTGCGTCAAGATCTGGGTTACGCTGATCATCAGGCAGATATTCTGAGTACAAGGCGCCTGAGCCGAGTGGGGTTAAATAACGCACCTTAGTATTGAGCTGCACACCCCGTTCCGACATGTATTTGGGCGTGATCGTGGCGTCAAGTTGCGGATGGATGTTCCAATAAAATGGCGTTTCCATCTCGATACCATCGCGATCACTCCAAGAGACTGATGGGTATAAAAAGCCCGTTAGCCGGCCATCTTCAACGGGCACCCGCAGGTATGGCAGATAAAAGATCGGCACATTCATCACCTCAAACCGAGGGTGATAAAGGTCAGCAAATAAGCTGCTGTCTTCTTTTTCTATTTTCGAGGCAGAAAAGCGCCAGCTTTTGTCTTCGTCCGGGCAGGTGGTATAGGTGCCATCTTCCAGCTCATAGAAGGTGGTACCGTTTTTAAATACCCGCTTGGCTTCCCCTCGCCCTGGCGTACACAGCATCTTGTACTGCGCATTATTGAGTGTGGTGTCTTCGTTTTCTAAATTGGCTTGTAAATAGTCCGATGTCACCATCATCTGGCCGTCATTGAACACCACATCACCTTGAGCGGTGACGATCCGTTCTGGATCGCGCAAGGTCGCGGTATCTGCCGTCATTTTACGATGACCTTGGGTCACCTCGACATTACCGTTGTAGATGGCTTTTTCATTGGTTTGCGCTTCCGCGCGATCGGCCACCACGCGAATAGGCGCATTGTTCACATCTTGGGTTTGCTCACTTGCTGGAATACAGCGCGCCTCGCTATCAGGACAAGGTTCGTTGGATGATTCCGCATTAGCAAAAACAAGGGCTGGGCCATAAAGCGCCAGGCTAATCATGGTGGCTAAAAAGCTACGTGCAGTCGGTGACATTGAAGAAGACATTCCTGTTTTATCTGATTGCGTGGTGTACACGAAGGCAACGCATCAGTATGCTTTGGCTGCAAAATGCGATTATCATAAATCAATTTACGCCCGGCATCACCTGTAAATGTTCAGGGTGTGAAACTAGCAATGAGACCATGGCATGAGACTAAATGGCAAGGTAATTGGTGCAATTCTCGGCACATTGTTGGGAGGCCCAATCGGTTTTCTTCTTGGCCTTTTCTTGGGTCATCAGTTTGATAAAGCGAAACAGCGCGCGCGTTTCGGCGGTTTTGGTGCCCAAGGCCCACAAGCACAACGTGTTTTTTTTCACGGTACCTTTGCCGTGATGGGACATATCGCCAAAGCCAAAGGGCAGGTGACACAGGATGAAATTCGTCTCGCCAGCTTATTTATGGACAGAATGCAGCTGCAAGGTGAAGCCAGGCAGTTGGCTCAGCAGGCATTCCGTGAGGGGAAAGACAGTGATTTTCCGCTGGATGAAACCCTCAACGGCATTCGTGCTTTGAGCCAAGGGCAGCGTGATTTGTCGCGTGTCTTTCTGGAAATGCAAATACAAGCGGCGTTTGCTGACGGCGAGCTACATCCTAAAGAGCGCGAACTACTCTATGTGATTGCTGAGAAACTGGGTTTTTCGCCGCAGCAACTGGAGCAACGGTTACGGATGCAAGAAGCCGCGTTTCGCTTTAGCCAAGGTTATCAAGGCGGCTGGCAGCATCAAACCGATGGGCCGGGCGCACCACCACGGCAAAGTGAGATTGATGATGCCTATGATGTGCTGGGTGTTGATGCGTCGGCTTCCTCTCAGGAGGTGAAAAAAGCCTACCGTAAGCTGATGAATGAGCATCATCCCGATAAATTGATGGCAAAAGGCTTGCCGCCAGAAATGATGGAGCTTGCCAAAGAAAAGGCGCAAGAGATCCAAAAAGCCTACGATGTGGTGAAAAAAGCCCGCGATATGTAGCGGGCTTGTGCGTTAGTCAACCAGTGTATGTTGCGGCGATCCGCTTAAAAAGCCATCAATGTTATCCACCAGTTGGTTGGCGAGACGGTTAACCGCTTCATCTGCGCCCCATGCGATATGAGGGGTGACCAGCAGGTTAGGCAATGATGCGGCGATCAGCGGGTGAGTGTTAGGTGCCGGCTCTTCACTCAGTACATCCAATCCAGCACCGCCAATTTGACCCGTTTCTAGCGCGTGTAGCAGCGCGGTCTCGTTGACTAAGCCGCCACGTCCGGTGTTGATCAATATGGCATTCTCTGGCATCAACGCCAGCGTGTCTTGGTCGATAAGATGATGGGTGTTATCGGTGAGTGGGCAATGTAAGGAGAGCACATCTGATTGGCATAGCACGTGTTCAAAAGGCAGATAACCAGGTCGGCATGCCTGTGCACCACGGTGCTCGGCGAAAACCACCTTCATTCCTAGTGCGCGCGCAAGTTGTGCGACGGCCTCGCCCAATGCACCTTTTCCAATGATCCCCAATGTACTGCCGGCCACACTGCCAATAGGGTGGGTGAAAAAGCAGAACTGTCCTTGCTTTTGCCATTCGCCATTTTGGACATCTTGGTGATAGCCGAGGAGCTGGCGCTTGAGGGCAAAAATCATGGCAATGACATGCTCAGGCACCGACTGAGTGGCATAGCCTTGCACATTGCATACTTGTACACCCTGCGCTTGGCAGGCCGCCAAGTCGACATTGTTTACCCCTGTTGCGGCCACCGCAATCAGTTTGAGTTTCGGACAGGCGGTAAGCACCGTCTCATCGATCACCACCTTGTTGGTAATGGCGATATCAGCGTCTTGCAAGCGCGCGATCACATCGCTGGGTTGCGTTTCACCGTAGGCTTGCCAGTGATGTGGATGCTGGGGCGTGGGCAGGACAATATGCGCTGGGATAGTGTTGCGGTCGAGAAAGACGATATTGACGGGGTCGTGCTGAGCCATGTTGATCTCCGAGTCTCAATCCATGGCTCTAGGGTGCGAGATATCGCGATGTTGTGCAATGGTTTCAGCTAGCTGGCCTGTGAATCCGTCGTTGTGCTCGCAAGTGGTACGGCTAATTGATACTCATTGGCCAAGCGGTTGTCGGGCATCGTGGGGTAAAAATCACAGGGAGCCTGAAAATGGAGCGTTTCACCGGTGGCCGGATGCAGCAGGCTGAGTTCGGCAGCATGGAGGTGCAGTCGATGGGTATAGGCGAGCGCATCCGGGCAGGCATAAAATTCATCGCCGACAATGCTGTGCCCTATAGACTGCATATGCACGCGCAGTTGGTGCGAGCGTCCCGTCAACGGGTACAGGGCCATCAAGCAGGTAGATGGTGAGGCTTGCAAGCAACGGTAGTGGGTTTGTGATGGCTTGCCATGTTCAAAGCACACTTTCTGACGCGGGCGGTTGGGCCAGTCACAAATCAGCGGCAAGTCAATGATGCCGTCATGGCTGTCGGGTTGTCCCCACACTTCCGCATAATAGAGTTTGGTAGGGACGCGGTCGCGAAACTGCGCTTTAAGGTTGCGCTCTGCTTCTTTATGGGCGGCAAAGGCCATCACCCCTGAGGTGGACATGTCTAAGCGGTGAACCAGCTCGGCGGAGGGAAACGCGGCTTTCACGCGCGACCATGCGCTGTCGTAATGCTCGGGATTGCGACCAGGGTTGGCCAGCAGACCACTGGGTTTGTTGATCACCACCAGATCCGCAT
Source organism: Salinivibrio sp. VYel1 (assembly GCF_009377945.1). Taxonomy (NCBI): domain Bacteria; kingdom Pseudomonadati; phylum Pseudomonadota; class Gammaproteobacteria; order Vibrionales; family Vibrionaceae; genus Salinivibrio; species Salinivibrio sp. VYel1. The sequence continues at coordinate 69,483 of NZ_RSAM01000008.1, read as the reverse complement.
CTTTATAGAGGATGTCTAACCAAGGGTCTGTCGGTGGATGGTATTCAGTCATTGCCATAGGGTTTATCGGGGCCGCCGGGCCCCGTCTCACTTTGGTTTATTGGTGGCTAACCACAACAAGGCGCAGCGCATCGAGTTCAATTTGTGCGTGCTGAATATGGTGCGACAAGGTGCTTATCTGCTCGCGTAATGCGTCTAGCTCATCATCACGAATATTCGGATTGACCGTTTTCAGTGCCTCTAAACGCGCTAAGGCTTGTTGGAGCTCGGTTTCCATTTCTTGGAGCGCCCGGGTTTGGATCTCACCGAGGGCTTTTTCTGCCAGTGGCTCACTGCTCTCAATCAGTTTGTGGATTTGGCTTTGTACTGAGTTGACCATTTTACTGCCAAGGTGACGGTTAACAGGGCTCAGTTGACGATGGAAGCTTTCAAACTCGACGTTGGCGGACAGATCATTGCCATTGGCATCAAGCAACAGTCGCACGGGTGTTTGCGGTAAAAAGCGGTGGATACCGCTCGATTTCGGAGCTTGGGCGTCAATGGTGTAGATAAGCTCGACAAACAGCGTGCCGACCGGCAGTGACTTGTTTTTAAGCAGTGATACCGCGGTGGTGCCGATGTTTTCGCTCAGCAGCAAATCAATGCCGCCTCGAACAATGGGGTGCTCCCAAGACACAAACTGGACATCTTCGCGACTCAATGCGGTATCGCGGTCAAAGGTGATGGTACAGCCGTCAGCAGGTAGCCCTGGGTAGCTGGGCACCATCATGTGTTCAGACGGTTTGACCACCAAGGCATTTTCTCCTTTGTCATCTTGATTGACCCCGATAGTATCAAACAGCCCCAAGGTAAAGGTGACTAAGTTGGTATCACCATCCTGCTCAGCAATGGTGTTTGCCAGTTGGTTGGCGGCTTCCCCACCGTGAGAGTGCATTTCTAGCAGTTTATCGCGGCCTTGCTCCATTTCCGCTTTTAGCTGTTGGTTCATGGTGGCACTGTCGTGAATAAGGGTCGTCAGCGCATCATCTTGTTGGTTGGCGGCCAACAAGGCCAGGAGGGTCTCGCCGTATTGTTCAAACACCGCTCGGCCCGTGGGGCAAGTATCCTCAAACGCGTCCAAGCCTTCGTGATACCAGCGCGCCAAAATGGTTTGCGCGGTGCCTTCAAGGTACGGGACATGAATGGCAATATCTTGCGTCTGGCCAATACGGTCAAGGCGGCCAATACGCTGCTCGAGTAAGTCGGGATTCATCGGTAAGTCGAACATTACCAGCTGATGAGCAAACTGGAAGTTGCGCCCCTCAGAGCCAATTTCCGAGCAGATCAAGACCTGAGCGCCCCCTTCTTCTTGGGCAAAGTAAGCGGCGGCTTTGTCACGCTCGACAATCGACATGCCTTCATGGAATACGGTACCGCGAATGCCTTCGCGCTCACGCAGTGCTTGCTCCAGAGTCAGTGCGGTTTGCGCCCGCGAGCATATAATCAGCACCTTCTCGCTGCGATGGGCCTTTAAGTAATCCAGCAGCCAGTCAATACGCGGATCAAAGCCCCACCAGCTCGCGCTATCCCCTTCAAACTGTTGATAGATATCTTCTGGGTATAGGTTTTGCACGGCCTTTTGTTCGCTTGAGCCGGTGCTACCCATCATGCCAGCGACTCGCATGGCAGTTTGATATTGACTGGGTAGCGCGAGCGGGTGCATATGCAGGTGGCGGCTGGGGAAGCCACTGATTGCCGCCCGGGTATTGCGAAATAACACACGCCCGGTGCCGTGACGGTCCATAAGATCATCAATCAATTGTTGGCGCGCCTGAGCGTTCTCTTCTGCGTTATCACTGTGCACTTGGGCTAAACGTGCTGACAGATCTTCGTGTTGCAATAGCTGACGTATCCCAGCTTGTGCCGCGTCGGTCAGTGGGGTATCACTCAGCAGCGCTTCAACGGCCTCAGCCACGGGCGCGTATTGTTGTGCTTCTTCGACAAAGACGTCGTAATCATAGAAACGGTCGGGGTCGAGCAGGCGCAAGCGAGCAAAATGGCTTTGTTGGCCCAGTTGCTCAGGCGTGGCGGTAAGTAGCAACACGCCCGGCGTATGTTCGGCAATGCTCTCAACGATTTGATATTCTCGACTCGGTGCCTCCGGCGTCCAAGTCAAGTGATGGGCTTCGTCAACCACCAGTAGATCCCAATGGGTATCACAGACTTGTTCCACCCGGCGGCGGTTTTTGCGCAGAAACTCGAGTGAGCACAATACCAACTGTTGGGTATCAAAGGGGTTGGGGGAGTCGGCAAAAGCCTCGACACAGCGCTCTTCATCGAAAATGGAGAAATGCAGATTAAAGCGGCGCATCATCTCCACCAGCCACTGGTGCTGCAGGGTTTCGGGTACCACAATCAGCACACGTTCCGCACGGCCAGCCAGCACCTGCTGGTGGATAATCATTCCTGCCTCAATGGTTTTCCCCAACCCCACTTCGTCGGCGAGCAGCACACGTGGTGCATGACGACGACCGACTTCATGGGCAATGTAAAGCTGATGGGGGATCAGGCCAGCACGCATACCAGTCAAGCCGCGTAGCGGGCTGCGCAATTGCTGATATTGGTTGGTCAGGGCGCGATAACGCAGGGCAAAACGATCCATACGATCGAGTTGGCCTGCAAACAGTTTGTCTTGCGGCTTGTTAAAGCGAATTTGGTGGCTGAGTAAGATCTCACGCAGTGCGACCTCATCTTCCCCTGTGTCGGAACGCTGGCCGTAATAGGTCAATACCCCATCGTTTTCCTCAACGCGTGAGACGGTCATGGTCCAGCCTTCGTGACTTTCCACCTCATCGCCGGGATTGAACATCACCCGAGTCACGGGCGCATCATGGCTGGCGTACAGCCGTGTTTCATCACTAGCAGGAAACATTAGGGTCACGGTACGGCCATCAACGGACACCACAGTGCCGAGTCCAAGATCATGTTCCGTATCACTGATCCAACGTTGTCCAAGCGCAAATGACATAGGGGAAAACCTCTGAATTAACTCGATTGTCGAAAGACGCGACGCCATTCAATACAGCGTCGTTTAAATACTCTGCTATTCAGTGTGGCACTGAAAAAATTGGCCGCCAATAGTACTCGAACTTGTGAGGAGGGTCACGATGAAACTCAACGAATCGCATCAAAGGTCACGCTGACATACAAACGTCATTAATGGGCGGCAAAGATAAAAGCGTGAGCTGGCGCAGTAAAACAAGTTGGGCGCATCCCAACGGCCAGGTCTACGCTTATTTTAAGCGCTGTCACCGACAGTGAACTGCCGACACAGGAGGTGCCTATGGGCGACGCCGACCGGAAGCTGTTTGTACTTGATACTAATATTCTCCTCCACGAGCCTTTCTCGATTTACTCTTTCCAAGAACACGATGTCGTGATCCCCATGACTGTCCTCGAAGAACTTGACCGCATCAAAGACAGCAAGCGTGATGTCTCACGGGATGCGCGTGTGGCGATCCGCGCCTTGGAAGATATTTTTAAAGAGGCTACTCCTGACGAAATTGGCGAGGGTATTGCCGTTGGCAAAGGGGATGCCACTGGCACGGTATCGATTCTCGCTGATTTTGAGATCAAAGAAACGGTCCATGCCTTCGCGGATAAAGCGGGTGATAACCGCATACTCAATGCGGTGTTATATCTACAAACCAAACGCTCGCCACGTAAAGTGGTGTTGGTGACCAAAGACATCAATATGCGTCTTCGCGCCAAAGGGGCGGGGGTGATGCATGTGGAGGATTATCGCACCGACCAGTTGATTGATGATGTACGATTGTTGACCAAGGGTTTCCACCAATTTGAAGGTAGCTTTTGGGATAAAGTGGGTGAGTGCAATAGTCAAGCCTATGGCACAGAGACCCTGCATACGTTGCCGTCAGAGCTCCTCGATACCCCGTTTGTTAATCAATACCTGTTGGATGACAGTGACGATTTTGCCGCGCGAGTGCAAGCCATTGATGGCGATAAAGCGGTGATTAAAGATCTGAGCCGAGAGCGATTGATGCATCGCGCCGCGTGGGATGTGAAACCGAAAAATATCTACCAAGGCATGGCAATGGATGCGTTGCTGGATCCGAGCATTGACTTGGCGATCCTCACCGGTCCGGCGGGCTGTGGTAAAACCATTCTGGCGATGGCAGCGGCCCTTGAACAAGTGGTCGAAAAAGGGATGTATGACAAGATTATCGTGACCCGCAATACCCCAGATATTGGCGAGTCGATCGGCTTTTTACCGGGCACTGAAGAAGAGAAAATGTTGCCTTGGCTTGGGGCCGTCACCGACACGCTAGAAGCGTTGCACATGCATGACGAGTGCACTGATGGTTCGATGCGGTACATCATGGAGAAAGCCAATCTACAGTTTAAATCGATTAACTTTATGCGTGGTCGTTCGATTCAAAACGCGTTTGTCATTCTGGATGAGTGCCAAAACCTGACTGCCTCTCAGCTTAAAACCATTATCACCCGATGTGGGGAGGGTACCAAGCTGGTGTGCTCGGGGAACTTAGCGCAAATTGATTCTTCGTATTTAACCCCAGTGACATCAGGGCTGACTTACATTGTCGAGCGGTTTAAAAACTTTGAAGGCAGTGCGTGCGTATACCTCAATGGCGTGGTGCGTAGTCGGTTGGCTGAATTTGCCGAAGAGAATTTGTAGTGGGTATCAGGTGGTGGTCATCAGGCCGCCACCTTTCTCCATGAGCTAAAACAATTCAACATCGTCCTCGGCGACAAAGGTTTTTATCACCCCAGATTGCAGTAAGTCATCATAAAAAGCGACCTGGTTACGACCGTTTTGTTTGGCGTGATAGAGCGCTTGATCCGCATTGCCTAAGATGGTGCTGGTACTGAGTTGTCCACGTTCAATCCGTGTCGCGCCCATGGAAATAGTCACGGTCTGAGCGGCACCAAAGTCTCGAGCGTTGACATTAGCAATAAAGGTGTTGGCTTTTTGCTCTGCCATCGCCCGCGAGCAGGGTTGAAACAGCACCACAAATTCATCGCCGCCATACCGGAACAAGGTGTCTTGTGACGAGAAGGTCTGGCGCATCAATGAAGCCAATAACAAGATGACCTCGTCACCAAATACATGACCAAAGTTATCATTGATTTGCTTAAAGTGATCAACATCGAAAATACACACCCAAGGTGAGAGCGAGCTGTCGGGGTCAATGTCGGACGTCGCCTCGCTTTGTGCTAAGCGATCACAAATAAGATCCAGCTTTTTAGAGAGGACTTTGCGATTAAATAAGCTGGTGAAACTGTCACGCTCGCTGGCCATGATAATCTGCTGATAGTTCTCGTAAATACGCGTCAATCCTGCCACTAGAGCACGTTGTTCCTGGCTGAGATCTGTGGCGCGGCCGCATAAAACACCGTTCACACCTTCTTCTTTCTCGTAATAAATGGGGACAGCAATCAATACATGATCATTGGTATGGTGTTGAGTCACCGCTTGTGTCGCTAGGCATTCTGCAAGCAGCGCGTCAATTTGATGGATGTTCTCTTGCTGAAAAGCGCTGTTGTCATTGGTGCCTAATACCGTGAAGGCAGGCTGCATATCGGCGCAGTAATCAAGCAGCACCACTTCACTCACTGGGGTAAGCTCGGTAATTGAGGTCAGCAAGCTTTTAGTAATCGCATCGACTTCCGTTTTAGCGGTAAAGTCGACAATCGAGTCGAGGATCTGGATGCTGCTGGCGGCCACAAGGCGCCTCCTTGGATTCTTCCGTGTTTTCCTTAGTATAGAAGTCAATCCAAGTGGCGCCACCCATCACTCTTCGTCCGTCTTGCCCATATAACCTTGCATTATCGCGGGTGGGGTCTCGAGGGTTTCGACAGGACAATGCAGGCGGACTTGCCCGTTATCCAAATAAAGAAACTCAGAGGCGATGGCTTGGGCGTCTTCGGGATGGTGAGTCACCATCACCACGGTAGTGCCTTGCGCTTCGGCGGTACGCTTAACTAGCATCAGCATGTCTTTTTTTAGCGCGGGATCGAGTGCGGAGAAGGGCTCATCGAGCAGCAATAAAGGTTGGTTTCGTGCGATGCTTCTACCCAGTGCGATACGTTGTCGTTGCCCGCCTGACAATTGGCCGGGCAGGCGAGAGAGATAGTCGCTTAAGCCGACCGATTGCGCTGCCTGTTCAATGTTTTCCCGTTGGGTAGCGGTGAGTTTCAGTGATGGTGATAAGCCAATCGCCATATTGTCGAACACCGACAAATGGGTAAAGACATTATGCTCTTGGAACAAGATAGACAGTGGCCGCTGGTGGGCGGGGGTTGTTGTCACTGGCTTACCATCAATAGCAATCTCGCCACTATCAGGGGCAATCAACCCGGCAATCAGTGATAGTAAGGTGCTTTTACCTGCCCCGCTGGGCCCGAGCACGGCCACAATCTCTCCAGGGGCGATATGGGCATCAAAGGTCATCCAATCTTGTTGGTAACTATACTGAACATCGGAAAGCGTTAACATGCGTGTCTCCATTGGATAAGGCGCGTCAGTAGGGCATAACATCCTAAGCTGGTGAGCAGTAACAGCATCGCCGCGGCGGCGCCCGCTTCCATTTGGTAACTGCCCATTAAGCGAAACAAATACAGGGGCAGGGTTTGAAAGTTTTGACTACCAAATAAGGAGATGGCACTGAGATCGCCCATGGATAACACAAAACTCACCGCGACACCGCGCGCAATAGGTGCACGTAAACAGTCCCACTCAATCAGACGTAAACGCGTGATGCCTCTGACGCCTAAGGTGGCGCACAAGTTATGGTATGACTGAGCGAGCTGGAAGGCGGGGGCACTCAAGACCTTGATAAGATAAGGCAGCGCCATCAGGGCGTTCACTGTCATTACCAGCCACAGCGCTAAGCTGAATACGTTACTAAACTGGCGAAACAGCAAAAAAAGCCCGGTACTGAGCACGATACTTGGCACTACTAAGATGATGGCACCGAGCGTTTCTATGCCATCCGCCTGTTTTTTTCGTCCATGTAAGCGCCAGTGCCGACTGGCTAAGATCACCGCCACGGCTAACACAAAAGCAAAGGTGGTGGCGCCCGTGGCAATGAACAGCGAGTGCAGAGTTGCTTGCCACAGTGCGCTATCGCCGAGCACCGCTAATGCGCTGGGGTTCAACCCGCGTGCAATTACCACGCCGAGAGGCGGTAACACCAGTAGCAAAACGAGGCCAATCCAAAGGCCATCCCAACACTTGGCCGCACGGCTATCCAAAGACGCAGGCAGCGGCAGCACTTCACTGGGTGTGCTCGGCAGCGGGCGCGTCAAGGTTTGTACGGTAAATGCGATGGCCCCGCATAGTAGCATTTGCCACAGCGCGAGGACAGCACCCGTTTGTAAATCGAAATCAAAATGAATGGCTTGGTAAATGGCCAGCTCGATGGTTGTCGCTTTCGGCCCGCCGCCCAGTGCCATGACAGTCGCGAAGCTGGTAAAGCACAACATAAATACTAGCCCCACGATATGAGGCAAGCTTTGGCGTAGATACGGCCATTCTAGGTGCTTAAAACGTTGCCAGCCTTTGAGCCCTAGCTGGGTAGCAAGACGGCGTTGATCGGCTGGGATCCCCTCTAAGGCTTGCACCATTAATTGGGCGGAAAAAGGGAGATTAAAAAACACATGGGCGAGTAAAATGCCACTTAAGCCATAAATAGAAAACGGCATAGCCGCATCGAAGTGCGCGAAAGCTTGTGCAATCCAGCCACTACGGCCATAGATAGCAACCAGTCCAAATACTCCCACCAAGACCGGCAGCACCAAGGTCATGGCGAATAACTTCAGCAGCCATGCCTTTACTGGAAATTGTCGGCGAGACAGCGCATGAGCGACTGGCACTGCTAGCCCAACGCTAAGTACGACGGATAACGCGGCCTGTTTAAAACTAAAGTAGGTGACATGGCGCAAGTAGGTATCTTGCCATAAGGAGGCAAGTGACAAATCGTGGCTGTGAGAGAATAACGCCCAGAGTGCGCTGCCAATCAAAGCCACGACCAAGCTGGCCGCAATACTGCCCGGCCAGGTTCGAGAAGGGTTGAGCATCTTGGCTATTCAACCAGCGCGGTTTGCCAGTCACGCACCCATTGCTGGCGATTGCCCATCACTTCATCAGGCTGATACAGCAAGCTCTCTTGCGGTTTGTCCAAGGTGTAGAAGGCATCAGGCAAGTTGACATCGGTGACCGGATACATCCACTGAGTGGTTGGGATCACCGACTGTGCCGCATCACTGAGCATAAATTGTAAAAACGCATCCGCTCGTTCCGGCTGATCGGTATAGGCTGATTTAGCGGCGACTTCGATTTGCATATAGTGCCCCTCTTCAAACATGGCGGCGGCAAAGCGATCGTCTTCATCGGCCACTAAGTGGTAAGCCGGCGAGGTGGTATAAGAGAGCACCATGTCCGCTTCTTTATTGAGGAACATGTTGTAAGCTTCGGTCCAGCCTTTGGTCACAGTGATCGTGTTATCGGCAAGATCGCGCCATGCTTGTTGATTATTATCGCCGTACACTTTTTGGATCCAAAGCATTAGCCCCTGGCCGACCGTTGATACGCGCGGATCTTGGTAAATCACACTGATATCGTCGCGCTCTTCAATCAAGGCTTTGAGGCTTTTGGGTGGGTCGAGCAAACGAGTAGTGTCATACACAAAGGCAAAATAGCCGTAATCGTAAGGGATAAAGTATTTGTTATCCCACCCGCCAGGCACTTGCAGGCGCTCGGTATTGACCGCGTGCTCGGCAACAATCCCACTGCGCTCGGCTTCTTTCATTAAGTTGGTATCCATACCGAGTACGATATCGGCTTGGGTGGTTTCTCCTTCAATGCGCAGGCGATTAAGTAAGGCGGCCCCATCGTCGAGAGACACAAACTCAAGCTGGCAATCGCATTGCTGTTCAAATTTCGCTTTAATTTTAGGCCCCGCCCCCCATTCAGCAATAAAGGAGTCATAGGTATAGACAGTAAGCGGGTCCGCGGCGCGGGCGCCGAGTGATAATAGCGATAAAGAAACCAGAGTGAGAACAGAGGTAAAAACTTTCACAGCACGCTCCTAAGTTGGGCGTGGGTGTTGAGGCAAGTTGATGGCAACATCAAGTCTCAATCCCTACGCCAGTGTTAGCTGGATCAGGTTCGATGGGTCTAGCGCAGTGCGCAATCTCAGCCGTGAGGCTCCCCAATGAGTACGGTGGTATTGTACTGATTGGCTTAGGTTTAACCAAGCCTTTTAGTTGCCGAGTTGGTTAAGGTCCCAGTTGTAGTCGTATTCCAATGTTGCCTCTTGTGGCAATGGAATATCGCGATACTGGTTTATGTGAGCGATCACGCCTTGCTTATCGCCACCAAAGTCAGCTTCAAACCATTCATAAATTGAGGAAAGTTGCCATTTTCCCCCTTGCTGACTCACGCCTTTATCACTGTTAATGAAGGTATAGGCGGCGTGCTCGAGCTGTGCATCAAGTGCACTTGCTTGAAAGGCTTGTGGCTGAAGATTAGGGCAGCCAAGGCTGGCACAGTTGACCGCATAGTGGGTACGCGGATCTTGCCAAAGCGGGCGTAAAATCCGGTGTTCGATATCGTTTAAAGTGAGCGGCTCGCCAGCGACGGTAACCACTTCATCATCCCAAGGGCCAAAGCTAAATAGCCCACCGAGTTTGGTGATGGAACGGACCGGGTACTCGGCGATAATCAGTTTTACCGTGACCGCATTATAGAGGTTAACCCAATATGCGTATTGCTCGTCTTTGGTCAGGGTACGTGGGTCGCGCGCGGTGAGCATACCAATGTAATGGTCGAGGGTTGCTTTGTCGTTATCCGTGACGGCGGCATAGTTAAATAAGGTGTGCTGCCCCTGAGATTGCAAATACTTATCGAGTAACACTTGCCAGCTGTGATGGGTAAACGTGGCTTGGCTGTCAGGGTTATGGGCATCCCACATTGCCCAGTAATCCGCTTTGGGCGCGGCTTGGCTGATGAGCGGAAACACTAACCAGAGCAGAATTACCAAATGTTTTTGCATTGCCAGTCCTTAATGCGATCAAACCTTCTTTGAGACTAGACCAAGCGAGTCAGCGGTTGGTTTCATTGAGGATGAAAAAAATGGGTTGAAGCGCCAATAAGTACGGGTAATACCGCGCTTATTGGCGTTCTTGGAGGGCGTATTACACCAAAAAGTCTGGTATTTGTTTTTCAAAGCGTGAGATATCGGCTTCGTGCTGCAACGTCAGACCGATGCTATCTAACCCTTCCAACAGGCAATGACGGCGAAAATCATCCATCTGGAAGGCAAAGCAGTGTTCACCGGCTCGAATGGTTTGGGCGGGCAAATCCAGGGTTACCGTCGCGCCTTCATTTTCCGCCACATACGTAAATAAAGCATCGATTTGGCCTTCTTCAAGGGTTACCGGCACCATTTGGTTATTGATGCAGTTGCCATAGAAAATATCGGCAAAACTGGGGGCGATAATCACTTTAAACCCGTAATCATCCAGCGCCCAAGGCGCATGCTCGCGGGATGAGCCACAGCCAAAATTCTCGCGGGTGAGCAAGACGCTCGCGCCTTGGTAACGTGCTTGGTTAAGCACGAACTCGGGGTTCGGTTGCTGGCCCGCATCGTCTAAAAAGCGCCAATCGTGAAACAGGTGCTGCCCAAAGCCGGTGCGGGTGACTTTTTGCAAAAACTGCTTAGGAATGATCGCATCGGTATCGACGTTTGCCGCATCCAACGGGGCAACAATGCCGGTATGAGTGTGTATGCCTGACATAAGGCCTCCTTATATTTGGTTAACGTCGATAAAATGGCCCGCAATCGCCGCCGCTGCGGCCATGGCTGGGCTGACCAAGTGGGTGCGGCCTTCACGGCCTTGACGCCCTTCAAAGTTGCGGTTACTGGTGGAGGCGCAGCGCTCTTTGGGGCCTAAGCGATCATTATTCATCGCCAAACACATCGAACAGCCGGGTAAACGCCATTCAAAGCCAGCGTCACGGAAAATGACATCCAGTCCTTCTTGCTCCGCCTGTGCCCGCACTTGCTCGGAGCCTGGCACCACCATGGCATGCACGCCCTCTGCCACACGTCGCCCTTTGGCAACCGCAGCGGCCGCACGCATGTCTTCAATCCGTGAGTTGGTGCAAGAGCCAATAAAGACTTTATCGATACGGATTTGGTTGATGGCTTGACCGGGTGTCAGCCCCATGTATTTTAATGCGCGTTCTGCCGAGTGACGTTCAATCGGATCGTTCATTGTCTCTGGGGCAGGCACGGTATCATGCACACTGACCACTTGGCCGGGGTTGGTGCCCCAGGTCACTTGATGGTGAATTTGACTGCCATCGAGGGTGACCACGCGATCAAACTGCGCATCGGCGTCCGAATGCAAGGTTTGCCAATAGGCGATTGCTTGCTGCCATTGCTCGCCTTTCGGGGCAAATTTCTTGTCTTTTAAATAGGCAAAGGTGGTGTCATCCGGGGCGATCAGGCCAGCTTTGGCGCCTAATTCGATTGCCATGTTGCACACCGTCATTCTCCCTTCCATCGACAAGTCGGTGATTGCGTCCCCGCAAAACTCCACCACATGCCCGGTGCCGCCGGCATGACCGACCTTGCCAATAATGGCTAGGACAATATCTTTGGCAGTGATCCCGGGGGCGGTTTTGCCCGTGACTTCAATTTTCATCGTGCGGGCGCGGGATTGCTTGAGCGTTTGGGTGGCCAGCACGTGCTCGACTTCAGAGGTACCAATGCCAAAGGCCAGTGCACCAAAAGCACCGTGGGTTGCGGTGTGAGAGTCACCACAGACGATGGTGGTGCCGGGCAGGGTAATACCCAGTTCGGGGCCCATCACATGCACAATGCCTTGGTAAGGGTGATTCAAGTCATACAGAGTGACACCGAACTCTTCGCAGTTTTTGGCCAGTGTTTCCATTTGGATACGCGCCATTTCCCCTGACGCGTTAATGTCTTTGGTTTCGGTGGAGACATTGTGATCCATGGTGGCGAAGGTTTTACTCACTTGGCGCACCGGACGCCCTTTTTCCCGCAGACCATCAAAGGCTTGTGGTGAGGTCACTTCGTGCACCAAATGGCGGTCGATATACAGCAGCGGCGCTTCGCCGGGCTGCTCGGTGACAATATGGGCTTGATGAATTTTTTCGTACAAGGTCTTGGCGCCTTGCTGGGTGTTTGCATTCGACATAGCTCGTATCCTTACGGGTAATTATTCTGCGCCTTGGCGGATATAGGCGGCGATACGCTCGCCCATTTGTTCGGTACTGAGGGCAGGATGGTTGCCCGCCAGATCAGCGGTCAGCTCACCGGCCGCCAGTGCTTGGCTGACCGCATGCTCAATCGCACAGGCCGCGTCTTCTTCGCCTAACGAGTAGCGTAACATTAGCGCGGCGGAGAGAATTTGCGCCACTGGGTTGGCGATATTTTTACCCGCAATATCGGGGGCAGAGCCGCCGGCGGGCTCATACAAACCAAATTTACTCGCGTTCAAGCTCGCAGATGGCAGCATGCCCATTGAGCCGGTGATCATTGCGCATTCATCGGAGATGATGTCACCGAAAATATTCGAGCACAGCATCACATCAAATTGCGACGGGTCTTTAATCAGCTGCATGGTGGCGTTGTCGATATACATATGGCTCAAGTGGACATCCGGATAGTCCTTGGCCACCTCTTCCACCACTTCACGCCATAGCATTGAGCTTTGCAACACATTGGCTTTATCGATTGAGCACACTTGCTTATTACGCAACTGAGCCGATTGGAAGGCAATGCGGGCGATACGCTCAATTTCATAGCGATGATAAACTTCCGTATCAAACGCTTTTTCCTCGCGGCCTTCACCTTCACGTCCTTTGGGCTCACCAAAGTAAATCCCACCGGTTAGCTCTCGCACCACCACGATGTTAAAGCCTTTGTCGGCAATGTCGGCGCGCAGCGGGCAAAAGCCTTCGAGACCAGTGTGGATTTGTGCCGGACGCAAGTTACAGAACAGCCCAAAGTGTTTGCGCAATGGCAGCAAGGCACCGCGCTCCGGTTGCTCGGTTGGCGGTAAATGCTCCCACTTTGGGCCGCCCACTGAACCAAATAAAATTGCATCGGCTTTTTCACACCCAGCCAAGGTTTGTGCGGGCAGCGGCGAGCCATGGGCATCAATCGCGGCACCGCCCACAGGATAGTGGTGACGCTCCAAGGTGAGTGAGAATCGCTCGCTAACCGCATCAAGCACCTTCTCGGCTTGCGTCATGACTTCGGGGCCGATACCGTCACCGGGCAAAATAGCAATCTGATGTGCGCTGGCCATGGTTATACTGTCTCCTGTTTTAAGTGGGATTGTTCCTTAATCTGGGCGATTTTGTCGGCGCGATAAATGGCATTGATCACATGCAGTAGCGCTTCACCTGAGGCTTCGATAATGTCGGTCGACACCCCGGTGCCGTGATATTTACGGCCCTTGTAGTTAGCAATGATGTCGGCTTGGCCGAGACCATCTTCTCCTTCCCCTTTGGCGGTCAGATCGAATTTATCCAGTTCAATGTCATAGCCGGTGATCCGATAGATGCACTGATAAAGGGCATCGACGGGGCCGTTACCAATCGCCGCCTCGCGTTTCTCTTCGTCGCCACATTGCAACTTGATGCTGGTGGTCGCCATTAGGCTGCCCGATTGCACGCCTAAATAGTTCAGCTTGTAGAAGTCGTCCTCTTCTTTGAGGTTGTTGAAGAACATCAAGGCTTCTAAGTCGTAATCGAACACCTGACCTTTACGATCCGCCAGCTGCAAGAAAGATTGATACAAGGTGTCTAAATCGTAATCTTGTTGGTCGTAGCCAAGGTTATCCATGTGGCTTTTCACCGCGGCACGGCCGGAACGGCTGGTCAGATTAAGCGCCTTTTTGCCCAAACCAATCGACTCTGGGGTCATGATTTCGTAGGTGTTTTTGTTTTTCAGCATGCCATCTTGGTGGATGCCGGAGGAGTGGCTAAAGGCATTGGCACCGACCACGGCTTTATTGGGTTGGATTGGCATGTTGCAAAGCTGACTAACTAACTTGCTGGTGCGGGCAATTTCGGTGTGGTTCAATCCTGTTTCTACGCCTAACAAGTCAGCGCGGGTTTTCAAGATCATCGCAATCTCTTCCAGCGCGCAGTTCCCCGCACGTTCACCGATGCCATTGATAGTGCCTTCCACTTGGCGAGCGCCGGCTTGAACCGCGGCAATAGAGTTGGCGACCGACATCCCTAAGTCATCATGACAATGGACAGAGATCACGGCTTTGTCGATATTCGGCACGCGGTTAAACAAGGTCGCAATGATATTGCCGAATTCACTCGGCACTGTGTAACCCACCGTATCTGGGATATTGACGGTGGTCGCACCGGCACCAATCGCCGCTTCGACCATACGGCACAGATTATCTATCGGGGTGCGCCCGGCATCTTCGCAGGAAAACTCCACATCGTCCGTGTATTGGCGTGCATGCTTAACGGCGCGTACCCCCATCTCGACCACGTCATCGTAGCTGCGGCGAAGCTTATCTTTGACATGGATGGTTGAGGTGGACAAAAAAGTGTGGATACGAAAGGCGTCAGCGGCTTTGAGGGATTCGGCGGCCACATCTATGTCTTTAGGAACCGCGCGAGACAAGGCACAGACACGTGCATGTTGCATGTGCTCGGCAATGGTGCGCACGGATTCAAAATCGCCCGGTGAGGAGACCGGAAAACCGGCTTCAATAATGTCTATCTTCAAGCGGTCCAAGGCTTGGGCGATCTGCAATTTCTCTTTGACGGTTAAACTTGCTGACAGCGCCTGCTCGCCGTCGCGTAATGTGGTATCAAACAGAATGACTTGGCTGTTCTCGCTCATGGGTGACTCCCTGTTGTGTTTGCTTGGCCGCTTTGAAGGGCTCTTTAATTGGCGCTTGATGTTATTTTGGCGACGTTAGATACAAAAAAACCCGCGTCTGGCGCGGGTTTTTGAGATTTGGCATTCACTGTTTTCTGCCCAAAACCTACCCGCGCGACTGGGTCACGATAAGGAGGAGGATGAGGCGTAGGTGAAACAGTGTCATGCTGATGTCCGTCAGTAAATATTCTGTTACCAGAAATAACAGAGCGATGGGGAAAGCGTCAATCTGAAAAAAACAAAACCCGTTTTCTGCGCAATATAAAGGTAAAAAACTGGTTAATTAAACTGGTTTTAAAACTAAAAGTTAGATTTTTGTGCTGCGCTCTGGCGCGGCTTTGTCCAGTCTTCATTATTTTTACTTGTCCCAACGTACCTGAGCTCAAGCGGCGACGTAAATTCATCGAGATGACCCAATAACGTCACCGACCTGTCATACCGGCTGACTAGAGTTTAACCATCAGCTCGCCGCATTGGGAGGCAGGATGAGAAGCTTTACCGCGATTCAACGCTTCGACCACACGGTGTCGACACTGTGTTTATCTCACCGCTTTAGCGCTGGCACAGCGAAAATAGCCCGTACCGTTTCCCGATCAGGTGACGGGCCACTCTATCTGGTGATTGGCTTTACTGCATGGTGGCTTCATGAGGCGGTCGGGCTCTGGTTTTTGCTCACAGGATTGATGGCTTTTGCCATCGAACTCCCGATCTATTGGGTGCTTAAACGCAGCTTTCGGCGCGCACGTCCTTCGCAGTTACCTGCCTTTATCACGCCTTCCGATCTTTACAGTATGCCATCAGGCCACACGGCCGCCGCTTTTCTCATGGCCTCATTGCTGAGCACCTTTTTTCCTTCGTTAACCCTTTTGGTGTTCATCTGGGCCAGCCTAATCGGTATTTCGCGCGTGTTACTGGGCGTGCACTTTGTGAGCGATATCGTGGTTGGCGCTGGGTTAGGGCTGCTGTGCGCGACGTTGGCACACAGTATCACTTTCGATCTTTACGGAATAACAGGTATTTAATGAAGCTTTTATACGGTGTTCAGGGAACCGGTAACGGGCATATATCGCGAGCCCGCGCCATGGCTTGTGCCTTAGCAGGATATGATGTCGAGGTCGATTTTGTTTTTTCGGGGCGGCCAGCCGAGCGTTATTTTGATATGGCGCCATTTGGTGACTATCGCACGTTTACCGGCATGAGCTTTGTCAGCCGTGATGGCAAAATTGATATGTTAGCCACCGCGCGACACAATCGTTTTACACAGCTACGACGCGATATTCGCCAGCTTGATGTATCAGGTTACGATAAGGTTATCTCTGATTTTGAACCCATCAGTGCGTGGGCGGCGCGCCGGCAAGGGGTGCCATCGGTGGCGATCAGCCACCAAGCGGCGTTTTCTCACGCGGTGCCCAAACATGGAGAAACGCTGATCAATCGCATGATCATGCGTTATTTTGCGCCAACCGACTATGCCATTGGCTTGCATTGGTATCACTTTAACCAACCGATCTTACCCCCAATTATTGATACCACTCCGGTGGATAAAGCGGTGGCATCGTCCACTGCGGAGAGGGCGGTGCTGGTGTATCTCCCCTTTGAATCTTTATCTTCAGTCAGTGAGCTGCTGTTGCGCTTTAGCCAACCTTTTATCTGCTTTCACCCCGAGGTTAATGCCCCCTACCAACGTGAAAACCTTACGCTAATGCCCTTAGGCAAAGAAAGCTTTCACACGGCACTGCATCAGTGCCAGGGTGTGATCGCAAATGGGGGATTTGAGCTTCCATCGGAGGCATTAAGTTTAGGGAAAAAGCTCCTTTTAAAGCCATTGTCTGGTCAGTTTGAACAGTTGAGTAATGTCGCAACACTTTCTCAGCTTGGGCTAGCACACAGTATGGATAGCTTGAATGCGAGCGCGGTACGTGAATGGCTGCAGGCACCGGCGGTGGGCGCGATTGGGTACCCAGATGTTGCTCAAGCATTGGCGGAGTGGCTGGTAAAAGGAGAGTTAAGTCAGACACGTAGCCTGTTTCACCATCTATGGGCTCAGGTTGACTATCCAGAAACGGTTGAGGAGTCGATTTTGGACTTTAATCGCTCATCAATGCGCATGGATCCACACCCACTCAGGTTGCAACGCTTGATTCGGTAGTGCGATGTGCGGCGCGCGCCGATAAGCTGCTTCCACAAGGCTGAATCACGTTTTTACATTTTTGCTAGAGCATTCACTCAATTTCTCTTGAGTTTGATGGTGCGCTCGGTAAACTCGCTGTCATTATTGAGCGTACATGTGTTCGCCAAACGGCGAGCCAAGAGAGACTCCGTGAACACCCAAAACCATATCGTCACGCGCATTCGCGATCAGATTGCCGCCCAAAATGAACGCGAAGCAATCCGCTTCCAACAAGACACGCAATGGATAAGCATTAGTTGGCGCCAGCTAGGCGAACGCATCGATCAGCTGTCACGCTGCTTACTCAACGCTGGCTGTCAGGTGCAGCAAACCGTCGCCATTTTTGCGCCGAACAGCGAAAAATGGGCAATGTTGGACTATGCCGCGTTGCAAATTCGCGCCGTACCTGTGCCGATTTACGCAACTAGCACCGCCCAGCAAGCCGCACACATTATCAATGATGCAGACGTACAGTGGATTTTTGCCGGTGACGAACAACTGGAGAGCGCGGTTACTGCCCTTGAACACTGCCCTAACGTCAAAGGGGTGGTTGCCCTAAGTCAAGAGACGGCGGTTCCCGTACATCCCAAGGTGTGGGATTGGGCCAGCTGGCTATTGCAAGACGATCGCGGCTATCAAGCCGAGTTAGACGCGCGCATTGACGCACGATGCATGGACGATCTGACCACCTTGATTTATACCTCCGGCACTACGGGCGATCCGAAAGGGGTGATGCTGGATTATGCCAATGTGGCGGCGCAGTTGGATGTGCACGATCAAGTATTGGCATTAAGCCCTGATGATGTCTCTTTGGCCTTTTTGCCACTTTCTCATGTGTTTGAGCGCGCATGGAGCTATTACGTCCTTCACCGCGGGGCGGTCAATTGCTATCTCTCCAACCCGCTTCAGGTGCGTGATGCATTGGCCGAGGTCAAACCGACGGTAATGTGTGCAGTACCGCGTTTTTATGAAAAAATCCATGGCGCTATCCACGACAAACTCAGTCGGGCCACAGGGATCAAACCCCATTTATTCCGATGGGCACTGCGCCAAGGTGAGCGTCATGCTGCGCAATTACGCACCGGCCAGTCTCCGTCTTGGTGTCAGCAATGGCAATTGGCGTTGGCCGACAAGCTGGTGCTCAGTAAGTTACGTGCGCTACTAGGTGGCAAGATGCGTTTGATGCCATGCGGTGGGGCGCGTCTTGACCCCGAAATCGGCGCGTTTTTCCACGCGATAGGCATTAACGTCAAGCTCGGTTATGGCATGACCGAAACCACCGCCACGGTTTCTTGCTGGGACGATACCCGCTTTGATCCCCAATCGATTGGCCATCCGATGCCAGGGGCAGAAGTGCGAATTGGGACGGACGATGAAATTCAAGTCCGTGGGCCGATGGTAATGCGGGGTTACTTTAATCAGCCTGATGCGACTGCCGCCACCTTTACCGAGGATGGCTTTTTGAAAACCGGCGATGCGGGGTATCTTGATGCCAAGGGCAACGTATTTATCACTGACCGAATCAAAGAGTTGATGAAAACCTCAGGCGGTAAGTACATCGCACCACAGCGGGTGGAAGGCGCTTTGGTGCGCGATCATTTTATCGATCAAATTGCGGTGGTGGCCGAGGCGCGTCATTTTGTATCGGCCTTGATTGTGCCTTGCTTCGATGCCTTAGAAGAGTGGGCGCGGGCGGCCAATATCGAATATCAAAATCGCAAAGAGCTGCTAAAACACGCCGATGTCGTGGCCTTGTTTGAAAAGCGTTTGCAGAGCTTACAACATGAATTGGCCAAATTTGAGCAAGTCAAACGCTTTACCTTGTTGCCACAGGGCTTTTGCATGCACAGTGGCGAGCTCACGCCGACCATGAAACTGCGCCGCAAAGTGATCCTTTCACGTTACCAACATCACATTGACACCATGTATCAACGTTAGTCCTGGTGCATCAAAGCGGGGGAAGGTTTCTCATGGCTGAGAATCTTCCTTTGTTTTCGTTATTTGTATGCCTTTTCCCCCTTTTTTCTCCCCACGCCTTAATAGCAAATCTGGCAAAGTGTCGATTTTATAGTGGATGTTTCCAATTTCTTCCCCCTTGGTCAGCGTAAACCAGCAACATTAACTCAACATTTAGATTAAAAATGTAAATACTGATTAGCTAATAGACAGTTTTGCAAATAAAACGTTACATTGATTGCAGCTTCATCCGAAGCAGGCCAAGTGACAATCTAACGCCGCCTTACCGCCAGTATTTGGTTCAGATGTCCGCGTGGTGAGTGACCACCAGTACATCCAAGAGTAAGGGGCAGGATTAGGCTAAAAGTAAGTCCTAACTATGCAAACAGGGAGGCGTAGAGTGGAAATGTTATCCGGTGCCGAGATGATCGTGCGCTCCATGATCGATCAAGGCGTAAAACATATTTTTGGCTATCCAGGCGGGTCGGTACTGGATATTTACGACGCATTACACGAAAAAAGTGATATCGACCATGTGTTGGTGCGCCACGAACAAGCCGCGGTACACATGGCCGATGGTTATGCGCGTGCCACGGGGGAAGTGGGCGTGGTTCTGGTCACGTCAGGCCCAGGGGCAACCAATGCCATTACCGGCATTGCCACCGCGTATATGGACTCGATCCCCATGGTGGTGTTTTCTGGCCAAGTCATGAGCGGCCTGATTGGTAATGATGCCTTCCAAGAGTGTGACATGGTGGGGATCTCCCGCCCGGTGGTCAAACACAGCTTTTTAGTCCAGCGCGCCGAAGATATTCCCAATATTGTAAAAAAAGCTTTTTATCTTGCCGCGACAGGACGTCCCGGCCCTGTGGTGGTGGATATCCCCAAAGACATGCTGAATCCGGCGCAAAAGCATCCGTATCAGTACCCTGATAGTGTGCGTATGCGCTCTTACAACCCGACCACGTCAGGGCACAAAGGTCAGATCAAACGTGGCTTAAAAGCGCTACTGGCAGCGAAAAAGCCGGTGCTATACGTCGGTGGTGGGGCCATCATGGCCGACTGCGGCGAGCAAATTCGCCAGTTGTCAGAAAGTCTAAACATCCCCGTCGTTAGCACATTGATGGGCCTGGGGGCGTTTCCCGGCACCCATGATCACGCGCTGGGTATGCTGGGTATGCATGGCACCTACGAAGCGAACATGGCGATGCACCAAGCCGATCTGATTTTTGGTATTGGTGTTCGTTTTGACGATCGTACCACCAACAATCTAGAAAAATACTGTCCCGATGCCACCATCATGCACATTGATGTGGATCCTTCCAGCATTTCTAAAACCGTGGCCGCAGATATTCCCATCGTCGGCTCGGCGGATGCGGTATTAAATAGCATGCTCAAATTGCTGGTGGAGCAAGGTGGCAATAACGACAGCGATGCGATCAGCACCTGGTGGCACAATATTCAGATTTGGCGTGAGCGCCAATGTTTGCAATATGTCGCTGATCCTGAGCGGATTAAACCCCAGCAAGTGATTGAAACCTTGTATCGCCTCACCCATGGCGAGGCGTATGTGACCTCAGACGTCGGCCAGCATCAAATGTTTGCGGCACTCTATTATCCGTTTGATAAACCACGTCGTTGGATTAACTCCGGCGGCTTGGGCACCATGGGCTTTGGGCTACCCGCCGCCATGGGGGTGAAGTTTGCGCTGCCGGACGCGCAGGTGGTGTGTGTCACCGGTGATGGCAGTATTCAAATGAACATTCAGGAGCTGTCGACGGCATTGCAATACGACATTCCGGTCGTGATCGTCAACCTCAACAACCGTTTCCTCGGAATGGTCAAACAATGGCAGGACATGATTTACCAAGGCCGCCATTCGCACTCTTATATGGACTCGGTGCCGGACTTTGCTGCGATCACTGAGGCCTATGGTCATGTGGGGATGCGCATTAATCACCCGTCCGAGCTGGAAGCGGGCTTAGAGGCAGCCTTAGCGATGAAAGATCGCTTGGTCTTTGTCGATATCAATGTTGATGAAACCGAGCACGTTTATCCGATGCAGGTACGCGGTGGGGCGATGAATGAAATGTGGTTGAGCAAAACGGAGAGAACCTAATGCGCAGTATTGTATCGGTTTTAATGGAAAACGAACCAGGTGCCTTGTCGCGCGTGGTGGGCTTATTCTCTCAGCGTGGCTACAACATTGAATCACTCACGGTGTCACCGACGGATGACGCAACCTTATCGCGCTTGAATATCACCACCTCGGTGGTGAGTGACGCGGACCGCGAGCAAATCGAAAAGCACCTGCACAAGCTGATTGATGTGCTGAAAGTAAGCAATGTGACTGAAAGCGATCATATTGAGCGCGAGCTGGCGTTGGTGAAGGTGAAAGCCAGCGGCTTTGCCCGCGCGGAGGTAAAACGCACCGCCGATATTTTCCGCGGTCAGATTGTGGATGTGACGCACTCGCTCTACACCGTGCAGTTGACGGGTGACAGTGACAAGTTAGATGCCTTTATTCGCGCGGTCGGTGAGATTACCGAGATCATTGAGGTGGCACGCAGCGGTGTGGTTGGCATCGCACGCGGCGAGCGAGCGTTGCGTCAGTAACCAAAGCCACTGGCCGTTGAAAGAAAAATGGCACGCCAAGGCGTGCCATTTTTGTGTCGGTTAAGCGGGATGAATCAAATACACCAAGGCTTCATAGGGTGCCAGTTGCATTTCTGGCATTAAGGGCTTGGCTTCTGGGTAATTATGGCTCACCAAGTCTGCGTTCGGGGTCGGGGCGAGAGGCAAGGTTGCCGTGACCCGTTCGCCATAAAAATTACACACCACCACCAGTTGGCTATCGCCATTGTCGCGACGATAGGCGAGCAGTTGTGGGTGGTCAGGCAACAAGTCCTGATAATCGCCTTCACGGATCACGGGTAAGGTTTTACGCAGGGAAATCAGCTTTTTGTAGTGATAGAACACCGAGTCTTTATCCGCCAGTGCGGTGTCGACATTGACGTCAACATAGTTAGGCGCAGGCGTTAGCCACGGTGTACCTGTGGTAAAACCGGCGTTTGCTGAACTGTCCCACTGCATAGGCGTGCGTGAATTATCGCGCGAGCGTGCCGCCAGAATGGCCAGCACTTCCCCTTCTGGCATGCCTTGGTCGCACAGCAGACGGTGCATGTTGCGACTCTCAACGTCTTGATAGTCATCGATACGCTGATAGCCAGGGTTAGTCATGCCAATTTCTTCCCCTTGATACACGTAAGGCGTGCCTTGCTGCATATGAATCGCAGTGGCAAGCATTTTAGCGGACGCGACCCGATAGTGGCGGTCATCACCAAAGCGGCTGACCACACGCGGCTGGTCGTGGTTACACCAAAACAGTGCGCCCCAACCTTGATTATGCAGGCCGTGTTGCCAAGTGCGGAAAAGCTGTTTTAGGGCCAAGAAGTCAAACGGCGCCAGTCGCCACTTCTCGCCGCCCGGATAATCGACTTTTAAGTGGTGGAAGTTAAACACCATGGAGAGCTCTTTGCCATCCGGCGCGGAGTATTGCTGACAGTGCTCCAGAGTGGTTGAAGACATCTCGCCCACGGTGACGCTGCCGTAATGCTGAAAAATATCCCGGCTGATCTCTTGCAAGTACTCGTGGACGCGGGGACCATCGGTATAAAAACGGCGACCATCGCCTTGATGATCGTTGGGAAATGACTGATCTTTGGAGATCAAATTGATCACATCGAGGCGAAAGCCATCCACGCCTTTCTCGGCCCAAAAGGCCATTACGTCTTTGACGGCTGCCCGCACCTCAGGATTTTCCCAGTTAAGATCGGCCTGTTCGGTGGCAAATAGGTGGAGGTAATACTGGCCGGTGGGTTCGTGCCATTGCCACGCGCTACCACCAAATTTTGATTGCCAGTTGTTAGGAACACCGCCGTTAACCGGATCTTTCCAGATGTAGTAATCGCGATAGGGACTGTCTTTACCAGTCAGCGCTGATTGGAACCAGGGGTGCTCGGTCGAGGTGTGGTTAATCACAATATCCATGATGATGCGGATATCGCGCTTATGCGCCTCGGCGAGCAGGGTGTCGAAGTCGTCCATGGTGCCTAGGCTGGGGTCAATCGCGTAATAATCGGCAATGTCGTAGCCGTTATCGACTTGTGGTGATACATAAATGGGGGTTAGCCATAATGCATCGATGCCCAAGGTCGAAAAATAGTCCAGTTTTTCGATAATGCCCGGCAGATCACCTGTCCCTGTTTGTGTGGTATCACGGAAGCTTTTCGGGTAAATCTGATAGATGGTGGCCGTTTTCCACCAGGGATGTGCGTGCATAATGTCTCTCTTAACGCTAAAAAAGCGGGGAGCGTACTCCCCGCGGACGGAATGGGAATTAGACGACCGCCAATTTGCCTTTGCTGGCCTGGCGGCGATACATAAAGGCGGTGAGTGCGATTGGCACCAAGATGGCGATTAACATCGCGACTGCGTAAACACCCCAGAATTGTGGCTGTATAGATAAGATGCCTGGTAGGCCACCTACACCAATACCGTTGGCCATCACACCGGAAAGACCACACACAATGGCGGCCAGCGCTGAGCCAACCATCGCGCACAGCATTGGGAATTTGTAACGTAGGTTAATCCCGTACATGGCCGGCTCTGTCACGCCAAGGTAGGCGGAAATCGCCGCGGGCACAGAGATTTCACGTTCGTTTTCTTTCTTGCTGACCCAAATAATGCCAACCACCGCCGAGGCTTGTGCAATGTTGGACAGGGCAATCAGCGGCCAAATAGGCGTGCCGCCCATTTCCTGCATCAGCTGCAAGTCCACCGCGTTGGTGGTGTGGTGAACACCGGTAATCACCAAAGGTGCATAGAGGAAGCCAAATAGCGCTGCACCGATAAAGGCGAAATCACCGGTCATCGCCGTGCGAGCCAAGAAGGCGACGCCGTTGCCGATTTCACGCCCAAAGGGACCGATAAGGGTGTGCGCCAGTACCACTGAGGTGAGCAGCGCGACAAACGGCACCACCACAAGATAAAGGTAATCTGGAATAATACGTTTTAACTGGGTTTCAATAAATGCCAAAGCCATCCCTGCAAACATGGCTGGGATCACCTGTGCTTGGTAGCCGACTTTTTCAATTGAGAACCAGCCAAAGTCCCACACTTCAGGCATCTCTTTACCGATAAGGTAAGCGTTCATCAACTGTGGCGATACTAGGGTAATACCTAGCACGATACCCAAAATGGGTGTGCCGCCCATTTTCCTCACCGTCGCCCAACATACGCCGACAGGCAGGAAGTGGAAGATGGCTTCGCCAAGCAGCCATAAGAAGCCGTGAGCGGTGGCCCAAAACTCACTGATTTCGGTCAGGGTTTTGCCATCGAACATGCGGATATCGCCGATCACATTACGGAAGCCGAGGATTAGACCACCGGTGATAATCGCGGGTAAAAGGGGAACAAAAATTTCCGCGAGGTGTGAGATGGCACGCTCAGTCAGGCTCATATTTTGGCGCGCGGCTTGTTTGGCCTCGTCTTTTGACTGGCCTTCCACCCCGGTTTGTTCTTCTAGTAGGGCGTACACTTGGTCGACATTGGTGCCGATCACCACCTGAAATTGACCGGCGCTGGTAAAGCAGCCTTTGACCATGGGGAGCGCTTCAATCGCAGCCACGTCCGCTTTTTCCGGATCGTTTAGCACGAATCGTAAACGGGTTAGGCAGTGGCTAACGGTGGCGATGTTGTCTTTGCCGCCAATATGCGTGACCAATTGGTCAATGGCTTTTTTATCTATCTGGCTCATAAGCAATCCTGTATTGCTGTAGGGTATTCATTGGTAACGTTCCCACTGATTATGGATCGTACTAATCCAATTATCAGTGGAATCGTTCCCATTGTTTGAAAACCATCACACAGAAATTTGTAACTGCCTGATTTTTGGTGTTGGTTGAAGGTTAGGGTGTCACCAGGTGGCAAGGTTGTGTCCAGTGGCTAACCACGGGATCGTCGTCATCCAGCTGCTTGAGTAGCAAGTCGGCCGCATGTTGCCCTGCTTGGTGGTAACCTAGCTCCACACTGACGGCGCGTGGAAACATAAAGCGTAGCATGTCGTGATTGCCAATGCCGCCAATAGCGATGTCTTCTCGCCCAAGTGTTTGTAGGCGTTTCGCGACCCCCAGAGCGAGGGTATCGGACGCACAAACAATGGCATCGGTCTGTGTATTGATGAGGCTATCTGTGGCGTTGTAGGCGGCATGCAAGCTCATCTCACAGCGGTGTAGTCGTGGTGAGATCTGGTGGGTTTGGCAAAAATGCTGGTAGGCACCAGAGCGGGCGAGACCTGTGGTTTCATCTCGCTCATCAATCCCTAAGAAAGCAATATGTCGACACCCTTGATGATAAAAGTGATCCATCACTTGTGCGACCGCGCCTTGGTTGTCATAGCTGACGCTAACGTATTTATCACTATCGACGGCTAGCACAACACAGTTAGGGGCGAATGGCGCTAGCGCGTTGAGATCACAGCCAGAAAAACCAAAAAAGATAATACCGTCGACATTACGGCGTTTCAGCACATCGAGGTGAGCTTGTGCTTTTTGTTGTGAGAATTGGCTTTCCATGATGGCGGCGTCATAGCCTTTGGCATACAAGGTATTGAGCAGGCCAGTCAGTGCAGTGTTTTCTGAATTGGAGCTGAGTTTCGCCACGATCACCCCCACGACGCCACTGCGTTGTGCACGCATCGCACGTGCGGATTTAGAGGGCATAAAGCCATGCTGATCGATCACGGCTTGTACTTTCTCGCGTGTGCTGTCTTTGACCCGTGGATCATCGTTTAGCACACGAGATACGGTTGATTTTCCCACCCCGGCTAAGCGGGCGATATCCAAAATGGTCAATGCTTTTGTCATCTTGCTCTCTGCAGTCACACTAAATCAGCAGCTTAGTCGCCGCCTGTTGGGGGGTGATGATAACAGGCGTGATTGGCGCTTGCGATTTATTGATTAATTTGTAAACTATTGCCTGATTTTTGAACAGACTTCCCGCTTTAGACTGAAATGATGATGAGTCACCCATTACTACAAACAATCAATAAGTGCCTAGTACGCGTTACCACCCTGACCTTGGCGGTGATGGCCGTCAAGTTTAGTGCCATCTATTTGGTACCGTTAGCGGTATTGATAAAAACCCACTTCAAAGAAATTGTCCACTGGTAAAGGTGCCGATCCTGTCTCCGACCACAGTATTTAGCCCCAGCCAATAGTGTTGATAAGCGCGGCTGTGAGCTTGTGGTCGCGCAGAGACAAGCCCGCGCAATACTGGCATTAAGCGCTGCCAACTGGTTGCAAATTCAAAGCCGATATCAGGATGAGTGAGGTAGCGTAAATGCTGGGCGACAAGCGGCTGTATTGCGTCTGCGAGATACGGGTTGATCCCGGCAAAGAGCGTGTAATGAAGCTGCTGATGCCAGTGCGCCACGGCCGCGACGTCACGATAATCCTTGGCTGGCAGATTCTGTAGGCTGTGCAGTAAACCCAGTAGGGTCAATGAGGTCGGCTCATCCAACCGAGGTGGCAGCCTATCCATGAAAGCGCCAACCATTGCCTGTATGCCAGACGCGAGAGGTTGCCAGTCTGCCTGACTTAAGGGCATTAACTGGTATCCGAGTTGGGGTTGGTAGCTGATGCGTCCCGCCATGGCGAGTAAATGCAAGCCATCACGTGCCGTTGCTGTGGTTAAACCAAGTTGTTCGCATAAGGTGGCGACGGTGAGTGAATAATTGCCGTGCGCATTCGGTGTTAATGTGAGCTGGCGGGTTAATACTGCTGCCCAAATATGCGCCATGGCTTCTTGTGCTTTGGTTGGTTTCATTGCGCTTCCTGCTGTGCCTTCTTTTATCATGCCACTGAACGGGTGATAAAAAAACGCCCCGAACGAGTCGGGGCGTGATGGTTTGTAAAAACCGCTTAGGTCTGCAGTAAACGTCTTATTACAGAACGTGCACAGAGGTGGTGTTGGTGGTACCAGACGGCACGAGTGCGCCTGAGACCATGACCACGATATCGCCTTTGTTCGCTAAGCCTGACTCTAGCGCGATGGTTTTACCACGACGGTAGAACTCATCGGTGCTATCGATGCTTTCGATCATCACAGGTGTCACCCCTTTGGTCAGACACAAGTGAGCGGCTGTTTTCGGGTTAGTGGTGACCGCAACAATGTTCGCGGTTGGGAAGTACTTACGCACTGAGCGCGCTGACTTACCTGCTTCAGTCGCAACCACAATCAACGGGGCACTGAGCTTTTGAGAGGTATCGACCGCGCCTTTACAGACCGCTTCGGTGATACGTAGGCGGTCGCTATCAAGGCGAGAGCCTAAAGCTGGAGACATTTGACGGTCTGTGCGCTCACAGATTTGTGCCATAATGCTCACCGCTTCTAATGGGTACTTCCCTTTCGCTGATTCACCTGACAGCATCACCGCATCGGTGCCGTCCATGATAGCGTTGGCCACGTCACCTGCTTCTGCGCGGGTTGGGCGTGGGTTTTTGATCATCGAATCGAGCATTTGTGTCGCCGTGATAACCATCTTGCGTGCACGGTTACATTTTTCGATCATCATCTTCTGCGCGAAGATCACTTCTTCAACGGGGATCTCTACACCGAGGTCACCACGAGCAACCATGATGCCGTCAGATGCTTCCAAGATAGCGTCAAAGTTGTCGACACCTTCTTGGTTCTCAATTTTAGAGATGATCTTGATGTCGCTACCGCCGTTTTGCGCCAATAGATCGCGGATTTCTTCTACGTCTTCTTTCTTACGAATAAATGAGGCAGCAACAAAATCAACGCCTTGCTCGCAACCAAATTTCAGATCCGATTTATCTTTTTCAGCCAGCGCAGGCAAGCTGACAGAAACGCCTGGCAGGTTAACGCCTTTGTTTTCGCCGAGCTCACCGTTGTTGAGTACTTTACAAACCACTTCTTTTTCAGTCGTTTCTAGTACTTCCATCTCAAGTAGACCATCATCAACCAGTACTGTATCACCCGCTTTTAAATCTTGCGGCAGACCAGCGTAGGTCACGGCGACGCGTTCTTTATTGCCCACAACAGAGGTATCTGTGGTGAATGTAAAGGTTTGACCGGCTTCCAGTAGCACATCGTCGCCACCTTCCAGTTTTACCGTACGGATCTCTGGACCTTTGGTATCCAGCAAGATAGCGGCTTGTTTGCCGGTTTGCTTCATCACATTACGCAAGTTGGCGATACGCGTACCATGCTCTTGGTAATCACCGTGTGAGAAGTTAAGGCGCATGACATTCATGCCAGCTTCAACAAGCTGAGTAAGCATCTCTTCAGATTCGGTTTTTGGGCCAATCGTACATACGATTTTGGTCTTTTTCATCGACACATTTCTCCGGTCAAAAATTGAAACATAAGCCTGATGCTTTCTCACAACACACCGAAAAGTGTAATTTTACCACGCACTTTTACTACTTAAGTGGCTGTGAAAGCGAATTTTTTGCATTTTGCAATGACGTTACCGCAGCCAGGGTTGCTGTGGTGACGTCACTGTTTATCGATCGTGAGTATAGATTGTCTGCGGTGATCTGTGTTGATCACGGGCAATAAAGGCTTCATTGACAATAAAGCACTCAATAGTGCTCCTGTCTCATGAGTCTTCCCTTCCTTTGGGGCGCGTAAATTTACCACAGCTGACGATTTAAATCATTACAACCCGATGACAGCACACTGGTGAATCAAGATATTTTTATCATGATTACGCTTTCTGTTGATGTTTCCACCTTTACCATACGACGTATTCCTTTTTGCTGCTTTTATCGGCCATCAGTGGCCATTTGCATGCTTTCTGATGTGATCTAGCTTCCAATTTGAACTGGATCATGCTTTTTTATTAAGTCTTTTGCGTTCCCTTAGAATTTATCTACCATCAAGACTCTTTGAATGGACTGTCTAATAATGTTTGCGCGCACTTTTCGACTTTTGACAGGGATGCTGCTCCTGGCCTGCACGTATGTGAGTACGTTTGCATGGGCTGACGACGCCTATCTGTCAGAAGAAAAAGACATTTTAGTCGCCACTCATTCTTCGGTCTGGAAGCCTTACAGCTACTTGTCTGATGATGGCCAACCAAAAGGCTTGTTGGTCGACTTCTGGCAAGCCTACGGCCAATATAATCATGAGCCCGTACAATTTGTGTTACTCGATTGGGCCGACACGCTCGCTTATATGAAAGAAGGCGGTAACCGTGTTCATGCGGGGTTATTGAAGTCCACCGAACGCGAGGACTACCTCGATTTTGTTGCACCTATTTTTAATATTGATGGTTCGTTATACATCCGCAATGAAGCGCGCGGCACCAAAACAGATACGCTTGTCGGCGGTAAGGCAGTCGGTGTTGTTGCAGGCAGTTATGAGTCAAGCTATCTCACCGAGCATTATCCGGACGTTGAACAACAGACTTACGCCAATAATGAGCGGTTATTTGACGCCGCTTTCAGTGGTGAGATTGATGCGCTAGTGGCGGATAGCCAAGTCGCTAATTTTTATATGCTCACCTTTGATAAGCCATTGACGTTTGTCGCAGAGCAAATCCTTTACACACGCCCGATTTATGCGGCGGTGCCCAAAGGCAACCAAGCCTTGCTCGCGCAAGTTCGCGAGGGAATGAGTAACATACCGGCGGAAGAGCTGTTACGCATCAAGCAAAAGTGGATCAATACCGAGCGCGTCGAGGCTTACCCGGCTTGGCTTATTCCCAGTATCGTGTTGTCGGTGCTGTTAGGCGCGGTGACCTATATCTTTATTCTGAAACGCATGGTGTATAAACGCACGGTCGCATTACGCCGAGCGAATGCACGTTTGCGAGAGTTTGCTAATACCGATCCTTTGACGCAGTTATTAAATCGCCGTGGACTCGAAACCTACTTTACCCGCTTAAAACCCAAGCTGAGCCGCCAGCAGGAAGTAGGATTAATTTTGATTGACCTTGACCATTTCAAGCAGGTCAATGATACCTATGGACATATGCAAGGCGATAAGGTGCTGGTACATCTGGCGAGCTATTTAAAGCGATGTGTTAAAAAAGGGGCCGCTGCGCGTTTAGGCGGAGAAGAGTTTTGCATCTTATGCCCGACCCAAGATTTAGATGCCTTAATTGAAATGGCTAACCACATTCGCTGCGATATTGCGGACACGGTGTTTGAATTTGGCGGCGCCGATATTCGTGTCACTGTGAGCATTGGTGCCATTGTTTCCAGTGATGTGGTGGAGGAGATAAAGCAGCTAGAGCTAGATGCGTTGATCCATACCGCTGATCTTCTCATGTATCGCGCGAAAGACCGTGGCCGCAACCAAGTGATGCTCGCTTCTTCGCAATCCGTTAATACCCCCATCGTCGAAATATAATACCGTTTACTGTCGGGTAAAGTGGGTAATACTTTACGCTGGGGAAAGCGCCTACTTATTCCCTAGCCGCAATGGCTAATGATTGCACCTCATCCGTCCCGAAGCTGCTGCGGTGTCACGCGTGTCTTTTTCTCTTTGATGCACCATCCTCCTCTTTTCTGCTTTTTTTGTTTTCTTTCCTTGCAGCGTTTTTATCATTAAATATACTGTGTATATATACAGGTATTTTAATGATGAAAACACTCGACCAATTAGCTCAACAACACGGCCTATGGCGCGCCAGTCAGCGCCCGTTAATGGCGGAATTACCCGATAAAAAAGCGACTGGTTACACTGTCTTTGATCAGCGCCTTGGCGGGCTTCCGTCTCCAGGTGTGACGGATATCATCAGTGACTATGGTGTCGGTGAGTTGCGGCTGGTGTTACCAGCGTTGTATCACGCGAGCGGCCAGCAGGTGGTGTGGATCCGGCCACCGGTTGGACTCAACGCAGCGATGCTACATCAGCAAGGCTACTCCACAGACAACACCTTGTTGGTGTCCCCCAAAAGCGATCAAGATGCGC
Organism: Salinivibrio sp. VYel1; assembly: GCF_009377945.1. Classification (NCBI taxonomy): domain Bacteria; kingdom Pseudomonadati; phylum Pseudomonadota; class Gammaproteobacteria; order Vibrionales; family Vibrionaceae; genus Salinivibrio; species Salinivibrio sp. VYel1. The sequence goes on along the minus strand of NZ_RSAM01000008.1, from coordinate 38,379 downwards.
TGTGGGCCGCCGAGCAAGCGGCGCGCAGTGGCGCGTGTCAGGCGGTAGTGTTATGGCCATCTTCGCTCACGGTTGGACAAGTGAAGCGCCTAAAACTGGCGGCCGAACATGGCCAATGTGCGGTGGTACTGTTGCGCCGCCAGCAGACGTACTCATTGACCTTGCCGGTCGATTTAAGCGTGGCATTGGCCCCTTCCGTATGTGGCGTAACGGTCACGGTGCGCTATTGTCGCGGCCAATGGCCACCGGCTCCGTTTACTCTTGATTGGCGCACGCAATGGCCCGCGTTGGTGACCTGGCCGAGCAACGCTGAGAATTTGCTTGCCTTTCCCTCACGACAACAGCGGGAGCAAGCGTAATGTCATTGTGGCTGTATCTGCATTGCCCGAGCTTGCTGTTAGATAGCCTTTATGCGCCGTCATCGGTGCAAGCGGTGGGGCTGGTTAGCGAGCAAGAAGGCCGTTTAGTGCAGCTCTCTGTAGCAGCGAACGCGCAAGGCCTAAATATCGGTATGGGGTTAGGGGCGGCGGCGCTTATTTGCCATCAGCTTGCGGTGTATCCTTATTGTGCGGTGAAAGAGCAGTCCGCGCTTGAGCAGCTTGCCGCACAGCTTTATCCACTGGTCGCGGAAATCAGTCTTAATTCCCCTAAAGGTTTATGGCTACACGTGTCACCGATGTTGGCCTTATATCAAGGGTTTCCCCCACTATGGCAGGCGGTGACTCAAACGCTGGTGGAAAGTGGTATTCGTTATCAAGCAGGGGTGGGCGAAACGCCGCGAGCCGCCGAGCTTATGGCGTATGGCCACGCGGGCAAGGTTAGTATCGACCCCGAGCACTTACAGGCGGCTTTGCAGCAAGTGCCGCTGACCGCAGCCCCTTTACCGGAGACGGTGAAAACCCAGTTTACGCGCCTGGGCCTCTCTCAGTTAGGTGAGCTTATCGCCTTGCCCACCGCTTCGCTGACGCGACGTTTTCCCCGCTCGGTGGTGGACTATCTTGCCGAAGTGCGTGGCGATAAGCCGACGCCGCTGAATTATTTTCAGCCACCGCTGCAATTTTTTCAGCAACGGGTTTTATTGTTTGAACTTAGTGAGCAAGCCCATTTATTGCCTATTATCGAGAATCTCGTCTCGGCATTGTGCCGTTTTCTTGAGCAGCGTAGTGCCTGCACGCCTGCGCTGACGTTGGGCTTTAGCTTGCGTGATGGATGTGAAGAAACCCTGCCGGTGATGGCCGCGCATGGCGAGAAAGACTCCGAGCGCTGGATGGCTTTGGTGCGTTTACGGCTGGCGTCATGGCAAGTGAGCCAGCCGGTGACTGCGGTCAGTGTGGCGGCTTCGCAAATCGATTGTCACCAGCCTGGACAAACCGATCTCTTTAGCGCGCAGCAAGGCGAGCAAAACCGTGATGAGTTGGTCGCGACACTGGCAGCCCGACTAGGAGAGGAGGCGGTCATGCGGTTAGCGTATGTGGATCATCACCGTCCCGAGGCGGCCAGCCAACATGTCCCTCATCATCATAGCGCCACGCCGACGGCCTCGGCACCTACGCGCCCACGTCCAAGTTTATTGTTGCCGCAACCCACACCACTGATTGGTAAGGTCACCTTACGTGAAGGGCCGGAGCGGATTGTCACGGGCTGGTGGGAAGGCGTGCCTATCCAGCGCGATTACTTTATTGCCCAAAACGCCCAGCAACAATGGCTGTGGGTGTTTCGCACGCCAGAGCAAACTTGGTTTTTACACGGCTGGTTTAGTTAGACGGTGAAGCGATGAGTACGTATGCCGAGCTGGTATGTTGCAGCAATTTCTCCTTTCTTGAGGGAGCCTCACACCCGGAAGAGCTGGTGGCGCAAGCGGCAGCATTGGGCTATCAAGCGCTTGCGATCACTGATGAATGCTCGGTCGCAGGAGTGGTGCGTGCGTATCAAGCCCAGCGTGATTATCCGCAGCTTTCGCTGATCATTGGCAGTCGCTTTCGCCTGCATGCGTTAGATGTTGTTCTACTGTGTCCCACCCAAGCGGCTTACCAAGAGCTGTGTCGGATTATCACCAATGCGCGGCGGCGCAGTCAAAAAGGCGACTACCAGCTGAGCGAGTGGGACTTGATGTCGGTGCGTCATGGCTTAGTGCTATGGCTACCCAGTGGCGCGGAGAGTGATCATCACTGGGCAAAATGGCTGCTGCGTTATCATGCCGAGCGCTTGTATCTGGCCGTGCGGCGCGATCTAGCGGATAACGACCATCCGTATCTGGCACACTGTCGCATGCTGGCAAGCCAGTATGGGCTTCGTGTCACGGCGTGTGGTGATGTGTTGATGCATCACCCTGAGCGACTAGCGTTACATCATACCTTAACGGCGATTCGGCATCGCCAGCCTGTCGCTGAATTGGGAAGGGCGTTATTACCCAATGCAGAGCGCGCCTTACGCCCGCGGTCTAAACTACGCTCTCTATTCCCCCCTGAGTGGCTGGCGGAAAGTGCCAACATTGCCGCTCAGTGTCAGTTTTCCCTGGCGAGCCTCAAATACAGCTACCCCAAAGAAGTGGTGCCGACTGGCGAGCCTGCGATGGCCTATCTGCGTGAGGCGGTCAAGCAAGGCGCACAGCAGCGCTTCCCTAAGGGCGTGCCTCGTGACGTGGGAGCCATCATTGAAAAAGAGCTCTCGCTTATCGAGACGCTCGATTACCCGTATTACTTTTTGACCATTTACGATCTGGTGCGCTTTGCCCAATCGCGTGGGATCTTATACCAAGGGCGCGGATCGGCGGCGAACTCGGTGGTGTGTTATTGCTTAGGGATCACCGCGGTGGATCCGTGCAAAGTCGATGTGCTGTTTGAGCGCTTTATTAGCAAAGAGCGCGACGAGCCGCCGGATATTGATGTCGACTTTGAGCACCAGCGCCGTGAAGAAGTCATTCAGTATTTGTACCAAAAATATGGCCGTGAGCGGACCGCCTTGGCGGCAACCGTGATCCGTTATCGGCTGAAAAGCGCATTACGCGATGTGGGCAAAGCGTTGGCGATTCCCGCTAGCCAGATTGATTTTTTTATTCAAAATCTCAATCGGCGCGATAAAACCCAGCCTTGGACGCAGCAACTTCAGCACTTGGGCCTCGATCCTAAAAGCGCGAAAAGCCAACAATGGCTGTCGCTTACCCAGACGTTGATCGGTTTTCCGCGCCACCTTTCTCAGCATGTCGGCGGCTTTGTGATTGCGGATGGGCCTTTGTATGAGTTAGTGCCGGTGGAAAATGCGGCGATGGCAGAGCGGACGGTGATCCAGTGGGATAAAGACGATCTGGAAACGCTGCATCTGATGAAAGTCGACGTACTGGCGCTGGGCATGCTCACTGCGATTCGGCGTACCTTTGATTTGATTGCCCAAACCGGAGGCCCTCGCTTGAGTTTGGCGGCGATCACCCAACAAGGCGACGATCCGGCGGTGTTTGCGCGTATTCAGCACGCCGATACCGTGGGAGTGTTTCAAATTGAGTCGCGAGCACAAATGAGTATGCTGCCGCGGCTCAAACCGGCTTGTTATTATGATTTGGTAATCCAAATTGCCATTGTCCGCCCCGGTCCGATTCAAGGTGACATGGTGCATCCGTATCTAAAGCGCCGTGATGGGGAAGAAGCGGTGAGTTACCCGTCCAAAGCGGTTGAGCAAGTGCTGGCGCGCACGCTTGGGGTGCCTATCTTTCAAGAGCAGGTGATCAAACTGGCGATGGTGGCGGCCGGCTTTTCCGGTGGGGAAGCGGATCAGCTGCGTCGCGCGATGGCCGCTTGGAAAAAAAAGGGCGGACTGGCGCCGTTTCGCGACAAATTGATCGCTGGGATGACCGCGCGAGGCTATCGCGCCGACTTTGCCGAGCAGCTTTACCGGCAAATCTGTGGGTTTGGTGATTATGGCTTTCCTGAGAGCCACTCGGCTTCGTTTGCGGTTTTGGCCTATGTATCAGCGTGGCTAAAGCATTATTATCCCGCCGCGTTTTATACCGGCTTGCTCAATAGCCAGCCGATGGGGTTTTACTCACCGTCACAATTGATGCAAGACGCCACGCGCCACCAAGTGCCTGTGTGGCCGGTTTGTGTGCAACACTCGGGGGCGGATCATTGTTTAGAAAAGATCGGCGATCAGTGGGGCGTGCGGCTAGGATTGCGATTAGTCAAAGGGTTGAGTGCGGCGGCAATAGACCGATTGCTGGCCCATCGCCCAGAGACGGGGTTTGCGTGTTTATCGGCACTGCAAGAGATTCATCTTGACCGCGATGCCTATCAAGCCCTAGCCAGTAGCGGTGCATTGGCGACGCTGGCTGGCAATCGCTATCAGGCGCGCTGGGCACTGATGGATCAGCAGCGGCAACTGCCGCTACTGGCGGCCAGTGACGATGAGGTTGCGTTGCCTCACTCGCCTTCCCAATGGCAGAACGTGATTGAAGATTACGCGGCCATGGGGCTGTCGCTCACTGATCATCCCATTCGTTTGATGGCGCAAGCCGGCACATTGGGGCGTTTTACCCGTGGTGTTGAGTTATCACAGTGTGCGCCACAAAGCTGGGTGGCGGTAGCGGGTGTGGTGACGGGCAAGCAGTCCCCCGGCACCGCCAGTGGCGTAACCTTTGTCACCTTGGAAGACGATACGGGCAATATCAATGTGGTGGTTTGGGCGGGGACGGCACGGGCGCAATCCCGTACTTTTATGCAAGCCAAGGTGTTGAAAGTGCATGGCATTGTCGAGCGGCAAGGCGAGGTGGTGCACGTGATTGCCGGTAAGTTGATTGACCTTACTCCGACGCTCACCACCTTGTCGGTGGCCGCGCGAGAATTCCGTTAACGCGATGCGCTAACCGCGTCGGGACAGGCGGGCGCCGGACACGCGGCCACCGCTTGAATACGCTGGCGATGCAGCTCATCACGAATCGCCGCGCCTTTAAAGCCGGCGTCGACAATCGGCTTAACCTCTACCTGTTGCGCGCAAGCAAAGCGCTCGCGTAAGGCATCGGCTTGTGGATAGTGATAGTTTTCACGTCCCTTGCGGCCACGCACATCAGCTAAACACGCCAAGGCCAATTGCTCGACCCGCTCGGGTTTGCGCCACGCATCGATTTGGTTAAATAGTGCAACCCAATGCTCAGGGCTGAGTTGATCGCACTTATGAATCTTGGAGTGGTGCGCACTGACCACCAAGGCCAAATCCCGATAGGCGTTGGGGATACGTAGTCGCTCGCACAGCTCTTTGATAACGGGCAGTCCGCGATCACCGTGGCCGCGATGGCCGGGCAAGATGGAGACAGGGGTGAGGGCTTTACCGAGATCATGGACTTGTGCGGCAAAGCGGATGCTTTTGTCATCGGTCAATGAGGCGGCATAACGGCTGACCATTTCCGTGTGGATGCCGGTATCGATTTCAGGGTGCCAGTTGGCCGGATTCGGCACGCCGTACAAGGCGTCGATTTCAGGGAGCACCACGGCAAGGGCACCACAATCGCGCAGCACAGCAAGAAACACATCGGGACAATCACTGCCGAGTGCTTTTTCCCACTCGCGCCAAACCCGCTCAGGGGTGAGGTGGGCGAGCTCGCCCTTGGCGACCATCGTTTTCATCAGCGCTAAGGTATCATCGGCAATGGTAAAGCCGAGTGGCGCAAAACGGGCGGCAAACCGTGCCACGCGCAGTACCCGTAATGGGTCTTCGCTAAAGGCGGGCGAGACATGGCGTAGAATGCGGTTGTGTAAATCTTGCTGACCGCCATACGGGTCAATCAAGCTGCCCTCTTCATCTTGGGCGATGGCGTTGATGGTGAGATCGCGGCGCTGAAGGTCCGCTTCCAGTGAGATATCTGGCGAGAAGTCGCAAATAAACCCGGTGTAGCCCTGGCCTGATTTTCGTTCAGTGCGGGCGAGGGCGTGTTCTTCGTGTGTGGTGGGGTGTAAAAAGACGGGGAAATCTTGGCCGACTTGCTGGTAGCCGGCTGCTTGCATTTGTTTGACGGTGGCACCGACCACTACCCAGTCTTTATCTGTGACCGGCAAGCCTAATAGCGCATCACGTACAGCACCGCCGACAAGATAATGTTCCACACCAAACTCCTTAATGACAAAGAGAAGACACAATCACGTTTGTGTCGCGAATGGGTTTAAGTATACATAGAGCCTAGCAGCACGCCCACCGTGTGCTTAAAAGGCCGCTATCAGGATCGCAATAAAAAAGGCTGCCAATGCAGCCTTTCATTCACGATTATGCCCAGCCGTCGCGGCGACGTTTTTTACGTGGGATAAGATGTGGCAGCACCAAGCCAAACAGTAAGCCACCGCCGGCTACCATGCCACCGTAGGTGAACCAACGCATCAGAAGATCATCTTTTTGGGTATCTATTTTGGCGCGTAAAGCACGGATTTCGCTTTGCGCATCAATCAGTTTTTTATTGAGTTCGCTGCTGTGTGCTTCTAGCTTCTCAATCTGCGCGTTGCGCTGTTTAAGGGATTCAGCCAAGCCTTTTTGTTGTGCTTTAGCATCATCTTTTGCACTGGCCAGCGCGGACTTTACCTTTTTCAGCTCTGATTCTAGCGCCGGCACGCGTTCTTTTAAGCCAGGTTGTGTGGTCACGTAGTCACTTTTTACCCAGCCTTTACGGCCACGGCTATCAACTACTTGGGTGTAGCCCTCATCGCGATTGCGTTTTAGCACAGTGACTTTATCACCCGCATCGACACTGCCGATAATACGATATTGTGTGCCCGGGCCTGAGTGCATATAAGTGAACAAATCATCAGAAATATAGTTTTCTGCCATCGCTCGAGGCGCGGCAACGAGAACGAACAGCAATACGAGAGCAGAATACAGGTGTTTCACGTCTGGGGTCCTTTGCATAATTTCAGTGTGGGACACATCGGCTTTGCTGGGCATAGTGCCATAGGCGTAAAAGAAAGGGGAGCCATGCCCCCCTTTTTTTGACTGTGATTTGACATCACCGGCGCTTGTTACGCAAATAGCGAGGTCATCACTTGGTAAAAGATCACAGCCAACAAGGCCCCCGCGGGTAAGGTGATCAGCCATGAGGCAACAATATTACGCACCACACCCAAGTTGAGTGCGGCAATACCGCGGGCAAAGCCAACGCCCAAAACGCCGCCGACTAAGGTTTGTGTGGTTGAAATAGGGAGGCCAGTGCCTGAGGCGAGCACAACCGTACTTGCGGTCGCCAGTTGCGCGGCAAAACCACGACTTGGAGTAAGCTCAGTAATGCCCGAGCCCACGGTCGCCATGACTCTGTGTCCCATGGTGGCAAGGCCGAGTACAATCCCCGCGCCACCCATCGGTAAAATCCACCAGGCGATTTGTGCTTTTTCCGCTACAGCACCGAGGTTTTGTACCGTGGCCACGATGGCCGATAGCGGACCAATGGCATTGGCCACGTCATTTGAGCCGTGTGCGAAGGCCATCGCACAGGCGGTGACCACCATTAATAGGCTAAATATCCGCTCAACCCCCTGAAAACCTTGATTTTCATCGCCGCGATACTTTCTAGAAATGTAATAAACACCAAAAAACATCACCATGGCAGAGAGCACGATGGAGGCACTTACGGACTCTAGGGTTGTCAGGTGGAGGCCAACATGTTTGAGACCTTTTTTGATGGTGACCATCGCGATAATAAACGCGGTGAGAAACATATAAAGCGGCACGAAACGTTTGGCATTAAGGACAGGGCGGTCGGTATCAAAAATCAGTCGTTGTGCACTTAAGAATATAAAGTAAGCGAACAAGCCAGAGATAAAAGGGGTGATAATCCAACTGCCAACGATGCCTTGCACCGTATGCCAATCGACTGCATCTGCGCCAACCGATAGGCAGGCAAAGCCAATAATCGCACCAATGATAGAGTGGGTGGTGGAGACGGGCCAACCCATGAATGAGGCAAGTAATAGCCAAGAGCCAGCCGCCAGTAGCGCGGACATCATGCCAAAGACTAATTCCAACGGTTGGTCAGCATAAAAACTGGTGTCAATCACACCTTTGCGAATGGTGTCTGTGACCTCACCACCGGCTAAATACGCGCCGGCGAATTCAAAAATCATCGCCACAATAATGGCTTGCTTCACGGTGAGTGCTTTTGAGCCCACAGAGGTGCCCATCGCGTTCGCGACGTCATTGGCTCCAATACCAATCGCCATTAAAAAACCAAAAGCCGCGGCGACCATGATCAGTATGGTCCCGTGATTCATCAGGATTTCCATTGTAATACCTTGTTGTTACATCACTCGGTTAGGAACGGGAAAGCATGACCTCTAAGCGCGCACCCACACGTTGCGCCTGGTCAGCAATTTCACCGACCCACTCGAGGATTTTGTACAAGAACATGACGTCAACAGGATTGTACTCCTGCTCAACGGCCATTAATGCTTGGCGAAGTTGGATTTGCATAGAATCGGTATCGTCTTCAATCACATCCAACTGATGAATCATTTCGGCGACTAAGGTGACTTCGCGCCCTTTAAAGCCAGTCTCAAGTAGCTCTTCAAGCTCGTTGATCACGCGGCGTGCTTGCGCGGCAGCATCTAAGCATCGCTGCACATAGGCGATAAAGGCATCATTCATTGAGGGGGGCATACGAAGCTGACGGCCTATCACGCGGCCGGCAATATCTTTGGCTAAGTTTGCCAGCTTGTCTTGCTGGGTGAGGAGCTCGAGCATGTCCGTGCGATCGACGGGCATAAAGAGACCTCGTGGTAACTTAAGCCGGATATTGCGCTTTAGGGTATCAGCATCTTTCTCAATATCTGAGATTTGCTGACGGAGTTGATTTGCCTTATCCCAATCTTGTTGCTCGCAAGCATGAAAGAAGGGGATCAGTAACTCACAACAATCGTTTACACGATTTACGTGACGCTGCAGTGGTTTAATAGGGCTTTTTGCAAATAGCCCAACAATTGTATTGACTGGCATAGCCGTAATCTACCTGGTTGCCTCGAGCCCAGAGGGCAAAAAAGAGAGGCGAAAAGTTCAACGATGGTATATCGGAGCGGCGATGGTAGCGCAGAACATAGGCTAAAGAAATAGCTTTTGTGATCTCTGCCTCAGTGCGCGTGATCAAGCCTGGTAGTGATAGCGCTTGCCGACAGGATCAATTGTTCATATCCTTGTCAGGCAATTGGCTATAGGTAACCGTATGGACACTGAGATAGAGCTCAAATTTTTTGTCTCTTCTGACTTTTCTCATCGCATTCGCGATAAAATTGTCAGTGTAAAACAGCTACAGCAAAGCCAGCGTGAGCTGGGAAACATCTACTTCGATACGCCAGATTTTACCCTACGTAAACACGATATCGGTTTGCGGGTACGTCGTTTTGATGGTGTGTACATTCAAACCCTCAAAACGGCAGGTCGGGTCGTGGCTGGGCTGCATCAGCGCCCAGAATACAACGCCGAGCTTAACGGACCTGAACCTGATCTTTCTTTGATCCCAGTCGATGCATGGCCCGATGATCTGGATGTTGATGCACTGAGCCAAGCTCTCCAGCCGTTGTTTTCCACCGATTTTGTGCGTCAGCAATGGCTGTTAGCAACGGATGACGGTAGCCAAATCGAATTGGCGAGCGATCAAGGCGAGGTCTCTACCGAAGCTGGCGACAAGGATGTGATTTCTGAGGTGGAGCTGGAGCTGATTTCCGGACAAACCGACGCCTTGTTCTCGCTGGCACGCAGCCTGGCGGATGAAGGTGGCCTACGCCTCGGAAATTTGAGCAAGGCGGCGCGTGGCTACCGCCTGGCAACCGGCTATCAGGGTGATCCGGTTAAAGCCTTATCCATCGTTAAACTCGGCGCTGATGATAGCCAAGAAAAAGCCCTGATTCGGATCCTCGAGCATGCGTTGAATCACTGGCATTATCACGAGCAAATCTACATTGAGCGTGAGTCCTTTGAGGCGTTACAAGAAATTCGCTATGCCGTCTTGTTGATCCGACAGGCGTTTGTCTTATTCGGCAGTGTGGTGCCGCGCCGAGCAAGCAGTTTACTCCGTCAAGAGCTGCAATGGTTTGAGGGTGAACTGGCGTGGCTCGATGATGCTCGGACGAATGCCCGGCTGTGTGAAGACAAAGGCCAATATCTGCGTAAATTAAACGCGCGAAAAACCTTGGTGAAAAGCTTGAAGGTCGAACAAGCGAGGTTGCCTGAACGAGAGGACATTGTCGCGCTGCTACATACATCGCGGTATTGCAATTTACTGCTCGATTTAAGTCGCTGGATCCTCTCGAAAGGTTGGCAACCGTTTTTAGATGATAAAGCGGCGGATAAGCTTGCCCAACCGATTCAACGTTTGGCCGATAAAGCACTGCCAGAGTCTTGGCACGAGTTGCTTGATGCATTTGACGAAACTAAACCACTGACGCGGCACGACTACTTTGACCAATACCCTCGCTTGCAACGCAATTTGTTGCTAGGCACTTGCTTGGCCTCTCTGTATGACAAAAGTCGGCGTAAAGCCTTCCGCTTGCCTTGGCTCGATATGTTGCAAGGCATTGAAGAGCTGCGCTTGCTCGAACCGGTGCGTGAGCGAGTGGTCGAGATTGACGATGAAGAGGATAAAAAACAAGCAGAGAAGTGGTTGGCACGTAAAGAAGAGTCACTGTTTCATGCGATGACGCAAAGCCGTCAAACGGGATTGCGTCTTACTCCTTATTGGCAAGAGTAAGCGAACGAGAGTGATAAAAAGCAGCCTGGAGGTTGCTTTTTTTATGTGTGCCTTTATGCGGTTACCTTGCTTGAGTATCCAGTTTCAATGTCTGAGGAGATTCGATAAAACCGCCTCTAGGATCAATATACTTGGCACTTTTTTACGTTATAAACAGGCAAGGTGCGTGATGATAATTTGATTAACTTATCATTATGGGCATTGTTTATGGGCAAATTTCACAAATACGGTAAACAAGGATTCAGTGAGGGTGACGTTTGCCGATATAACATCACTCAGTATTAATAATCGCCCGTTTGGCAGTCAGTTGGCTTAATAACGGACATGGAGCTTTCAGGATTATGGCTAAACATACCTTTTATGCGTGGGAAAAACCCGTTACCAATCTGCGCTTGATCCCAAAACTCGTGATTCTCATGGTCTTTAGTACCATTATTCTGGTCGGTAAGCAGATGTGGGATGCGAACACGTTTCGCCAGTCCGTGATTGAGTTCACCCTGAATCAGACCCAAGAATTAGCGCGATCCAGCGCGGCAATGACAGGTGCCCTCATCGATCAGCCTGATGGGGAACGCTTGATGCGAGAGGCGGTGGATACCATGAACGCCGAATTCAGCGAAGGGGCGTATTTATATTTGGTCAATGGCACCACTCGCCAGGTCTGGTCTCACCCTTCAATGCGCCAGTTTGACGCGTTGCGCGTGCCGGATGAAAGCACCGGAACCGATGTCGCTGACTTGTTTCTCAATCAGTCAGGCGCGTTTAGCTATACCGTTTATGACGGTGGTCGTCATGGCTATGCCGTGCCCGTGGGCGGCAGTGATTGGTGGCTCGTGGCATCACAACCGACGTCTGAGGCGCAGGCGTATTACCAAGATTATATGATTCAGGTCGCGTGGCAAACCGCGCTGATGATTGTCTCTTTCATGGTTATTTTGCTGGGCGGCTCCAATATTATGCTGCGGCAAATTAATTATCTTACCGATAGAATTCGGGCGCTCGCCAACCGTGATCTCAGTGAACCGATTGAGATGAATAGCCGGGACGAGTTTGGTGATTTAGCGCGTGAGCTGGAAAGATCGCGTCAGCAATTGGTGGATGTGATTAACGCGCAGCGCCAAGCGTCGGATGATCTTTCTTCTCTGGCTGAGATTATGACGATCAGCATGTCGGAAACCAAAGAGTCATCGCAAGAGCAATTCTCTGAGATGGATCAGCTTGCCTCGGCGATGAGTGAGATGAGTGCGACCGTGCAAACTGTCGCTGAGCACACGCGAGAGGCGGCTAAAGCGACCGAAACCTCTAGCCAACAGGCTAACAGTGGCCAAGCGCACGTGAGCAGTACCATCCAAACCATCAATGAGCTGTCCAACGACATCAGCGAGTCATCTCAGGTCGTGGGGCAAGTCGATGCTCAGGTGGAGAAAATCGGTACTGTCGTGGTCACTATTCAAGGAATTTCAGAGCAAACCAATCTACTGGCACTCAATGCCGCGATAGAAGCCGCACGAGCCGGTGATACGGGGCGTGGTTTTGCGGTGGTGGCGGATGAAGTACGCAAGCTGGCGCAACACACCCAAGAAGCCACGGTGGAAATTCAAGACATGATCACCCAGTTGCAGCAAAGTGCGCAAAAAGCGGTGGGCTTGATGGATCGCAGTGTTTCCGAGGCCAAGACAGGCGTCGAGTCAGTGAGCCAAGCTGGCGGAGAGCTTGAGCAAATCGTCACGCAAATCCAATCGCTTAATGACATGAACTTCCAAATCGCCTCATCGGCGGAACAACAAGCGTCAGTGGCCGGTGAGATGAACCAAAACCTCACCAACGTCAAAGATTTGGTCCAGGCATCGGTGACGGTGGCGGGCGAGCTGCATGAAACGGCAGAGATGGTTGAACAAAGTGCACAATCACTCAAAGATAAAATTGAGGCCTTTAAAGTCTAACCACGTTTGAGGTTTTATCCGTAATCAACAACGGCTCGCTGCATCGGTGAGCCGTTTTTGTTAGTGTCGATACAGGACGATAGCAAAAGGACTGCCCATGGTACTCTCTGACTCTCTTGCCGCTTGCTTGCATCAGCACTGGATACGATTAAATGAATTTGCCCCGGAGGCCGTGCCGCAGTGGCAAGGCACGGCGCGTGAGCAACTCGAGCAGGCTTTAGCGTGTAGCGAGTTTGTCGCCAAGGCATTAACCCAAACCTCTGGACTTCTCGACTGGCTGTATCAGCATCGCCAGCAAGCCTCGCGTGAGCAGACATACCAAGCTGAGTTGAGTCAGGCGTTGGAAGCGGTGACGGATGAGAGCGAGTTTCACCGTCAACTCCGCCAGCACCGCCAGCGTGAGCTCGTATGGATTGCGTGGCAGGAAATCCACAATCAATGGCCGGTTGAGCAAGGTTTACAGCATCTATCAGCCCTTGCGGAAGCGCAAATATTATCAGCTTATCAATGGCTCTATCAGCGCGGCTGTCACGACTGGGGCACACCCATGAGCCCCGAGGGGGAGCCGCAGCCGATGCTGATTTTGGGCATGGGCAAACTTGGTGGTGGCGAGCTCAACTTCTCTTCAGACATCGACCTGATCTTTACTTACCCTGAGGCGGGAGAAACCCAGGGCGCGAGAAAAAGCATCGCCAATGCCCAGTTCTTTACCCGGCTAGGGCAGCGCTTGATCAAAGCGCTTGATCAACCCACGGTGGACGGTTTTTGTTATCGGGTTGATATGCGTCTTCGTCCCTTTGGGGATAGTGGCCCTTTAGTGATGAGCTTTTCCGCACTCGAAGATTACTACCAAGAACAAGGGCGTGATTGGGAGCGCTATGCGATGGTGAAAGCGCGCGTCATGGGGAAAGAGCAGTATGACTGCTATCAAACGTTACGGCAGATGCTACGCCCGTTTGTCTTCCGTCGTTACATCGATTTTAGTGCCATTCAAGCGTTGCGGCGGATGAAACAGTTAATCCAACGAGAGGTACGTCGGCGTGGCTTAACGGATAATATTAAGCTTGGTGCGGGGGGGATTCGTGAGATTGAATTTATTGCTCAGTCGTTTCAGCTTATTCGTGGCGGCCGAGAGCCCAGTTTGCGCCAACGTGGCTTGCTCGACACCTTAGATGCGATTGCGGAACTGGAATTATTGCCTACCGCTGAGGTAAGCCAATTAAAGGCTGCGTATTGCTATTTGCGTCGCGTTGAAAACCTCCTACAAGCCATTGATGACAACCAAACGCAGACCCTGCCCGATAACGACCTTGATCGTGAGCGGCTTTGTCACGCCATGGGGGTCAATGACTGGACGCGTTTACAGGCCGACATCACCCAGCATATGCAAGCGGTTAATCAGGTGTTTTCCGGCTTGATTGGCGAAGATGAGCAAGAAACAGACACGGACGTCGATACTGAATATCACGATCTATGGGCGATGGCGCGCGATGTAGAAAACGCCCACTTGATCTTAGCAGGCTTAGATTTACCGGACACCAATATTGCTGGGCAGTTATTAGCGTTTAAACAAGAGCTGGCTAAGCGCACTGTGGGCCCTCGTGGACGTGAGGTGCTCAACCGTTTGATGCCCGTCATGTTAAGTAAGCTACTGACGTTACCGCAACCACAGCAGGTGCTGCCACATATCACCCACCTGTTACTCAATATCTCGACGCGCACCACCTACTTAGAGCTGTTGGATGAGCACCCCGGGGCGATTGATCAGCTGTTACGACTTTGTACGGCCAGCCCGATGGTGGCAGAAAAGTTGGCGCGCTACCCTTTGCTACTGGATGAGCTGCTCGATTTAACCCATTTGTACCAACCCTTGGCGCCGGATGCCTATTGCAGCGAATTACGCGATTATCTTGCTCGTATCCCCGTTGAGGATATGGAGCAACAAATGGAGGCGGTGCGTCAGTTTAAGCAAGTTCAGTTATTAAAAATTGCCGCGGCGGATATCGCCGGTGTGCTACCTGTGATGCGCGTCAGTGATCACTTGACTTACTTGGCCGAAGCGATTGTGGAGGCGGTGGTCAATCAGGCGTGGCACCAAATGGTGGAAAAATATGGCCAACCAACACACTTGGGCGAGCGCGAGGGGCGTGGCTTTGCGGTGATTGGCTACGGCAAGTTAGGCGGATGGGAGCTGGGTTATAATTCTGACCTCGATGTGGTTTTTCTCCATGACTGCCCCGCGGATATTGAGACTGACGGTCGTAAAGTGATTGATGGTCGGCAGTTTTATCTGCGTCTTGCTCAGCGTATCGTTCATCTTTTCTCTACACGTACTCCCTCTGGGGTGCTCTATGACATTGACACACGCCTTCGCCCTTCCGGCACCTCCGGGATGCTGGTGAGCACGCTCGAAGCTTATGCTGATTACCAACAAAAAGAAGCGTGGACATGGGAGCACCAGGCACTGGTGCGTGCACGCATGATATATGGTGATCCTAAGCTAGAGTCCGGCTTTACCCAGGTCCGTCATCGCATTCTCACCACGCCACGAGACATCGATACGCTGCGAGAGCAAGTCAGTGGCATGCGTGAAAAAATGCGTCAGCATAAAGCGACAGGACAAAAAGATACCTTCTCCATCAAACAAGACGCCGGTGGGATCACTGATATCGAGTTCTTGGCGCAATATTTAGTGCTCGGCAACAGTGCCAGTCAACCGGCGCTTACCCGATATAGCGATAACGCGCGTATTTTTGAGCAAGCCGGAGAGCTGGGAGTGATGCCACTGACGCAGGCGGCGGGATTAAAGTCGGCCTATACCCGGATGCGCAATGCGCTCCACCGTAGCCACCTAGCTGGTGAAAGTGGGCAGGTGGAGGCTGATGCCTTTATCGATGAGCGTGAAATCGTGCAGCAAGCCTGGCAACAGTGGTTTGATGGGCAAGCAGACTAGCAGCGTAAGGCGCAATAATGAGGCCGCGATTGGCGGCCTATTTGGAGCTAGATTCCCTCGTATAAGGAAGGCTCACCCTCTGGGCGGGTTTTAAAGCGCCGATGCAACCACATATATTGCTCTGGGGCGCGTAGGATCAGTCGTTCAACCGCTTGGTTAGTGATCACCGCTGCGGCATGCGCTTCTTTAGGGAAATCCGTTATCGGTGGGTCGATTTTAACGCGGTATTGGCCAAGCCGTCGTTCTCTCACCACAGAAAATGGTACCACGGTGGCGTGGCCGGCATGGGTCAGCAAACTGGTGCCTGTGGTGGTACAAGCTTGTTTGACCGCAAACAGTGGTGCGAATGTGGAGCGGCGGCGACCATAATCGTGATCGGGTGCATACCACATGCGATGACCCTCTTTGAGGTAATGGATCATCGACTTAACGTCTTTGCGATCGACGCCAATATTGCGCTTCATCCGGCCACGGAACTGAAACCAGTCATACACAGGGTTGGTATTGGGGCGATACACCCCCACGCCAGGCGTTTGTTCGCTTAAGCCGCGCGCGCCAATCTCTAAATTTAGAGAGTGCACGGCAATTAAAAGCACCCCTTTGCCTTGTTGTTCAAGCTCAAGCAGGGTGTCTAATCCTTCAATGGTGACATGCTTGTTGATTCGCCATTTGGGCCAAAACCACGCCATACCAGTCTCGAACAAGGCAAGGCCGGCGTTGGCAAAATTTTCTTTCACCATCGCAGCACGGTTAGCGGGCGTCATCTCTGGAAAGCACAGCGCTAGGTTACGGTCGGCAATTTTAACGCGGCGTTTCATCAATGTATGCATCAAGTAACCCAAGCCGCGGCCCATATAAAATTGGACGCGATAAGGCAGCCAGCTGGCCAGATACATTAACCCGACGCCGATCCAGGTATGAAGATAGCGAGGGTGAAGAAACCCAATGCGAAAAGTGGGGGCTGAAAAATCGCTCATAGCGTTAATGACTCATGAAAACCAAACCAGAAAGAGCCGTGAGGCCCGCGCTATTGTAGAGTAAATTCTTGGCGCTGTCCTGCGCGAGTGTGTGCGGTGAGTGTTGAGATTGTGCGCAGCACACGCCTGAGAGCGCCCCATTTAGCCTATGGCTATGCTACTATCGCTCGGTAACGACAGTATTCGGAGATCCAGATGAAACTCAGCCTTCCTGATTATAGCCAAGCCAATGTTCTGGTCGTCGGCGATGTGATGCTCGATCGCTATTGGTATGGACCGACGGGACGCATTTCTCCAGAAGCGCCCGTGCCTGTAGTGAAGATCAATCAAACGGAAGAGCGCCCAGGTGGCGCCGCGAACGTGGCGATGAATATCGCAGCCTTAGGTGGGCATACCCAGCTGATTGGTCTGACCGGGAAGGATGAACAGGCTGATGCGCTCACACAAACCCTCGACTCGTTAAATGTTAACTGTGATTTTGTGGCGCTAGACTCGCATCCCACTATTACTAAGCTTCGGGTAATGAGCCGTAACCAGCAGTTGATTCGTCTGGATTTTGAAGAGGGTTTTGCGGGTGTGGATGTGGCACCCATGCTGGCTAAAGTCGAGGCGGCTCTGCCTAAGGCGCAGGCGATGATCTTATCGGACTATGCCAAAGGGGCATTAGCCGAGGTACAAACATTGATCCAGGCCGCCAAACAAGCGGGTGTCACCACCTTGGTTGACCCTAAAGGCACGGATTTTGAACGATATCGAGGGGCGAGCTTACTGACGCCAAATATGGCAGAGTTTGAAGCGGTGGCAGGCACAGTGACGGACGATCAAAGCTTGGAAGAAAAAGGCCTGGCGTTGATCAAGCAATACGAGCTTGGTGCCTTGTTGGTCACCCGCAGTGAACATGGGATGACATTGCTGCGCCCTGATGCCGCGCCGCTGAACTTGCCAACGCTTGCCAAAGAAGTGTACGACGTCACAGGGGCGGGGGATACCGTGATATCGGTATTGGCGGCATCATTGGCCGCGGGCAAACCGATAGAGCAAGCCTGTGCGCTGGCTAACGCTGCGGCCGGCGTGGTAGTGGGTAAGTTGGGTACCTCAACCCTCTCTACTATTGAGCTTACCGAAGCGGTACACGGCTCGCACGAGTCTGGCTTTGGCGTAACAACCGAAGCGCAGCTGATTGATGCGGTGCACGTCGCCCAAGGGCGAGGTGAGAAAGTGGTGATGACCAATGGCTGCTTTGATATTTTGCACGCAGGCCATGTGGCGTACCTCAATGAAGCAGCCAAACTGGGCGATCGCCTGATTGTTGCCGTCAACACGGATGCATCAGTCCAAGCGCTGAAAGGGCCCGGCCGTCCGGTCAATCCAACCGATCGACGGATGGCGGTGCTGGCAGGGCTGGGCGCGGTCGATTGGGTGGTTCCTTTTGGAGAAGAAACGCCTGCGCGCCTGATTGGCGAAGTCTTGCCCGATTTGCTCGTTAAAGGCGGTGATTATCAGGTCAACGAGATTGCTGGTGCCGAGGCGGTGCTCGCCAACGGGGGAGAGGTCAAAGTGCTTAATTTTGAAGATGGCTGCTCTACCACAGAAATCATTGAGTCGATCCGGCGTGGTCAATAGCGCCTTGCCCTTTCAACTCATGACAATAAAAAAGGTGCCCGTCGGCACCTTTTTGCATACTAAAGCCTCAAGCGTGAATCACTCTTGCTTAACCAGCCCTTGGTTAATATCGAGCAAGTCTTGCTCAGACAAGGTGCCCATGGCTTGGTGTAAACGTAAACGGCTTAGAATATAGTCGTAGCGCGCATTGGAGAGGTTGCGGTTGGCATCGTAAAGGCGACGCGTAGCATCCAACACATCGACAATGGTACGAGTCCCCACTTCAAAACCTGCTTCAGTGGCTTCTAGCGCTGAGCGTGCAGAGACCACGGTTTGCTCATAGGCACGCAGCGCACCAATTGAGGCATTGATGTCGTTATAGAAAGCGCGCACATCTTTTACCGTGCTGCGGTATTTGGCTTCCAGGCTTTGTGACGCGGCCACATACTCATGCTGCGCCTTTTCCACATTGGCCGAGGTGCTGCCGCCGGTGAAGAGCGGTAAGCTAAAGTCGAGCGCAGCCTTCCCCTCGTTGGAATCAATAGAGCCTGGCGTGTGTTGGTTATCAACATCCGTCATCCCGTATTGTGCGCTGAAGGTCAGCGTGGGCAGGTGGCCGGTTTTGGCCAGCTTAATCTGCTCTTTGGCGGTATCACGGGCAATGCGGTTGGCGAGCAATTCGAGGTTTTTCTCTTCGGCGACTTTGACCAGTGCGGCCGGTTGCTGCTGCGGGTTACTGGCACTAAAGCGCTCAGTGTCCAGTACGCGTAAGTCTCTCGGGGCTTGGCCGGTGATCTCTCGCAAGCCTTCATAGCTGTTGGTGAGCGCGTTTTCGGCCAAAATTTCATCGGCCAGTACGGCATCGTATTGCGCTTGGGCGTCATGCACATCGGTAATCGCCGAAAGGCCCACTTCAAAACGTTGCTTGGTTTGCTCAAGCTGACGGCCCACCGCCGCTTTTTCTGCCTGAATAAACTCAAGCTTGTCCATGGCGCGCAAGACGTCAAAATAGGCTTGTGCCACACGTAGCATTAACCCTTGCTGTTGGGCGGCATAGGTCGCATCTAGCTGGCGCGCCTGCATTTCACTGATATCCAGGTTGACCCAGCTATCACGTTTGAACAGCTGTTGGCTTAAGCTGATATCGGCAGTGGTGACATCGTTATCGCGTGTGTCATCGGTATCATTACGGGTAATGGCGTATCCCGCATTTAAGGCTATTTGCGGTAGCAAGGTGCCACGAGTGGCATCCACAGCAGAAAACGCTGCGTCGCGCTCGGCGGCCGCTTGATTAAGAGTGGGATCGCTTTGCTTCGCTTGTTGATAAATTTGGGCGAGATCATCGGCAAGGGCTGCACTGCTTACGCTGCCGAGTGCCAAGCTTAACGCCAAAGGGAGCAATTTTTTCATAGATGGAATCCCTGAATCTGTGCTATTCGATAAACATACAGCTTCTAGCTTAACTTAATTATGCTTGCGTGAAACTGACAATTTGTTAGGACATTGAGTGTAAACTATCCAATTTGCAAATGGGACTGAAAAATAGTTGTAACTTTTATCAAAAAAGTTAAGTTTATGGTGTGCGAGAAAGACGCGCGCTGCCGCTCGGCACAGGCCAGTGGGTATAGGCGTGACTCAGCATTTCAATTCGTCAGCTCGTGTCATCGAGGATAAGGAGCCCGCATGTCAGACTATCCGCCTGGACAATTCGATCGCGACGATATTGTGATCGAGGATATTTCTTCGCTTTATCAAGGTTTCTTTTCCATTCAGCGTTATCAGTTTCGTCATCGCTTGTTTGAAGGCGGCTGGAGTGGCTCTGTGGTGCGGGAGTTGTTTGAACGTGGCCATGCGGTGGCTGTTTTGCCCTATGATCCCGTCCGTGATGAAGTGGTGATGCTTGAGCAAATCCGCGTGGGGGCGATGGCAGCAGGCGCGACACCATGGCAGCTCGAAATTGTGGCTGGGATGATAGACAAAGACCAATCCCCCGAGCAGGTTGCCCACCGTGAAGCGCGGGAAGAAGCGGGGCTATTACTG
Organism: Salinivibrio sp. VYel1; assembly: GCF_009377945.1. Classification (NCBI taxonomy): domain Bacteria; kingdom Pseudomonadati; phylum Pseudomonadota; class Gammaproteobacteria; order Vibrionales; family Vibrionaceae; genus Salinivibrio; species Salinivibrio sp. VYel1. The sequence goes on along the minus strand of NZ_RSAM01000008.1, from coordinate 18,165 downwards.
CATCAAATGGAGCGTGTTACCCGTTATTTATCCAGCTCTGGTGGTTGTTCTGAACAGTTGGATGTGTTTGTCGCAATTGTTGATGCCTCGGAAGCGGAAGGCGTGCACGGCCTCGACAGTGAAAATGAAGACATTTTGGTGCATCGATTATCTCGCCAACACGCCTATCAAAAGGTGGTTGATGGTGAGATTGAAAACGCCGCCTCAATCATTGCGTTGCAATGGTTGGAACTCAATGCCAGTCGCTTGCGTCAAAGCTATAATGAACAAAACAGTAAATAGACAGTAGGTGTGTGTGAAAACAGAATATCGTGTCGACTTACCAGCGATGATGCGCTTGTATGAAACCAACTACGCCAAACTTGTCCGTTTGATGCCCAAGCGTGACGAGGTGGGACAGGTGTGTCGATACGATATCCAAGGGCAGGAATATGCCTTGGTCGTGCGTGAGTCAACCCGCTATACCACCTTACTGGATATTGCGCAGTTGAGCCCAGGCGCCGCACCCGATTACTTACGTGCTAACCTGACAGTGCGCTTGTATCACGATGCACGGGTCGCGGAAGTGTGTACCACGCAGCAGATTTCACGCTTAAAACCACGTTATGATTACCCGAATCCGCGTATGCATCAGCGCGACGAAAAACATCAGGTTAATGCATTTTTATCGGATTGGCTTGGCCACTGCCTACGCCGTGGCGTGGTGGCGTCTGATCCTATGTATAAATCATCGTTAAACTAAACCAGCAAAGGTATTTTCAACGTTGCAGTCTTGCCAGATAGATAACGCCGACGGCGATTGTATTCGTCTTTTGCAAATCACCGACACACACCTGTTCGCGAGTGAGCAGGGTAGCTTGCTGGGTATCAATACGCTTCGCAGCTACCATGCGGTGCTGGATGCCATCAGTGCCACTGACCCGACTTTCGACGCCATTATTGCCACGGGGGATCTGTCTCAAGATCACTCCGCTTTATCGTATCGCCGTTTTGTCGACGGTATCGCCCGGTGGTCACAGCCTTGCTTTTGGCTACCGGGTAATCATGATTATCAGCCAGAAATGAGCGCGGTATTACAGTCAAATACCCTTCGCTCTTGCTCGCAAGTTCTGTTGGGGGAGCATTGGCAAATGGTGCTGCTCGACAGTCAGGTGGCTGGTGTACCGCACGGCGAATTATCACAAGCGCAACTGAACCTTTTGGATACACACTTAAGCGCGCATCCTGAGCGCCATGCGTTGGTGTTGCTGCACCACCATCCGTTGGATGCAGGAAGCACTTGGTTAGATCAGCATAAATTGGCTAACCGAGAGGCATTCTGGCAAGTGATGGCGCGTCATCCTCAAGCGAAAATTGTGGTGTGTGGGCATATTCATCAGGCCTTGGATGTGCGTTATCAAGGTGCGCGTGTGATGGCGGCGCCCTCCACCTGTATCCAGTTTATGCCAGACTCACACGACTTTGCGCTCGATAACCAAAATCCAGGTTGGCGCTGGCTTGAGCTGTATGCCGACGGGCGCGTAGAAACGCAAGTGGCGCGTGTAACCGGTCAGCACTTTCGGCCAGACTTCGACTCCAGCGGATATTAATCATGCCATCAGCGTTGCTTTATCTTCATGGCTTCAACAGCTCGCCGCAATCGTTAAAGGCGAGACAGATGCAAGACTATTGCGCCCAGCATCGTCCTGATATTGAGGTGTTGGTGCCACAACTGCCCAGTCACCCTGAGCCCACCGTGCAGTTACTGAATGAACTGATCACGCGCTTTAGCGAAACCCATCAGTTGGGTTTGGTGGGAAGTTCGTTAGGAGGCTTTTTAGCCACCTGGCTGAGTGAGCGTTATCAACTGCCCGCTGTACTGGTTAACCCCGCGGTTCGCCCTTACGAACTCTTGCAAGACTATGTTGGGGAACAGGTTAATCCTTACACCCAAGAACGCTACACCCTCGAGGCTGCCGATATCAACGCCTTGCGTGAGATTGATGTGCCGGTCTTATCTCATCCTGAGCAATTTTGGTTATTGCAACAGGAAGGTGATGAAGTGCTGGACTATCGCCAAGCAGTGGCAAAATTCAGTGCCAGTCAACAAACGGTTGAGCCGGGAGGCGATCATAGCTTTGTCGGCTTTGAACGTTACTGTGGGGATATTCTCCAATTTCTTGGTATCTAGCGCGCCATCAGGCTAGAGGCATTGAAACAGAGGCACACAGACGCAAGCTCGTGCTATCTTAGCCGCTACGTCACAGCAGACGGATAGCAGCTCACAGAAACTTGTGGCAATCTGGCGCCGCGCTTGACAAGCGGATCCCCCTTGCTGACCATGTCATCACATTTATTAAGCCAATCGATTATGACAGAACAAAACTATAACGCAGGATCGATAGAAGTCCTCAATGGGCTCGAGCCCGTGCGCCGACGCCCCGGTATGTACACAGATACCAGTCGCCCTAACCATCTTGGGCAGGAAGTCATCGATAACAGTGTCGATGAAGCGTTAGCCGGCCATGCCAGCAAGATTGATGTGATTCTCCATGCCGACCAATCACTGGAAGTGATTGATGATGGTCGTGGTATGCCGGTTGATATTCACCCCGAAGAGGGCGTCTCTGGGGTTGAGCTGATTTTATGCAAACTGCATGCGGGCGGTAAGTTCTCCAACAAAAGCTACCAATTTAGCGGTGGTTTACACGGGGTGGGTATCTCCGTAGTGAATGCGCTGTCTCATCGGGTAGAGATTACCGTTAAGCGCGATGGTCAAGTGTATGATATTGCCTTTGAAAACGGCGACAAAGTACAAGATTTAACCGTAACGGGCACCTGTGGTCGTCGCAACCGTGGCACGCGCGTTCACTTTTGGCCAGATGGCCAATTTTTTGATTCTGACAAGTTTTCACTGGCCCGTCTTAAAACCATCTTAAAAGCCAAGGCAGTGCTGTGCCCGGGACTGACGGTCAATCTCACTGATAAAAACACCGATGAGACCACATCCTGGTGTTACCAGGATGGGTTGAAAGACTACCTCGCTGACAGTGTCAAAGGCTATGAAGTTCTGCCGGAAACACCTTTTATCGGCGAATTCAGTGGCCAGACCGAAGCCGCGGATTGGGCGGTTATTTGGTTGCCAGAAGGGGGCGAGCTAACGACAGAAAGCTATGTCAACCTGATCCCAACGGCACAAGGTGGCACGCATGTAAATGGCTTGCGCCAAGGGATGCTGGAAGCGATGCGTGAATTCTGTGAGTTCCGTAACCTTCTCCCTCGCGGTGTAAAGCTGACCGCCGATGATATTTGGGAGCGCTGTGCGTACGTGCTGTCGGTTAAGATTCAAGACCCACAGTTTGCGGGGCAAACCAAAGAGCGCTTGTCCTCTCGCCAATGTGCGGCGTTTGTGTCTGGGGTGGTCAAAGATGCCTTTAGCCTGTGGCTGAACGAGCGCCCACACCTTGCTGAGCGTTTGGCGGAAGTGTGTATTGCCAGTGCCCATCGCCGCATGCGTGCCGCGAAGAAGGTGGTGCGTAAGAAAGTGGCATCAGGCCCAGCGCTACCCGGCAAACTCACTGACTGTGCGATGCAAGATTCAAGTCGTACCGAGCTATTTTTGGTCGAGGGGGACTCAGCGGGTGGCTCAGCTAAGCAGGCTCGGGATCGCGAATTTCAAGCGGTGATGCCGCTTCGAGGTAAGATCCTCAATACATGGGAAGTCTCCGCAGACCAAGTCTTGGCCTCCCAAGAAGTACATGATATCTCTGTGGCGCTGGGTATTGACCCTGATTCTGGGGACTTGGGTAATCTTCGTTACGATAAAATCTGCATCCTCGCCGATGCGGACTCCGATGGCTTACATATTGCGACCTTGCTATGTGCACTTTTTATGCAACACTTTAGAGCCTTGGTTCAGGCTGGCCATGTGTATGTGGCAATGCCGCCGCTTTACCGCATTGATTGTGGCAAGGAGGTCTTTTATGCCTTGGATGAAGATGAAAAAGCAGGGATCCTTGAGCGTTTGAGCAATAAACGCGGCAAAATCAATGTGCAACGCTTTAAAGGTTTGGGGGAAATGAACCCGTTACAGCTGCGTGAAACCACCATGGATCCCAATACTCGTCGCCTGGTTCAGCTCACTATTGATGATGATGAGCAGACGCAGCAACTGATGGATATGCTGCTGGGTAAAAAACGGGCAGAGGATCGCCGCCATTGGCTGCAGCAAAAAGGCGATATGGCCGAGCTTATCGATATCTAAATCACTATAACGGGATCTTATTCGCATGACAGAGGTGACTTATGATGGGGTAGAGCAACTTGCTCTGCGCCAGTTCACTGAGGACGCATACCTCAATTACTCGATGTACGTCATCATGGATCGCGCACTGCCGTTTATCGGCGATGGCTTAAAGCCAGTGCAGCGCCGGATCATTTACGCGATGTCAGAGCTGGGGCTATCCGCCACGGCAAAATATAAAAAATCGGCGCGTACTGTCGGGGATGTACTGGGTAAATACCATCCTCATGGCGACTCGGCGTGTTACGAGGCCATGGTATTGATGGCTCAGCCGTTTTCCTATCGTTATCCGCTGGTGGATGGTCAGGGCAACTGGGGCGCACCTGACGATCCTAAATCGTTTGCGGCGATGCGTTACACGGAATCACGCTTATCACGCTTCTCAGAAGTGTTGCTGCAAGAACTCGGGCAAGGGACGGTTGAATGGGGGCCTAATTTTGATGGCACCATGAAAGAGCCTAAAACCTTGCCGGCACGCTTACCGCATATTCTCCTCAATGGGATCACCGGGATTGCGGTAGGGATGGCAACGGATATCCCGCCACACAATGCGCGTGAGCTTGCCAACGCCTTGGCCGCAATGATCGATAAGCCGAGCTTGGACTTAGACGGTGTACTGGAGCATGTACAGGGGCCTGACTACCCTACCGAAGCGGAAGTGATCACGCCGAAGTCAGATTTGAAAAAGCTCTATGCTAGCGGACGGGGCTCTATCAAAATGCGCGCGCTTTGGCATAAAGAAAGCAATGAAATTGTGATTACTGCGCTGCCTCATCAAGTATCGGGCGCTAAGCTGCTAGAGCAAATCGCCAATCAAATGCGGGCGAAAAAGCTGCCGATGGTAGACGATCTCCGTGATGAGTCGGATCATGAAAACCCCACCCGGATTGTGATTGTGCCGCGCTCTAACCGTGTCGATTGTGATCAACTGATGGATCACTTGTTCGCCTCGACCGATCTAGAGAAGAACTACCGCGTTAACCTTAATATGATTGGCCTTGATGGACGCCCACAAGTTAAGGGGTTACATGGCATTTTATCTGAGTGGTTAACGTTCCGTCGCCAGACGGTGAGACGCCGCCTCGAGCACCGGTTAGAAAAAGTCCTCGCCCGCCTGCATATTCTAGAAGGCTTACTGGCCGCTTACCTAAACATTGACGAGGTAATTGAAATCATCCGCAGTGAGGATGAGCCTAAAGCCGAGCTGATTGCACGTTTTGGTTTGAGCGAGAAACAGGCAGAAGCGATCCTTGAGATCAAATTACGCCAGTTAGCCAAGCTTGAGGAAATCAAGATCCGTGGTGAGCAAGATGAATTGAGCCAAGAGCGCGATAAGCTAGAGAAGTTGCTCGGCTCAGATCGTCGCTTGAATACCTTAATCAAAAAAGAAATCCTCGCGGATGCGGAAAAATACGGGGACGACCGTCGTTCACCGCTGGTTGAGCGAGCGGAGGCCAAAGCGTTAACCGAGCGTGACTTAGTCCCCAGCGAACCCATCACTGTGGTGCTCTCAGATAAAGGGTGGATCCGCCATGCCAAAGGGCATGATGTGGATGCCACTGGCCTTAATTACAAAGCAGGCGACAATTTCCTCGACGCGGCACCGGGTAAAAGTAACCAACCCGCGGTTTTCCTGGGGTCTGATGGTCGCAGCTATGCCATAGAGTCGCACACCTTGCCATCCGCGCGCAGCCAAGGTGAGCCGATTACCGGGCGAATTAATATCACCCCAGGCTCGTCTATTCGTCATGTATTAATGGCGGATGAGGGGCAGCTCACCTTGGTGGCCTCGGACGCCGGTTATGGTTTTGTGTGCAAGCAAGCGGATATGCTCTCCAAAAACCGCAGCGGTAAAGCCTTATTGACGGTTCCAGATCAAGCCGAAGTGATGCCTCCGCGCCAGGTGGGTGATTTGGAAAGCGATTTGATTGTCGCGATTTCCAATGAAGGCCGCATGCTGGTGTTCCCGGTCCATGAGCTTCCGCAACTGAGTAAAGGGAAAGGGAATAAGATCATTAATATTCCTGGCGCACGCGCCAAGTCACGTGAAGAGGTGTTAAGCCAACTGTATGTGGTGCCGGCCAATGCCGGGGTGACCTTGCACGCAGGGAAGCGCAAACTGACCTTAAAACCGGATGATCTCACTCATTATCGTGGCGAGCGAGGTCGACGAGGCAGTATGCTGCCGCGTGGTCTCCAGCGCGTCGATCAAATCGAAATCCTGCCCGAACACTAAGTCGCTACCGCCCCTGAACCCAGGGGCGGTGTGGGTGCATTTTTGCGCTGAATCGGTATACTGACTCGCCTTTCACGCCTGCTCTTTGGAGAGAGAAATGATTTTTGTCGTGCGACTGCTGGCTTTATTGATTGTCGCTGTTTTGCTGTTTGTTTTTGGTGGTTTGTATTGCTTGTTAAGCCCTCGCAACCCTCGTAATTGCTACCATATCAGTAAGTGGTTTGGACGCCTCTCTGGTTTGTTCGGGATTAGCCTTGAACTGCGCTTCGCAGAAGGGGCACCTCGTGAGCCTGGCGCTAGCGTGTGTATCGCCAACCACCAAAGCAATTGGGATATGGTAACCTTATCGAATGCGTTGATGCCTGGCGCGGTCACCGTGGGTAAGAAAAGCCTGTTATGGATCCCCATTTTTGGTCAGCTCTATTGGCTCACGGGCAATGTATTGATTGATCGTGCCAATCGCAGTAAAGCCATGGGAACCATTGCGCAGGTCACAGAGAAAATCCGAGCCAAACAGTTGAGCGTATGGTTATTTCCCGAAGGAACACGTTCACGCGGGCGCGGATTATTGCCCTTTAAAACCGGCGCATTTCATGCGGCGATCGGTGCGAACGTCCCCTTGATTCCCATAGTATGTAGCTCCACGCACCACCTAAAAGCGAACCGCTGGAACAACGGCCATGTGATTGTTGAAGTGATGGCGCCAATTTCGTCAACAGGCTACGATAAAGACAATGTCCGTGACCTCGCGAAGCATTGCCACCAGGTGATGAAAAGCAAGCTCGAACAACTTGATGCAGAAGTGGCGGAGCGCAATCAAGGCGTTCGCTAATTGAGGATAGGTTTATGACTTCAACCCAGCGCCACCATGTGGTTTTGGTCTCACCGAGCGGTGAACCTCAAGGGATCGCTGAAAAGTTGGAGGCCCATCAGCAAGGATGGCTGCACATGGCCTTCTCAGTGATGTTGTTTCGTTGCAATGAGCAGGGTGAGCGTGAGTACTTGCTACAGCGTCGCGCGTTCGATAAGTATCATAGTGGTGGATTGTGGACCAATACATGCTGCTCGCACCCCAAACAAGATGAGCCGGTTGCGGCGGCGGCAAAACGGCGCCTGTATGAAGAGTTAGGGATAGCGCGCCCGCTTGATTTTACCATGGGACCTTGGTTTGAATACCGTGCCGAGTTGGATAACGGCTTGATAGAGCATGAATTAGATCAAGTCATCGCCTGTGAAGTCAACCATGTCGACATGATCCCTAACCCAGATGAGGTAGCAGACTGCCGCTGGTGGTCTGAAGATGAAGTCAAGCAGGCGATGGTGGACGCCCCCGAGCGCTTCACCGCTTGGTTTGCTGACGTTTTATCACGTATCGATGTGATGGCGCGCTGTTGATAAGTGTGCGCTATGCCATCACGACATAAAAAAGCGGCGCCTGGAGGCGCCGCTTTTGCATTAGCTTTTCGCTGGAAGTAGCTTTTCGCTGAAATAGCTTTTCGTTGCCGTCGCTTACCAATTAGGCTTGGCGCACCGCAATCGCTTCAATTTCGATATCAACGTCTTTGGGCAGGCGTGCGACCTCAACGCATGAACGAGCAGGGTAGCTTTCCACACCGTGTTCATCAAAGAACGCACCATACACTTTGTTGACATCCGCAAAGTCTTCCATGTTTTTGACAAACACGGTGAGCTTAACAATATCATTCACTTTAAGCCCAGCAGCTTCTACCACCGCTTTGACGTTGTCGAGAGACTGACGTGTTTGTGCGGTGATTTCAGGAGAGATCTGGCCAGTCACTGGGTTGACGGGGATTTGGCCTGAGGTCAGCACCATGTTGCCAAGGTCAACGCCTTGCGAATACGGACCGATAGCTTCTGGCGCCTGCTCGGTTTGCAGTACTTGGGTCATTGTCTGTTCCTTTGTTATAAAAAGCGACACCTATAGTCTGCAACGGTTAGCTTGCCACGTAAAGCCGTTTACTCAGGGGCAAGGCGGTCTCGAACCACTTGCTCGCAGGCGGCAAGCTCATTGAGCTGGCGTGGTGCGACCAGGACAGTATCGTTCCCGCCTACCGTTCCTAAGATCAAAGGATGTCGGTGCAAGTCGAGTAATCTAGCGATCAACTGGGCGCCCCCAGGGTGGGTTTTCACTACCACCATGGCTTGGCTACAGGTGATGTCATCGATTTGTGAGCCGACAGAAGACACCGCGTAGACAGGCTCCATATCTCCGCTGAGTGCGTAGACTTTTTGTCCATGCGCATTGGGTACTTTGGCGACCCCGAGCTTGGATAATAGGCGTGAAACGGTCGACTGGCTGACATCAAGATAGCCGAGTTGAACCAATTGCTGGCGAACGGCATCTTGGGTGGTAAAGCTTTGCGTTTGCAGCAGGTGTCGACACGCAGAGAGGATATCGTCCTCCGGAGTGGTCGTTTTTACCGATAGAATTGCATCATTAACCACGGGCAACCCCTTATAATAAACGGCATTTCACGTCAATATCAGCGCATAAAGCTAATAATGCGTGATTCAATCGCATATGCTATCAGTTGCTTTTAAATGAAACTTTGATGGGTGTCACTGGGTGGTGTCAATATTGAGAAGTAGGGCGCCACTCGGCGCCCTCGCTCAGGTGGCGTTAATCGCCAAGGGTGGCGACCATCACCGCTTTGATGGTGTGGAGACGGTTTTCTGCTTCATCAAACACAATTGAGCAGTCTGACTCAAACACATCTTCTGTGACTTCTAGGCCTTTTAACCCATACTTTTCTTCGATTTCTGCCCCCACTGTGGTTTCGTTATTGTGGAAGGCAGGAAGACAGTGCATGAATTTCACGTGCGGGTTGCCAGTGGCTTTCACGACATCCATATTGACTTGATAGGGCTTCATGAGCGCAACGCGTTCATCCCACGCTTCTTTAGACTCACCCATCGACACCCAGACGTCGGTATACAAGAAGTCACAATCTTTCACGCCTTCTTGTACCTCTTCGGTCAGCGTAATGCGTGCGCCGGTTTTTTCGGCGATAGCACGACACTGTGCGACTAGCTCTTCTTCTGGCCAGAATGCTTTCGGAGCCACTAAGCGGATGTCCATCCCCATTTTAGCGGCACCCACCATCAGAGAGTTCCCCATGTTGTTTCGGGCATCGCCTAAGTAAGCAAAGCGCATTTCGTGCAGTTGCTTGCCGCGTCCATGCTCGAGCATGGTCATTAAGTCAGCTAAAATTTGGGTGGGGTGGAACTCTGTGGTTAATCCATTCCAGACAGGTACCCCTGCGAACTCACCCAGCTCTTCCACAATGTCTTGGCCAAAGCCGCGGTATTCAATGCCGTCATACATCCGACCCAATACGCGTGCGGTGTCCTTCATCGACTCCTTATGGCCAATTTGTGACCCCGTTGGGCCGATGTAGCTCACTTGGCCGCCTTGATCAAAAACAGCGGTTTCAAAGGCACAGCGGGTGCGTGTTGACGCTTTTTCAAAGATAAGGGCGATGTTTTTGCCTTTTAGACGGGGCGTTTCGTAGCCATTGTATTTCGCTTTTTTCAGCTCAATGGCCATATCGATAAAGTGTTGGATCTCACGAGGAGTGAAGTCCAGTAATTTTAGGAAGTTACGGTTGCGTAGATTAAAAGCCATAGTGGGCAATCCTCTTTGTTATTGGTCTCAGGCCTGTGCAGGGGTAGGCTGGCCGTGAGAAATATTGTTGTTATTGATTGAGTGTGGACGAATACGTGTGCCAGCTTGGCCTGCCAAGATAGCAAGGCCATCTTCGAGGGCGCCAATACCTACTAGCTTGCCGCCTTGGCGAATAAACTCGCAGGAGGCATCAATTTTTGGCCCCATAGAGCCAGCATCGAAGGGATATTGGCTGAGATCATCGGGCGTTGTGTCGGCAAGTGCGCGTTGACTTGGCTCACCATAATCGAGGTAAACCGCTTCGGCATCGGTCAAAATAAGCAGCGCATCGGCATTGATTTGACGGGCGAGGAAGGCGGCAGACATGTCTTTATCAATGACTGCCTCGATGCCTTTTAGCTGAGTCCCTTCTTGGATCACAGGGATACCGCCCCCTCCCGTACAAATCACTAAGTGCCCTTGGTCGATGAGGCTCGCGATAGCGTCGTCTTCGACAATCCCAGTAGGTTGTGGGCTGGGCACAACACGACGATAATATTGGCCATCCGGTTTAATATCCCAGCTATATTTTTCGGCCAATTGGGCGGCCTCTTGTTGGTCATATACCGGGCCTATTGGCTTGGTGGGATTCGCAAACGCAGGATCGTTAGGATCGACCGTCATCTGGGTCAGCATGCAAGACACGTGTTGGTCTGGCGCTAAGTTATGCAACTCTTGCATCAGCATATAGCCAATCATGCCTTGGGTTTCTGAACCTAGCACGTCCAAAGGATAAGGTGTCACGGATTTGTATTCGAGCCCCTGCAGGGCCAGTAAACCAACTTGAGGGCCATTACCGTGGACGAGCACCACGTTGTATTGTTCGCCGATAGCGGCAATGGTTTTGGCCGCTTTGGCGATATTGGCACGTTGAATGTCGGCTTCTAAAGGTTCGCCTCGACGGAGCAGGGCGTTGCCTCCGAGTGCCACGACGACAGTGGGTTTTTTCATAGTTTTTCTCTCTACAGTCGGTGGGGGCTGAGCCAGGCGCTCAGCCCATACGAGGATTAAATACCATCACGATGAATCGGGCAGCTCATGCAGCGTGCGCCGCCGCGGCCGCGACCCAGCTCATCACCCGGAATGGATAGAACAGTGATCCCAGCTTTGTCGTATTTCTCATTGGTATAAGTGTTACGCTCGTAGCCGACGACGACACCTGGGCGCACGGTCAAGACATTGTTGGCGTCATTCCACTGTTCACGTTCCGCTTCGAAGCTATCGCCGCCGGTAGTGATCAGGTTCAGTGGGCCGACATCGAGGGCTTTTTCGATGGCGGTGAGGAAGTAATCTTCTTCGCGTACATTGAGATGGCCGCTACGGTCACCGGTCAGACTCCAGCATTTGATGTCTTTGCGAATCACTTCGGGGTACACCGAGAAAGTATCTTCACGCATATGGGTCATCACGGTATCTAGGTGCATGCAAGAGCGATGTTTTGGCAGCTCCATGGCAATTACTTGCTTGGCTTGTCCATGTTTGAACAGGCTGGACGCGAGGTTTTCCACCCCTTGTGGCGTGGTGCGTTCAGACATGCCAATCAATACCACGCCTTTCCCTAGGACAGTGACATCGCCGCCTTCAATGGTGGCATTGTCGTAGTCGATGTTTTGTGCACCAAAGTAGGTAATAAAGTCGCCGTTCGCAAAGCGAGGATGCCATTTGTAGATCGCACGCAAGTGGTTTGTTTCACGCTTACGCGCCGGTTTGGCCATGGGGTTAATCGACACACCACCATATAACCAGCACGAGGTATCACGTGTGAATAAGTGGTTAGGCAGGGGGTCAATGATAAAGTCCGATGGGGCATGCATCGCTTGTAACATGGAGGTCGTGGTAATCGGTAGCTCGGAGTACGCCAGCCCTCCTAAGAACATTGATGCGAGCTCGTGGTGAGGGAGATCATTGAGATAGCAGCGAATATCGTTCGCAAATGACGGACCAAAGGTATAGTCCGAGATCTTAAGGTTCATTAGCCAGGCTTTGGCTTCGGGTACATCCAGCGTCTCGGCAAGCAGGTTTTGCAGCAATAGCACCTCAACGCCCTGATCGCGCAGTGTTTGAGCGAATTTGTCATGCTCTTCACCCGCACGTTCAACTGACAGAACATCGTCGAAAAGTAAGTCATGACAGTTCGAGGGGGTGAGGTGGGTTAAAGCACGCTCGGGGCGGTGCAACATCACGGTGCGTAATTGACCAATTTCAGAGCCGACATAGAAGTTGTTCATCTTTCTTTCTCCGTATATCTCTGCTTGGCTTTTTATCGGAAGGGAAATAAAAAGTGCAGGTTTTTATTGGGTACAAATTTATTCTAACGCGGTGAGCCGGTTGAACTTGAAGTTAGATCACATTGAAGCCATTGCCTCCGTTTCGTGGTTTTTACCCTGTGTTAATGGTATTTATGGCAGTATTAAAAAATGGTTTTTAATACTTAGTCACTTTTATTGCGTGTGTAACGACATTATTTTTATGGTGCTAGGTTTATAGCGGGGTATTTGTATTTTTTATGCCTTTTATGTTTTATTTTCATTTCACCTTATGCGCATTAAATGAATGATTATCTTTAGTGGTATTTATATTTAACAAATGCAGAGCGATTTTTGTTTCTATTTGTGATGACGATCGGTATTAAATCGCTTTGTGTTAATAATGTAATAGAGGTGTGAACGGGGTAGGGAAGTGTGCAGTTATATCAGGGGACGTGAGAGAAATAAAAAAGCGCACTGCTTGATAGCCAATGCGCTCTACGCTTAGTTGATGCCTGATGTTATAACATGACACCAAGGCTAAGCATGGCCATGATCATAATGGTAAGAATGCCAAGCAACGGCGCGACCCATTTTATCCATTTCGCATAAGGCACGCGGGCAATGGCCAAGCCACCCATCACCACGCCGGAGGTAGGTGTAACGAGATTGACGAGCCCCGAAGCCGATTGATAGGCCGTTACTACCAATTCTCGCCCAACGTTCGCAAAGTCGGCCAATGGCGCCATAATTGGCATGGTGAGCACTGCCAAGCCAGATGAAGAAGGCACCAAGAATGACAGTAACACTTCCAGCCAATACATCACGTTAATAAAGACGAAAGACGACAAACCACTGACTAAACTCTCGGCACTATTAAGGATGGTGTCGGTAATCATGCCTTTATCCATAATCACCACGATCCCGCGGGCAATGCCGATGATTAGCGCCACACCGAGTAGGTCTCTCGCCCCATCAATGAAGCTGGTGGTGATTTCCTCTTCGCTCATGCGTGCAATCAGGCCAATGATGATGGCAGCCCCCAGGAAGACGGCTGAGATCTCTGCCATCCACCAATCAAGAGATGAAACACCATATATCATCACGGCAAAGGCACCGGCAAAAATAGTCAGTATCACTTTGCGTGTGGCCGTAAAATCAAGGCTTTGGTTGTCGTCGTGCTCGCCCAGGAAGTGTTTTTTATTACTTTCATACTGGTCATAAACGATCGATTGGCTCTGATCGGCTTGTACTTTGCGCGCATAGCGCATGACATAGACAACACAAATAAGCCAGCCAATGACTAAGATCGCAAGACGCAGGAGGATACCATCAGTGAAAGGGATCCCTGCGGCATTGGCTGCAATCACAGTCGCGAACGGGTTGATGGTTGAGCCTAACGTACCGATCCCTGCCCCAAGCAGTACCGTCGCCGCTGCGACTACAGGGTCAAAGCGCGCAGCCATCATCACAGGCACAAGTAGCGTATAAAAAGGCAAGGACTCTTCAGCCATGCCATAAATGGTGCCCCCGGCGGCAAATAAGCCCATCAAAATGGGGATCATCCACTCTTCGCGTCCCTCTAGACGCTTGGTGACGCGTTCAATCCCCGCATCAATGGCACCGGTTTTGGTGACCAACCCTAAAAAGCCACCAATGATCAGAATGAACAGCGAGACATCAATGGCGGCCGCTTCACCCGTTTGGTGGTTGTAAAAACCGTCAATGGGAGCCAGCAGGACATCGATAATGCCTTGAGGGTTACTGTCAACCTGTTCGTAAGTCCCTGAGATAGGAACGTCTCGACCGAGCTCTTCATTATACTCTCGTTCATACTGACCGGCGGGCACCACCCAGCTCAGGGCGGCGACGACGGCGATAAGAATGAATAGAATGGTATAGGCGGACGGGAACTTTAAGTTCGATAACCAGCCTTTTTTTTCGGGAACACTGTGAGTACTCATACTTTCTCCTCATACCTCTTATTAGCATCTATAGTGCGCTACACGTATTGAGGTAATTCCGTTAATTTCACGTTATTTATTATTTTTATGCCGTGGTACATGGCTTTGCATTCATTGTAAAAGTGGTTCCCTTTTCACTTCTTAGTGATATCTCACAAAAGAAGAGGTGGTTAATGGATCACCAAAAAGGTGAACTCCATAAAACTGAATGTGGTGTTATTATTTATGCGTAGTTATTATTTCCTCTTTTTGTGTGGCTTGGTTTTTTATTGATTAAATGATGTTGGGCTCGCTTCCTCTACGGTGCTGAAAGCTGAGTTAATGATGAGTTTATGTGCGAGCTTTGATTATTTAGTCAATCAGTCGCTTTACGTGTGATGAATAAAACCTAAAAAATAACGGATTGATGAATAGGTAGAAATCAACCCATTTATTGTCTTATATCAATTTATAACGGTGAGCCGATAGGTAGGGGAGGGCACGCAGCAGGTGCCCAGCCGAGAGAGGTGATTAGTCTTTTTTGTTCTTAGTGGGCTTGGGAAGCACAATCATGTCGCATTCGGCGAAGTGGTCTTGAAATGCACGGTTATTAATGTCGAAAAGAACAACCAGATTCCCGAGGCCAAAGCAGGCAGTGGCCAAACGAATAATGGCTTGAGTGGGACGAATGTTGCTGCCATCGGTATTTTGTAACCTAAGCCGCCACGCGCGCATGCCCAGCGTTTGTCCGGCTTTACACCAAAAGTAGCTATAAAAACCACCGATGACACAGGCCAGATACGCAGTATAAAGTGGATTGACTATCGGGTGATGGGTTAAGAAATCACTGATGTCTTGGTAAGGGGCAATCGACATGCCTAGCACTTGTGCTAGGGCGAGTATTGCCATCATTCCCCCTCCGGCGAGCATGAGCAAAGCCGCCACGACGAGGAGATCATAAAGCCAAGCGGCTAAACGCCGGAAAAAGCCTGCGGTTGGGCAAGCGATAGAAGAAGTTTGCATTTGATTGTTCACACCCCAGTACTCAATTCGGTGCTAGCCTAGCATAGACCGGCAGACAGTGAGTAAGCTTATACCTCGGTTTTGCGATGCCTTTTGGGGACAAATTCAGCACCAATGTGGCTGAATGGCTTGAATTGGTTAAAAATAGTGCGAACGAACGGATTTTTATTTTTATTACTTGCACTCCAAAGGTCGGTACGTATAATTGCCCCCACTTGCCGAGATGGCGGAATTGGTAGACGCAGCGGATTCAAAATCCGCCGCCTTAACGGGTGTGAGGGTTCAAGTCCCTCTCTCGGCACCAAATCCCAAAAAAGTCCCAGTCAAAAGACTGGGGCTTTTTTCGTTGTGGGTAAGGATTAGCGCTGATCAGGTCACACTCCGCTACATTCCATCCCGTCAATTGTTACTTGCCAAGGTATGATCGCCGTCTGGGCAATAACAGGGAGTAGTAGTGTGCAAATGCGTTATCGAGACATTGCCAGCTGGATCGAAACACAAATTCAGCAGCGTGTTTGGCAAGTCGGTGATCGGATCCCTTCGGTGAGGGAGATGAGTCGGCTTCAACACGTTAGCCCAATGACGGTAATGAGAGCTTATGAGCAATTAGAAGCCGATGGTTGGGTTGAGGCGCGTCCGCGCTCTGGCTTTTTTGTGCGGCCTCATTATAACAAGCTCGCGGTGGATGCATTGGCACGACCACAAGCGCAATCTCAGTGGCTCGACACCCACCAGGACGTGCTTGATGTGATCAGTGCTAGCCATAAAGGCGCGTACTACCCATTTGGTTCAGCTTTTCCTGATCCTCAGTTATTTCCCATGCAAGCGCTTGGCCGCGCGATGGCGCGAGTGCTGCGTCAATCCTCTCATCCCGATCACTTCACGATTTTACCGCCGGGCGATATCGGCCTACGTCGACAGATTGCACAGCGTTATCTCCGCCAAGGAATTAAAGTTAGTATTGATGAAATCATTATTACTAATGGGGCAATAGAGGCATTGAGTCTGTCTCTAGCGGCAGTGACGAAGCCAGGAGATAAGGTGATTATTGAAGCCCCCGCGTTCTACGGGGTGCTGCAGACACTCGAACGTTTACAGCTTGAAGCCGTTCCCGTCGCGGTTGATCCTGAAACAGGGGTCGATATCCATGCACTGGAACATGCCTTAGCGTCTCACTCGATCAGTGCGTGTTGGTTGATGAGCAACTTCCATAATCCCACGGGCGCGTCGATACCAGCGCATCGCAGGCCAGATGTGGTCAACATACTCGCTGCGTATCAAGTGCCATTGATAGAGGATGATGTCTATGGCGAGCTGTTTTTCTCAGAGACAAGGCCGATGCCGCTTAAAGCCTACGATACGCAGGGTAGCGTGCTGCACTGTGGCTCGTTTTCGAAACAACTCGCACCGGGTTTTCGGGTTGGCTGGATAGCGGCAGGCTGTTATGCGATGCAAATAGAGAAGCGCCAGTCTGTATCGAGTTTGGCAGTCGGCGCACCTAACCAATTGGCGATTGCCGATTATTTAAAGCAAGGTGGGTATGACTCGCACCTACGGCGATTACGCGAAACATTGTCTTCCCGCCATGAGATGATACGTACAAGGCTAAAAGCACTTTTACCTCCCTCTACGGTGATGAGTCAGCCTACAGGCGGCTATTTTTTGTGGATCATGCTCGATAAGGGCATCGATACGCGCGACCTCTTTCAAGCACTCAGGCCTTATGGCGTGACAATCGCACCGGGTGCACTATTTGCCAGTGACGGACGCTTTAATCACTGCTTTCGACTGAACGTCTCGATTGTGGGAAGGCAAAATGCCGAAGGGGTCAATGATAGTCAGAGCTTGGAGGGGCTCACACAGATTGCGAGCTCGATCTCAGCTTTATCTGTGCACTCAACTGTCACAGCCGAATACTGAACTATCTGTACTAATCTACCGTGCGTCTCCCTCGATAAACTCAACACGTACACAACATTGAGGGGGAAAAGGATGAAATCAGAATTGAGTATGATGGTCGTCGCGATAATCTGCGCGGCTTTATTGATCCTTGGCCATGTCATCATCATAGAGACACTTGCCTATTATACGTGGGCACAATGGACAGCCGGTGCGATACCTTTTGTACTCCTGCTGATGGCGTGGGGCTCTGTACGTTACTGCCGAGCTAAAGAACGCGCGGAAGAAAAACAGCATTCGCACTAAGAGTGATTGAAAATAAGAACGGGTGAAGACCTGCCACTTTCCGTTCTTGCTGACTAAAAAAGCGCCTTTTGTCTACTTTTGTTTGTTTTGTGAACAAACGAGTAGCAAGGCGCATTTTTTTTATGTTTAGGGGTTGCGGGAAAAACTGAGATCTCTATACTGCGCTTCCTGTTGACGGGGCAACGAGACGCAAGTCACGAAATGCCAACCACTCAGTCAACACGCTCTTTAACAATTTGACCTATGCAATCTGTGTGGGCACTCGTTGAGAATAGACAAAAAGATTTATTCGATGAACTGAGTGACCAAACGACAACTTTAATAGTTGTTCGGCACAGTCAATTCGTTTGTCTCGTAAGAGACGAACAAAACAGTATTTATCGAGCCGTTTGTCTTTCCTTTTGGGAAAGCAAACACCAAAACTTAAATTGAAGAGTTTGATCATGGCTCAGATTGAACGCTGGCGGCAGGCCTAACACATGCAAGTCGAGCGGAAACGGCAGTATTGAAGCTTCGGTGGATTTACTGGACGTCGAGCGGCGGAC